>CALWTI010000007.1 GCA_944384425.1 uncultured Clostridia bacterium | reverse complement strand
GATTTCGTGCTGCCTTTGAAGTAGGGTTTTACCCGTTATATGAAAAACCACCAGCTAGGCTGGTGGATTTTTATTATTTCATGTTTGGTGGGCAATAAGAGACTCGAACTCCTGACTTCCACTACGTCAAAGTGACACTCTACCAACTGAGTTAATTGCCCAAACACTTGCATTATACACAAATATATGCTTAAATGCAAGTATTTTTTTGTTAAATTATAATTGTATTTTGTAATAACAATAATTATTACATTAAATCTTAAAAATCTTTAATTACGGTAATAATAAATAAACAATGATATAATTTAAAAACAAAGGCAAAAAAGAACGGCGTGAAGGTCTGAGTGTACTTTGCAATTAAGCTTTCTTCGCCCCGATTTATAAGGATAATAGAAAACAATATTGATAATATAAAATAGGCAAAATTAGGTGGAAAAGGCAAAGTAGAATGGCTCGCCGGGTACATGAGTGTGCTTTTAAAATATTGTAAAACAATTAAAATAATTATAATAAAAATAGTAAAAATAGGCAAAAGTAGGCGCACCGTTATTTGAAGTCAAAATAAAAAGTTTTATTTTAAAATATTGTAGAAAATAATAAAATAGTAAAAGTAAAAATAGGCAAAAGTAGGTGGAAAAGGCAAAAAAGAACGGCGTGAAGCAAACCTGAGTGTACTTTGTACTCGAAGGTTTCTTCGCACCGTTATTTGAAGCCTTTTCCCCTAATTTTGCCTATTTTTATTTCATGAGAGGGAAGAGAACTACATCCCTTATAGATTCCTGATTAAAGAGGAACATCATAAGTCTGTCAACACCAAAGCCAAGACCTGAAATTGGTGGCATACCATGTTCCATGGCAAGAACAAAATCTTCATCTAGTTCCATCGCCTCATCATCGCCACCGAGTTTTGCCCTCGCCTGTTTTTCAAGCTCTTCACGCTGAACAATTGGGTCAACAAGTTCGCTGTATGCTTTGCAAAGTTCACTGCCCATGCAAAGTACTTGGAAGACATCAATGAGTTTGTTGTTTTTGTCATTTCTTCTTGCAAGTGGTATTAAACATGTTGGGTAGTTATATAGCACTGTTGGTTGAACAATATTTTCACGAATTTTACGCTTGTAGATATAATCAATAACTCCACCAAGTGTCTTTATTCCGTCAAAATCTGACTCACTGAATAGTTTACGCTTAACAACTTCTGCAACAAGTTCATCTCTTGTTTCGCACTCCAAAAAGTCAAAGCCCAAAACTTTTTTCATTTCTTCAACATAGTTTATTCTTGGCCACTCTCCAGAAAAGTCAAGTTTTTGACCTTGGTATTCAATTTGAAGACTGCCTTTAACTTCCATAAGAAGAGATTGAATAAACTTTGTGTAAAGTTTGATATTGTCTTCAAAATTCCAATATGATGCGTACCACTCAACCATTGTGAACTCTTGAAGGTGCTGAGTGTCCATTCCTTCGTTTCTGAAACACTTTGCAACTTCAAACACTCTGTCAAAGCCACCAGCTATGACTTGCTTTAAGTATGTTTCAGGAGCGATACGAAGATTGCACTGCTTGTCAAGTGCGTTGTGGTGTGTCATAAAAGGTTTTGCTGATGCACCACATACGGCAGATTGAAGAATTGGTGTTTCAACTTCCAAAAATCCGTTTTCGCCCAAAAATTTTCTGATGAAAGCAATGACTTTGCTTCTGCCTAAGAACACTTCACGAGCGTTTTGATTGCTTATTAAGTCAAGATATCTTTGTCTGTACTTTGCCTCTTGGTCAACAAGTCCATGGAACTTCTCAGGAAGTGGACGAAGTGCCTTACTCAAAAGCGTAACACTGTGTGCCCTAACTGTAATTTCGCCAGTTTGTGTATGATAAATCTCACCTTCAACACCAACAAAATCACCTATATCTATCATCTTTTTATAAAAGTCATAGTCTTTTTCTTCAAGTTCGTTTACTCCAACACTGACTTGAATTTTATCTTCAACATCACGAATTTGCATAAAGCCAAACTTGCCCATAACTCTGCGAAAAACCATTCTTCCGCAAACTTTAACTTTTTCGCCGTCAGCAAGTTTTCTTGCTTCACAAATTTTGTGCGTGCGTTCAAACTTGTCTTTGTAGACAATGACGCCTTCGCTTTTTAATGTTTCAATTTTATTTCTTCTGACATCAATCTCAGTTGAAAGTTGTTGTTCCATTTATTCTCCTTCCTTTAAATCAACTTTTATATGCACTTCACGGAGTTGTTTCTCGTCAACTTCACTTGGTGCGCCCATGAGAACATCTTGTGCTTTTTTGTTCATAGGGAATGCAATAACTTCACGAATACTCTCGTCGCCCGTTAAGAGCATAACCATTCTGTCAACTCCTGGTGCAATTCCTGCATGTGGTGGTGCCCCGTAGCAAAATGCGTTGTACATTGCTGGGAATTTTGCACGAACATCGTCTTCGCCAAGTCCCACGATTTCAAATGCCTTGCACATGAGTTTTGGGTCATGGTTTCTAACAGCTCCGCTTGAAAGTTCAACTCCGTTGACAACAAGGTCGTATTGATAAGCAATAACTTTTAGTGCCTCTTCTGTGCTCTTTTCTGCCTTTTCAAGTGCTTTTATTCCACCTTGTGGCATTGAGAATGGGTTGTGACAAAATTCAAGTTTGCCCGACTCCTCGCCAATTTCATACATAGGGAAGTCAACTATCCAGCAAAATTCATACTTTTCTTTATCCATATGCTCTGGACAAATATTGCCTAGCATTTTAAGCATAACACCAGCCGTCTTTTGTGCGACACGTTTTTCACCTGAGGCAAGACATACGAAAGTGTTTGGCTTTAAGTTTAATTTGTCAATCTCTGACTTTTTGTCCTGTAAAAACTTAGCTACGCCACCAACAAGGTTGCCATTTTCGTCAATCTTGAACCAATATACTTTTTGTTCAAGTTGAGTAAATACATCTTCAACAAGTTTGTCAATGACTTTTCTTGAATGAGTAAAGTTGTCAACAATGACTGCTTTCGTGACTGCACTTTTGAATGGCTCAAAGTCAACACCTTTAACAATATCAGTAAAATCAGTCACTTTCAAATCTATTCTAAGGTCAGGTTTGTCAGAGCCATATGTGTCCATTGCATCTTCGTATTTTATTCTAACAAAAGGTGGTTTTGACGCCTTTTTGTAACTACCAAACTTTTCAAAAACAGGTGGAAGCACGCTCTCAATCACAGAGAACACATCTTCTTGACTTGCAAATGCCATTTCCATATCTAGCTGATAAAACTCACCTGGTGACCTGTCAGCACGAGCGTCTTCATCACGAAAACATGGCGCTATTTGAAAATATCTATCAAACCCAGACGCCATCAAAAGTTGTTTGAACTGCTGAGGTGCCTGTGGAAGAGCATAGAACTTGCCCGGATAGTTTCTTGATGGAACAAGATAGTCCCTTGCACCCTCTGGTGAAGAAGATGTCAAAATTGGAGTTGTTATCTCCAAAAATCCTTTTTCTGTCATTGCCTGTCTAAGAGCACTCACAATTTTGCTTCTCAAAACAATTTTTTCTTTAACTTTTGGATTTCTTAAATCAAGATATCTATATTTAAGCCTTGTGTTTTCATCGGCATCTTTTGAGAAGTTGATTTGGAAAGGAAGTTCGTTATAAATGCACTCCCCAAGCACTTCAATTTGTTCGCAAACGACTTCAATGTCGCCTGTTGCCATGTCAGGATTTTTGTTTGACCTTTCACGAACAGTACCCCAAACTTTGATTGTGGACTCAATGTTTATTTTGTCCACCTTTGCCATCATCTCTTCACTATTAACGACAACTTGTGTTGTGCCATAAAAATCTCTAAGTACCATAAAGGCGAGATTTTTACTGACGCGTCTGACATTTTCAAGCCAGCCACAAAGTTCAACTTTTTTCTCAGCGTCACAAAGACGCAATTCCCCTAAATTGTGTGTACGATTTTGCATAAAACGTCCTTTGATTAAAAATTTTTACACTGAATTATATCACCAAAAACAACTTAGGTCAATTATTGTATATTATTTTGCTTTTTTGACATCATAAAAATGTTAAAAGGAGATATTATGAAATTAAAAGACAGTTTGACATATGAAAATTTGGCACGTGCCTACGCTGCCGAATGCCAAGCAAGGACAAGATATGAATTTGTGGAGTATGGTTTTAGATATAACGGCTATGAGGCAATTGCACAAATAGTTGACACAATTGCATATCAAGAGTTTAACCATGCAAGAATGTTATACACAAAAATTCAAGATGCAGAAGAAAAACAAATAGACAACATAAACATCTCAGCAGGCTTCCCTTTCAAAGAAAAGTGGGAACTTTTGGACAATTTGAAACTTCTTGCCGAAGATGAAGAACTCGAGGCAAAAGCATATGAAGAGTTCACAAAGACGGCAAAAGAAGAAGGCTTTGATGACATCGCCACTCTTTTTGAAATGATTATGGAAGTTGAAATTAGACACAAAAATCTTTTTGAAGAACTTTATAAACAATTCAAAAACAAAACAATTTACAAAAAAGCAAAAAAAGTCAGATGGATATGCCCATCGTGTGGCTATGTAAGCTTTTCCGACGAAGCTTGGGAAGAATGTCCACTTTGCAAGGCAAAACAAGGTGTTTGCGAAGTTATTGTCCCTGACGAACTGAAATGTTGGTAAAAACCAACATTTTTTTACAAACAAACCCACAAAAAATTCACAGGTCGCCCTGTGAATTTTTATTCTAAGTTATTAAACAGACTTTCTTGCGCTTATGAACAAAAAGTAAGGTCTGTCATTTTGGTATGCGTACTTTGGTTCTTTTTTTATTGCCTCTTCATCGGCATAACTATCCATAAGGCTTGTAAGTACAAAACCGTGACGAATTAGTGTGTTGATAATACAACTAAAATTTCTGTGATATTTAATAACTCCACTATCATTCCACTTCACTATGCGTTTTCCTATGTTATTGTAATCGCTCAAAAGGTAATATCTTTTGCCTTTGATATCTATTTTTTTGTCAATTTCACCGCCTTTTGGTGATTTGAACGCAGTTGCAACTGGGTGCTCTTGCGAGAATATAAGTTCGCCACCGTCTTTGAGCAAGTTTGCGATATCCCCTATAAGTCTATCAAAATCTTCAACATAGTGAAAAGCAAGTGAACTTGTTATAACATCAAATTTGTCATCTAGTTTGCTCAAATTTTCCATTGGCAAATTGAGATAGGTTATGCCATCGTCATAACTTTTGGCTACGCTCAGCATATTTTTTGAACAGTCAACGCCCATAACAAAGCTTGCACCACTAGACATTGCAAATCTACAAAAGCCACCACTCCCACAACCAATATCCAAAACTCTTTTCCCAGAAAGTGATGGAAGCATTGAAAGAAATATCGGCTTTTCAATCAAATTGTTTGCATTGATTTCTTTACCACGCATATTTTCATACTCAGCGAAAAAATGCTCATTATCATATATATTTTGCATATTAAAATTATAACATATTTTGCACACTTTTCAAACTAAAAATTTATACTCATAAAATAACAATCGAAACACAAAGCAGAATGTCACTCTCAACACCAATAAAACGCAAAATTGTGTGACGCAAAAGAGGCTCGACAAGTATCAAAAAAACTAATTTTAAAACAAAGTTCAAAATGTCACTCTAAAACGCAAAATTGCGAGGTGGATGCTAGGCTCGGCAAAAACTAAAAAAGTTATTTTAAAACAAAGTTGGAGAAAAACACAAAGCAGAATGTCACGCTAACAACTAAAAACGCAAAATTGTGTGGCGTAGACGAGGCTCGACAAGTGTCAAAAAACTAATTTTAAAACAAAGTTGGAGAAAAACACAAAGCAGAATGTCACGAGCGTACATGAGTGTGCTTTGCACTCGATTGTACGCAAGGGGCATTGTGCAAAGTGTTTTTCCCAAATTTGTTTTAAAATAGTTTGGCGACTAAAATTGTCATATCATCCACCGCCACTCCGTGATTGTTTTCAAGTGCCTTGTCCATTATGGCATCGGCTAACTCTTGTGGATTGAGTGTTTTTGTGTTGTTGACAAAATCGGTATATTCTTCATCTGATGCAAAGCTATCAGCAACGCCATCGGTTGCAAGTACAATCATATCACCTGCACTCACTATGGTGGACTTTATTGTTGGCGAAAGCGTGGAGATTATGCCAAGTGGCAAACTTTCACACTCAACTGTTGTTGTGGTGTCGCCGTGCTTGATAAAACCAAGTGTTGCACCAAGTTTGACAAAATCTACACTGCCGTTATTTAAGTCAATTATGCTCATATCAAGGCAAGAAAATGTGTCTTCACCACCAAGGGATAAAAACTTATTTACGCACGAGAGAATTATGTCGCTTTGAAATCCTGCCTTGTAAAAGTTTTCAACAAGCGAAATGGCTGTGGTGCTTGTCTTTTGCGCTTTTTCTCCACTGCCCATACCGTCACAAAGTGCCATCAAAATTTTGCCGTCTTCTATTCTTATTAGTGAATAGGTGTCGCCACTTTTTGTTGATGACGACTTTGTGCAAGCACTTGTACCGAATATGATGTCATATTTTGGTGCATTTTTGAGTGTTAAAATTTGCCAACCTGCGTGCGGACTTGTCTGGTCACTCTCAACAATCATCTTGCTTTTGGTTATTTTTGAAACTATGCTTGGTATTTTGCTTTTTAGTGTGTCTTCTTTTTTGACTTCCAAGGTGCAAGAAACCACGTTTTCGTTTTTGTGATAAACAATCACATCACTGCAAACAATGTCATTATATAAAAGCTCGTCGCTTATTTTCTTCTCCATTCCGTCATCAAAATCAACAGTCTTTTTTGTTTCATCTGCAAGACGATGCAAAACATCACTTACGCCATAGAGCTGTTCGCTTATCAGCACTTTTGAGGCGTCTATGTTGCCAACAAGAGTTGCATAGCTTTTGTATTGTGAGATAAGGTCGTTTATCACATACACGAGTTGATTTACTTTGAAACATCTTCCCGTTAGAGTCGTTGGTATGTCGATGAGTGTCACCCTGCCATTTGTAAACGCTTTGTCAATGAGCATACAAAGAGTTTTTTCTGTTTCATCGCCATAAAGTTTGTGACATCTGTTTTTTTCTGGACAATCTACACACAGTTTGCCTTTAAGTTCGGTTAGCATTAGTGCTTTGAGTTCGTCTTCGCTTGCCCTGCCCTTCACCATACTTCGAAAAACTTTGTCCATTTCATAAAAAACTTGCGATAATTTCAAAAGTCGTGAATGAATGGCATTTTGCGTGCGATTGATAACACTTTCCAAACTTCTTGATGCAAAGCTTGCGTTGTACTGCTCGCTGAGTTTTTGGTAATACTTTTTAGGTATGACCATTGTGAAAACTGCGGTGATTAAGCACGGCAAAAACACAACAAGTGATGTTGAGTAATAAAAATTGAAATAATACACATTCATACACTCAACTACAAGCATACCAAGTACTGAGAATATTCTGTGCTTGCCACGAAAACAAGACAACACTATGTATGTTAAGAGCATTGGAGCGACAAGATAGGGATTGTTGTCATAAAGTAGTGTGCCAAGACTTAATAGCGTGACGATGAAGCCACCTTCTGTTATTGGCAATATCAGACTAGAAAAAATTGCAGATATTAAAATGAAAAGTTTTGCAAAGTCAAAGCCATATATTTCAACACTTCTAAGGGCACACGATATTGAAAGCAAAAACACGCCAAAGCAAATAGCCTTTGTTAGTGTAAACTTTTTGACAAAGCCAATAGAAAGAACACTTTCAAATAGTTTCATAAGCACAAAGGTATAAAGTAGCCCAAACACAAGTTCCACAAACACAACAACGGGGGACACTCCGCTGTATATATCCAAGAACACGCTGACTGCCTGACACAAAAGCACATACAAAATCATAAGTTGTGGAAGTATTCGCTTGCCAAGCTTTAAGTGTATTCCATAAATTATTATCATTACAAAACAAGTCGCAAGTGCTGAGTAAAGGTCAAATAGCGAAAAAGCCGAAAGATATGACGCCCCTATGTAAAGTGGCGAAAGTATTAAAATGTTTTGATTGCACCACACAAGTGCGAAAAACATTCCAAAAGAAAACGGACTTATCACATTGTTTAGTTGTGCCCGCGAAAGTAAATAAAAAAGTCCAAAAAATAATGTGTATTTACAAAATGAATAAAATAATTTTTGTTTGCTCATTTCTCACCTCGCATTCAAGCATAAATGCAAAATTTGAAAAAAGGTAAGAAATAATTTTGGTTTTATAATGTATTTTTGTCGATATATAAAACAAAAAAATATTGCGTAAAAATTACGCAATATTCAACATTTTTTTTAATATGTTTTATGCAAATATTTTTTTGATTGTGAAGTGAATGTCCCCGTTTGGAGTGGTGACAACAACATCTTCGCCAACTTTTTTGCCAAGCACTGCCTTGCCAACTGGTGACTCATTTGAAATAAGTCCTTGAAGTGGATTGCTCTCTGTTGAGCCAACAATTTTGTATGTCACAGTTTGACCAAGTGTGTTGTTCAAAAGTTCGACATTGCAACCAACAGAAACTTTTGAAGTGTCAACTTTTGTGATGACGATGCAGTCATGAAGCTTTTGCTCCATATCACTTATTTCACTTTCAATGCGAGCTTGCTCTTCTTTTGCTGCATCATACTCTGAATTTTCACTAAGATCTCCGAACTCACGAGCAAGACCAATTCTTTTTATCACTTCTGGTCTTTTCACTGTTTTATAATAATCAAGCTTTTCTTCAAGCTGTTTTTTCCCTTCTTTTGTTAAATATACTTGCTCCATAATTAGCCTCCTAAATAATTAAAAAAACGCAGTGGCTATGCCACTTGCCTTTAAATAAGCATGTGGTATTGTAACAACATAGCACAAATTTGTCAACATTTTTTTAATATTATTATTATAAATAATATGAATACAACTAAAAAATATTCACAAAATATTTATATGGTTATTATATCATTTATTGTTTTAATTTTAGGTGGGCTAAACTGGCTGAGCATTGGACTTTTGCAATATGATTTTGTTGCAGGTTTTTTCGGCACTCAGGCATCAATTTTTTCAAGGCTTGTGTATATTGCGATAGGGGTTGCCTGCCTTATTATTTTATTTAATATGTTGAAAAATAAAGGAAAAGTGATTTTATTTCAACGAAAAAAGCGAAAAAATAGTGAAGATGAGGCGATTTTGGAAGATAATAATTGATTTTAAATTTTTTGTGTGATATACTTTTTGCAATCGAGGGTTATTATGGCATTTGTTAAACGTAACTATTTTGCATTTGAACAAAAAGAAGAAAAAGCACCAGAAAACAAGCAAGATGATTCAAAAATTAGCATTCCTCTTGTTTTTACTCGTGAAAACGGCAAAATTCACGGTTTTGTTCCCGGAATTGTTATGAAAGATGTTGTTCATGAAGAAGTTGCACAGTGTGAGCAAGACCTTAAAGAACATGTCAAAAAATTTGTGATAAAGACAAGAAACGAAAAAGCGTCTTTCCCATTCTTCCCTACAAACGAACAAATCAAGCGTGATTTTAAACACGTTGTGCTAATTAAAAGATTGAATATTCAAAACAAAAAATAAACCACATATTGTGGTTTATTTTTGTATCTCTTCTTGATTGTTTGACTTTTCTTGACTGTTTGACTCTTCTTGTTTATCAGCGTTTTGCGAGCCAAAATTTAATATAAGCTTATATTTAGCTGCGTACTTTTTAATTAGTTCTAGTCTTGTGCTGAGAGGAAGCTCTCTTAACTTTTGCAAAGTTTCGTCTGCATCTTCATTGCCACTTGCAATTTCTTCCATTGTGCCTTGTATTAAATCAAGCGCAACATTTAATTTCTTAGCAAACGCCTCAATCAGTTTCCTCTTTGAATTAAATTCTTTTAATCTTAATTCAAGGTCATCAACGCCAACCGCTTTTGATATTCTTTCAAGCATAAGAAGTCTTTCATCAAGTGTAGCATTTGCAAGCGCCAAAAGTAGCTCATTAGCCGAACCTTCAGACTGTGATTGTTTGATTTGTACTGACCCTTTGTGTTTGCTTTCGTTTTCAAATTCTTTTTCGTCAACATCTTCACCTGTTTTGGATGAATAGTAACATACATTTTTACCAAACATTTCTTTGACAAGTTCAAAGCGTTTGGATTTTGTCATTTTCTGAATTGCCATTGGAGAATAGACATCTTGAATATCAAAATCTCCCAAAAGGTCAAAATAAATAGGTTTATTTTTATATGTTTTGCTTAAGTAATTATTTATTTGTTCCCTGGTCATCTTAACTGCTTTGTGAACTGGGTTATTAAACCATAGTTTGCAGCCCAGCATGTACCTTTGCAAAATTTCAGATGAATCCAAAAATTTTTGTTGAACTCTTCTATCAGTTTCTATTGTTTTTAGTTTCGAGATGTAATCAGCATATTCCTTTTCTGACATTCCTTGACGTGCTATATCAAGCACTTCGGCAAGTGTCTCTATTATTTCATTGACATGCTCTTTTGATGTGGTGACTGTAAAAACCTTGTATACGTTGTTATTATCGCCTAATTCGTTGTGCATCTGAGCGCTGTAAACAAGACCTTTTTCTGTTCTGAATTTATCCAATAAAAGTCCCGAAAAAGAATCGTTAAAAATAAAATTATCGACATATTCATAAATATTTACATTTTCAATAGACATATTAGAAACAAGAGCAAAAGTCAGTTGAAGCGTCTTGACATTTGCAATTGGCTCATAAACAAAGTAACTTTTTGCATCTATCTTTTTTGCTTTAAGTGGTGTGTTTCTCTTACTTGGGTCACTTGGAAGATTTGATATGATGGTTTCTTCAACTTGTTGTTTGATTGTGTCAAAATCAAGAGAACTTGTTACGCAAATAACATAATTTTCTGAAACAAAATTTTCTTTTTTATAGTCTTGAATATCTTTTATTGTTATTTTGTTTATATCTTTTTCGCTTCCGAGAATTTTTTGACCTGTATATGACGAATTATACAAATCGTTTAAATGTTTTATTTCTTGTGAATACAAAATATTTTCTTGAAGTATGGCTTTGCGCTCATTTTCAAAATAACTTGGGTCAAAATCATTGTTGAAGGTCATATACTTCAAAACATCAAAGCCTTTGTCAAGATGTTTGTTTGGAATGTTTAACTCAAAACAAACACAGCTTGAAGTAGTGAAAGCATTTGTATGTATATCACTTCTTCTCACCAAATCTTGCTTATCACCAAGGTTACCCATCATATGCTCCAAAAAGTGAGCAGTGCCTGGAATGATATCTTTTTGTGCACCACTTATGAAGCCACCTGTAACTCTTGTGGTGTTGTTCACGTTGTGCTTAAAATAAATAAGTGTTGCTCCGTTTTTAAATTTGTAAACTCTGTGATATTTCGATATTGGCATAGTACTCTCCCTAATGTATAATATATATATGATAACACACGCCTTTTATTTTGTCTATACCCACATGTTGTGAAACAAAAAAATACGGCACAAAATATGCCGTAAATTTATTTGTCTGTCATAAATTATCTTATTGCGTCAATTTTTTTAGCCAATCTTGATTTCTTTCTTGATGCAGTGTTTTTGTGGATAACATTTTTGTTTGCTGCACTATCAATTACAGAAACTGCCTCAGCATAAAGTTTTGTTGCACTTTCAACATCTTTTGCATTTACTGCATCTTCAAACTTTTTAACTGAAGTGTTTATTTGAGATTTAATTGACTTGTTTTCTAAATTCTTTTTCTTGTTTACATTGACTCTTTTTATAGCTGATTTGATGTTTGGCATTTGTTTCTCCTTTCCTTATTAACTAGTCTGTGGTATTTTAACACACAAAACTTTTCTTTGCAACTATTTTTTGTATTTTTGTTAATATGATAAAAATGTTTTGTTTTTTTTATCGTTTGGTTTATACTAAAATCAATTAAAGGAGCTTGTTATGAAGTCAAGATATATAAGGCTTTCCCTTGTTATACTCATGCTGATTTTATGTTTGGCACTTCTAACATTTGGAGTGTATTCTATTGTGACTGACTACTCTGGCGTGTCAAACACCGTGTCATTTGATAACGGTGACGAAAATGTGTTTGTTAGAATAAACGCAAAATATGAAGGACCTAAACTTGCAGAAGGATATAATGACGAAGTCAATTTGGAGTTGAACAGAAGTCATTCTGGCGCATACGATGATGAAGAATTGATTGAAACAAGTGGAGATTGGAGATGGGAGCTAGGTGCAACAAATTTCACATCAGAGCAAACTACAATTTCATTCACTTTCACCATAACGAATCTTAACGATGTAAATGCTCTTGGCGTTGAATTTAGAAACATAGCATATGACATTGACCAGAAATTTACAACTTCATATAAGCAAGCCCAGAGTCCAGAAGCTCTTGCCGACGCCCCACTTAACACTTTGACAGGTTCGAACGAAAACACAGTTGATATTGAGCAAATTGTCATACCTAAAGACGGAACTCTTTGTGTAAGCATTGTCTTTCAACTTGAACAGTTTGACCAACAATTTAGTTTTCTAAACAATATCGACATAGTTTTTGAAACAATACAATAACTTACTAACACAAAAAAATATTATGTTTTAAAAAATGCTCCAAACTATTGGAGCATTTTTCAGTGTGTAGACAAATAAATCAGACTGCCGAAAAACAAGTGAGGCGAGGCTCGCAAAATGCCCAAAAGCAGGAGTTTAGATGCACCTAAATGACTGTTTTTGGGCGTTTTGCAGTAAACAAAGCAAGAAAAATTTTGCAAAATTTTTCGGTCACGCCGTTTTTCGACAGTCTGAAATGCTCCAAACTGTTGGAGCATTTTTTAACTCAATATATACTTTTTTTATACTTTCTTATAAATATAACGGCAATAGCAATTCCAACAACTACGACAAATATGCTTACGATAATTAGTATAGTGATTGAATTGTCTTTTTGAGGTTTTAGCGAATAATTGGCAACTAACTCTTGCGTTGTTTGATTGTTTAAAAATAACTGCGCTGAAACATTTTTTTCTTTTAATGTGTTTGGTGTAAATGAAATTGTGTCACCACTTCCCAAAAGTTCGCCGTCAATATACCACTTTATTTCATAGCCTATTAAATTGTAGGGGTTATTGACCATTGCTGTAAATGTATAAGAATAGATTTGATTTATTCCACTTTTAATTTCTTCAACCTCTATTTCTTGTATTGAGATTTCATTTTTAAAAGTAGCAAAAGACAATGCTTTTTCACTATTTTTAACTTTTTGTCCTTCAAACACTAAATACGCCTGTATATTTTTTGTGGCTGTCTGGTGTGGGTTGTATTCAAATGTTTCGCCCTGCCCGACAACTTCACCGTCCATTGTCCACACCACCACAACATCAAAATTATCTTTGTTGTCAACTTGCACCGTGAACAATAGTGAATTGAATTCATTTGGCCCTTTCAAAATATCTTGTTTTGTGATTTTTGATATTAAAGCTTTGTTACTTTTCTTGAAAGTCAATGTTGTAGAAAAATCACTGTTTTGTATTTTTTGGTCTTTATATGTAAGATATGCAGTTAAATTACTCTCGTCTTTTTCTGGTGTATATGTAATTGAAATTTCGTGAGAACTAAGTGTTGTATTTCCAACTTGCCAAACAATATCAACATCAAAACCTTCGTCATTTTGAACATTTGCTAAAAATGTGTAATCTGAATATTGCCCTGGTTTTTTATGCTCTGTGACCAAGACATCTGAAACGTACGCCGTTTCGCTTTGATTTGCAACAAATGTTTTTTCAAAGCGTGAGTTTGGTAGTGGCTGGTTATTGTACTCAATATATGCAACAATAGTTTGCTCACCCGAATTTGCTGGCTTGTAAGAAACTATTTCACCACTTCCCAAAGTGTCATCACCTTTTGTCCAAACGATAGCGACATCAAAGTCGTCTTGATTGTCTACTGTCGCCGTCAATGTGTATGTGGAATAATCGCCTGGGAATTTATCTTCAACTATATGAATATTTTGAACAGTAACATTACTTGACTTTTTTGCAGAAAGCGTAAGCTCGCATTTGCTTTTGTCAACTTCTTCGCCCTTATACATCAAAATGGCATATATATTTACATTTTCTTGCTCTGGTGTGTAAGATAACACCTCGTCTTCACTTAACTTTTGATTATTCACATACCAAGCGACTGTGACATCAAAATTATCTTGATTTTCTACCGTCGCCGTGAATGTGTAAGTTGAGTACTCGCCAGGAGTTTTTTCTTCGGTGTATGTTATTTGTGAAACTAATATATTTGCACTTTTGTTTGCAACAAATGAATATTCATATTTTGACGAAGCAATCTCTTCGCCTTCATACTCTAAAATTGCATACAAATTAACATTGTCCTGTGTTGGTGTGTATAAATATGTTATACCTTCACTCGCCTTTTCGCTATTCACATACCAAACGACTTTGACATTATAACTTTCTGGGTTTTCCACTGTTGCTGTAAATGTGTAAGTTGAATAATCGCCTGGCGTTTTTTCTTCGGTGTATGTTATTTGTGAAACTTTTATATCTCCGCCTTTGTTTGCAATAAATGAGTAATCGTATTTTGATGAAGCAATTTCTTCGCCATTATACTCTAAAATCGCATACATATTTACATCGTCTTGCGTTGCTGGATATTGTATTGTTTCGCCTTCACCAATTTTTTGGCTACCCAAATACCAAACAACCGTTACCTCTAAATTGTCTGAATTTATCACTGTCGCAGTAAGTTCATAGCTTGGATATTGGTTTGGTTTTGGCTGAGAAAGTTGTTTGTGTGAAATTTCAGAAATTGTAGTTTGGTTTTTCTCTGCAACAAAAGTTGTCGCAGCATTTGCAACTTCTTGTCCGTCATAGTGCAATGACACGCTAACATCTATTGCCTCTGTGCGACTTGGTGTGTATGTAATTTGTTTTGTAGATAAACTTTGCACTTCACCATCGATGGTCCAAACAATGCTAAATAGTTCATCGGGTATGTTGTTTGTATTTTCAAAATTTGCCGACATTGTGTAACAATAAAAATCGTTAATATCAACGAAAGTTTTGTCTATACTCTTAACTTCGACACTCGCGTCAATTGTGGAAGTTAAGTTGTATGAGTAGTAAACAGAAGATGCCGTGTCACCATTTAAGGTATTTATCTTCAAACTATTTTGTGTGTTTGGCTGTAAACTAGAAAATGGTATATTAAAAGTTGTACCACTTTGAACAATAGAACCAAACTTCCATATTAGTGGGTTTGTTGAAGTCAAATTTAAATTCCCGCCATAAAGGTACATTAGATCTGTATTTTGAGAAAGTGCTTCATCGTCATGTGTTATTTCAAAATTTTCTGGTGTGCATGCCCCACTCATTTCGCCCCAAAATGTTTGTGCGATAAGCGCATGACCTTTGTCTGTTGGGTGTGGGTCAATTAAATATGTTATATTAGCTATTAAAGCAACAGTAAGTGGAACGTCTTGACTATTTATTGCCTCATCTTTTGTCAATATAAGTGAACGATATTCGCCAATTCCGTTAGCGGTATAATAATCTTCAAAAGCACCTTTGACATCAACAAGTGTTACATTTTGTGTCACTTGTGGATTTGAGCTTATGCTTTGAATTGCCTTTTCAATGGTGCTGTTTATACAAATTTCATTTTCATTTAAATACTCGTTTGTCTTATCCCCAAAAGGCAAATTTATATCTAGATTTATTGGAGGCATTTCTACTTTGAAACGAAGAGATAGTTCTTTGTAAGGGTTATATATGTTCATAACATAGACATTGGCATTATCGTCGAGTTTTGACAAAAATTCCAAAAAGTCTTGTTCAAAATTGTCTGCAAAATACTGTGCTCCTTCTGACATTGCCGCATCAACTTTTTGCATTAAATAGTTTACAATTTCTTCATTTGCCATATTCATGAAAGAACCTATGTTGCTTGCTTCTGCCAAAAGTGTATCAGTTGCAGGTCCCAATATGTTGTTTGGTCCAATATCAAGTGTGACAATAGATGCAGTGTCAAGATTTTCGGTACTATTATAGACATTTACAAAATCTTCAAGTTTGTGACCTGCTATTGCATAGTTTTGATAGTCCACACTGCCGACAAGCTCTTCCATATTGCTAGTCAAAACATTTGTAAAACGGTTTTCGGTGTTGTGTGAAGAGTTATTTTCTTCTAGCACTGTGCCTTCGCTTATTGAGTCACCAAAAGCAAAATAAGTTATTTGTGAAGTGGCAGGAGTTTGAGCATACACGCTTGGCAAAATTTTAGCACTTGCAAAAAAAGTGCATAAAACAAGTGGTATGATAAATAAAAAAAGTTTTTTCATAAGTTCTCCAAACATCATTAGTATAACACAATAATTCAGTAATCAAACATTGATTTTTATGAATGTTTTTTATGAATTTTTACTCCTAAAATTATAAGTGCGACTACATTCAAAACAAGAGCAATTCCCCAGCCCAGTACTGTCCAAGGAAAACCGCCGTCATTTAAACTTTGAGCAAAGCCAAGCGAGTAAATCATAACAATTAGTCCAATAAATCTACATACAAAGTTGACAATCATAAAAAAGCCAAAGTTCATTTTTACGCTCCCAGCGACAATGCAAAGTATGTCATCTGGAAATACTGGCAACAGTACGGTCAGTGCATAATACCACTTGCCTTTCGTGTTAAAGACTTTGACCCATTTTTGATAGTCCTCGTCGCTTCCTGCACACCATTTGACTGCTTTGCTTCCAAACTTTAAGCCAAGAAGATAGGCAATGGCAACTCCCGTCATATATGCAAGCATTGTAACTGCAATGAATATCCAACCGTCAGTGCTGTTTAGTGACAAATTTATGCTTTCAATTAGTATGCAGGCATTGACAACTACATACACAGGAATTGGTATAAAGCAAACTTGAATTACCATAATCAAATATATTATTAAATAAAGAACGACGCCATGCATGCTAGCGATATAGCTTGATATGGCGTCTGTTATTGAGTCGAAACTAAATAGCAGTTCAAAACCAAACATGATGGCAACTGCTATTAAACTTATTTTTAAAATATTATATATTTGAATTTTTGTCATAATGAATTAAACAAATTAGTCAATTTTTTTGTCGTTAAATGCAGTAGCAACTTCGTCAAAGTCAAAATCTTTAAGGTCTTGGTCACTACTCTCTGGCTCTCCACCGTATGCACCGTCAGGCACAACTTTAACGGCATCGCCATAGTCACGCTTTTCGATGCGTTTGTCTGGGTCAACAAACAACGTGTACTCTGGCACCCATCTCATCTTAATATTACCTGTTTCACCATTTCTATGCTTTGCAACGACAAGTTCGCATATTCCTGGTTCATTTGGATTAACAACATCATTATATTTGTCTGGGTTATCAATGAAAAGAACGATATCTGCATCTTGTTCGATTGCGCCTGACTCACGAAGGTCACTTAGCATTGGCTTATGGTCTTTACGCTGTTCAATGGCACGGCTAAGCTGAGACAAAAGTATGATTGGCACATTGAGCTCTTTTGCCGTAATTTTTAAGTATCTTGTTATTTCGCTTATCTCTTGCTGACGATTGTCGGTCTTTGTCATTCCTGTCATAAGTTGAAGATAGTCTATAACGACAATGTCAAGTCCTTTTTCCCTTTTTAGTCTTCGACACTTGTCCAAGATGTCGTTTGGTCTATTCATTGAAGAGTCATCAATATAAATCTTGGCTTCGCTGAGTTTTTTGTTTGCTGTCCAAATATATTTCCAATCTTCTGCCGTGAGTGTTCCATTTTTGGCTTTGCTCATACTGACCTTTGCGACACTGCATATTGCACGCTGAGCAAGTTGAATACGTGGCATTTCGAGTGAGAATATTGCACAAGTTTTGTTTTGAGTTAGACAAGCATTTATAGCAATATTTAATGCAAAAGAAGTTTTACCAACGCCAGGACGCGCCGCAAGCAAAATAAGGTCGCTGTTTTGAAGTCCGTTTGTGAGTTTATCAAACTCTGTAATGCCCGACGAAATACCTTTGATTTTTCCGCCGTTTTTGGCAATTTCGTCCATGTTCGATATCGCTTCGCTAAGCGCTGGGGCAATGTGTTCAAGGTCGCTTTGTTGTTGTTTTTCTGCTAGTTGATATATAAGCCCTTCGGCATATTCAAGCGTCTTTTGTCCGTCATCAGATGAGTATGCCGTTTCTGCTATTTGGTTTGACACGCTTATGAGTGCACGAAGAAGACTATCTCTTTTGACAATGTCAACATAGATTGAAAAGTTTGCCGCACTTGGAAGTGCAGTTGTCAAGGTGTTTATGTAGTCAGCCCCACCAACTTGTGGGAGAGTGTTGTCTTTTTCAAGCCTATCTACAACGGTAACAAAATCTATTGGCTGGTTTGTGTTATTGAGTTCAATCATAGACTCATATATACTTTTGTGTGCCTCACTATAAAAGTCCGACGATGAAAGTCTAGATGTGATTTTTGTGACGACATTGTTGTCAATAAGCATACAAGCAAGCACTGACTGCTCAGCCTCGATGCTGTGTGGCATGGTTTTTGCGTTCGCTACTGCCATAATTTCCCCTTTTAATCTGAAAACGGATCATCATTGTCCGGATCCAAAAGTTCTTTTGTTCTTCTTTTTTGTTCTATTTTATCAGAAATGATGTAAACAAGTAAACAAATTAAGCCACCAATAATGATATTTAAAAGCATGATAAGCACCACGCTTTTTATTGCGAAAGAAAACACATATGTCAAAAGTATGAACACTGGTATCAAAATTGCCACGCATATCCAAATGCGCTTTATGTTCACTTTCATATCGTGCGCTCTTTGTCTTTTTATGTCATTTTCGGTGTCTTTTTTATTCATTTTCACCCCTGAGCATCTTGCCACGCTCACGAAGACGCATATTGTGGTCAAGAATTATCTTTCTTATTCTAACACTTTTTGGCGTAACTTCCAAATATTCGTCATCAGCCAAAAATTCAAGACAGTCTTCAAGGCTCATAACAACTGGCGTTTCAAGTCTTAAAGCATCGTCTGACGCACTTGAACGGCAGTTTGAAAGGTGTTTACGCTTGCAGACATTGACAACAAGGTCGTCGCCTTTTGGATTTCTTCCAACGACCATTCCGCCATAAACCTTTGTGCCTGGGGTGATGAAAAGTTCACCACGCTCCTGAGCATTGAAAAGTCCATAGACAATGGCCTCACCTGTTTCGTATGCAATAAGTGAACCATAAACACGCCTGTCTATCTCGCCTTTGTATGGCTCGTAGTCATAGAACGTAGATGCCATAATTCCTTCACCTTTGGTGTCGGTCAAAAGTTCACTCTTGTAGCCAAATAGTCCACGCTCTGGGATATAAAATTCCATCTTCATGCGTGAGCCTTTTGGAGTCATCTTTATAAGTTCACCTTTTCTTATTGCCATTTTGTTCATTACTGTTCCAACGCTGTCGGCTGGCACGTCAAGTGTGACAATGTCTATTGGTTCGCACTTTTTGCCGTCAATTGTTTTGAACCTAACTCTTGGCATACTGACTTGAAATTCATAGCCGTCACGACGCATATTTTCAATGAGTATACTAAGGTGCATTTCTCCACGTCCGCAAACTGTGAACGCCTCGGCGCTTGATGTGTCGCTCACACGAAGTGAAAGGTCTTTAACTGCCTCTTTGTAAAGTCTTTCACGAAGGTGTCTGCTTGTGACAAACTTACCCTCTTTGCCTGCAAATGGACTGTTGTTGACCAAAAATGTCATTTCAACACTTGGCTCTGCAATTTTGACAAATTCAAGTGGGGTGACATCTTCTGGGGCACAAACTGTATCCCCTATTTGCACATCTTCAAGTCCTGCAATACAAACGATGTCACCAAACTCGGCACTTTGAATTTGCTCACGCTTTAAACCTTTATATGTGAAAAGTGAAACAATTTTGCCTTTTGAATTTTTTGCACTGTCGTGGTAGTTGCAAAGCACGATGTTGTCGCCAACTTTGACGCTTCCCCTTTCAATTTTTCCTATTGCAAGTTTGCCGACATAGTCGTTGTGCTCACAAGAAGAAACTAGCATTCTAAGTGGTGCATCGCTCTCGCCCTCTGGTGCTGGGATGTGAGAAAGTATTGTTTCAAAAAGTGGCATGAAGTTTTCGCCAGGCACATTCATATCAAGACTTGCCTTCCCTGTTCTTGCCGAAGCAAACACAAAAGGAGAGTCAAGTTGTTCATCACTTGCATTAAGGTCCATAAATAGTTCCAAAACCTCGTCAACAACTTCACTTATTCTTGCATCAGGTCTATCGATTTTGTTGATAACGACAACAACTTTCAAGTTGAGTTTAAGGGCATGTTCAAGCACAAAGCGAGTCTGTGGCATTGGTCCTTCAAAAGCGTCAACTACCAAAAGAACACCGTCAACCATTTTGAGAACTCTTTCTACTTCTCCACCGAAGTCTGCGTGTCCTGGGGTGTCGACAATGTTGATTTTCACACCTTTATATTGACAACTGCAGTTTTTTGAAAGAATTGTTATTCCCCTTTCACGCTCTATTGCATTTGAGTCCATTACTCTGTCTTCAACCACTTGATTATCACGAAAAACATTGCCTTGTTTTAGCATTTCGTTGACAAGTGAAGTTTTGCCGTGGTCAACGTGGGCTATTATTGCTACATTTCTTATCTTCTCGTTTTTCATAAAGTACTCCTATCTAATTTATATAAAACATCCTAATAATAAAAACTTATAAAGTATACCACTACTTGACATAAAAATTCAAGACAATTTGTCTTGATTTTTGTCATACATATAATTTTTTGAAATCAAAAGCACACTTTCTAGAAACATGATGTAATAAGACATCAAATTTTTATCTGTTATATAATCTTCATATTTATCGTGCATATTCTTTTCTCTGTTAGAGTCATAGACTGGAATGTTGTTGCTATTTTTATAAACCCTAACTTCTTCAATCACTTTCATTCTCTCTTCAAAAAGTGATGCAAGCTTTTTGTCTATCTTTTCAAGCTTTTCTCGTAATTGTTGTAAATCCATAAAATTCTCCTAAAATACCATTATTCCTATAAAATATCCCAAGCTTATTGAAAGCAAAAGTGCAACAATAGCAAAAATTGTGCCGTAAATTAAAAAATGTTTTGTGCTTGACCACTCGCTTGAACTTGCTATTGCAATGTGTGGCATACTTGGTGGCGTCATAAACGCATATGCCGACAGCATACCGACAATACAAACAACTGTCGCCGTCACATTGAGCGAACTAGTGCGAGTCACGGCAAGCATGATAGGTACTGCAACCGTCGTGACGACTGTTGCTGTGACCATGTTTGACGAAAAGTTTGTTTGAACAATCGCCCAAAGCGTAAAAATAACAACAAGTAAATATGGCGAAAGCATAGCAAGTGAAGAACTTAAATTTTGTGTTATGTAACTAACTATGCCTATGTTGTCATTTGTGAGCGCTCCGCTTAGTGCCAAAGTCCCTGCGCACATAACTAAGCTTGAAAATGGCACATTGCCGTTTGTTGCCTCCTTAATTGAAACAAGTGGCTTACCGTCAACTTTTATAATGCACATAACAACAACGCCAACAAGCGATGCAAACGCCGTTGTGTAACTGTTAAATAGTTTGTAAAAATCTTCCCAAACATTTTGTAGCAAACTTGGCACAACCCAAATTGCAATCATCAAACAAAATATAACAAGTGTAATTATGTCTTTTTTAGTAAGTTTTGACTTTTGCTTTTTAAGCTCTTCGCTGTCTACACATTTGAGTTTACTCACATCTGGCCTTAGCACAAACCTAAACACAAGTATCATAATCAAAGTCAAAACTACGCCTATTGGAATTGCCATTGCCATATATGACGCATAGTCTATTGCGCTCCCTGTAATGTTTTCGTAAATACCAAAACTGATAACTGGAAAAACATGAGCAATTGGCGTCATGCCAGACGATATGGACACACAAAAGGCAAGTCCCATCATGAGCATACTTGAAAGTTTTGAATGTTTTTCTATTTTCGCCATTTTGAGTATGTTTTCAAGAATTGGCAAAAGTACAACAAAAAGCACAGTTGGTGACATAAAGCACCCAAGCAAAATAACGCCAAAGAAAAACATAGTGACAAACCACCAAGGTCCTTTTCTTGCAAGACGATTTGTAACAAACCATATGGAAATATTTTTAATTAAATTTGTTTTTGAAATGGCATATGTTGCTATGAATGTTGTAAACAAAAAGATAAATGTATCACTTCCAAAACTTGAAGCAAAAAGTGACTTAAAGTCAAGCCCGCCCAGCACTCCAAGCATGATTATGCACAAAAGACTTGGCCAGTCAATAGACACAAATAGCCACAAAATTAGTGTGCCAATAAAAATTCCAATAACAGCCATTGAGTTTGAGTTTAGCCCACTTGGTGGTGTGATAAATTTGAAAAGTATCATTATTGCAATACTTAAAAGCACAATGGTGTATGTTCTTATGTCTTTTTTTGAGTTTTTTTGTATCATGAAAAAAAGTATAACATTATAACAAAAAAAATAAAAGTGTTAATTTAAAAAAGGTTGTAAAATTTTGATGTATTCATCAAACATATACTCTTTTATTGGATACACACTCCCGTCAACGAAATAAAGTACAAGGCATGGCGAATATGATTTGTAGCTATCTACAAACTCAAACTTCACAAGTTCGCCTGCCTTTATTTTTTGTTTTATTTTTGCGTGATAATTATAATATCCCATAAAGATATTATGTGTTATTTTTCAAAAATTGTTTCACTGTTTTTATGTACTCGTCTTTTGCCGTGGTCATACTCTCGGCATGTCCTGCACCATTCACCACATATTTTTGACATAAATGTGCTGGTGCATTTTTGAATAAAACTTCTTGCATATAAAAAGGCACGAACTTGTCACGACTTCCGTGAATTAAAAGTATAGGAACATCGCACTTATTTATTGCATTTTTTACATCAATGTCCGACAGTCTAAATTTTGCACGATACTTTAAATATAGATTATACACAAAAAGCGACGGAAAGAAGTTTAAAATAATACTTTGCTCGCAAAGACTTTGGACAACATCGTAGGCACTATAGTATGCGCAGTCGCTTATTATCGCCTTGACATTTTTAGGCTTTGTGTCACCACTATAAAGGCAGACAGTCGCCCCACCCATACTAAGACCAAACACCACAATTTCACAGTCAACATATCTTTTCACAGTGTAGTCAACCCATGAGGACAAATCAATATGTTCAAAATAACCCATAGTAATGCACTTGCCTTGACTTTTGCCGTGCGCGCGATTGTCAATTGCTAGCACAGAATAGCCTTCGTCATAAAACATTTTGACATATTGTTGCATGGCAAAAGCACGCGTTCCATAGCCATGCACCACAATGGCGATTTTTTTGTCATTTTTATGTAAAAAATATCCGTGTAATTTTAAATTATCTTTTGAAGTAATTTCAACTTCTTCATACTCAGCATTTTGCCACCAAGAAAGGTCAATATTGTATTTATTTTTGTTTTTTATTGTATATTTATATATTATTCTTCCAAAAAAACAATTTCTTTTTAATGTCAAAATATATTTTATTTCGCTTGAAAATAAAAGGTATAAAAAGCTTATACTAATTACCAAAAACAATGATAAAAAAACAATTTCAAGTGTTGTCATATAGTTATTATATCACATAGATTTTAAAAAAAATAACAATATTTTAAATGTAATTGGCTTTTTTGATTTTTTTTATAAGTTTTTTTTGATATAATATATTTATTATGGAAGATAAAAAAATTAAAAAAATAACAAAAAAACTAATAAAAATTGCAAAATCGGCAACAAAACAATATTACAAACATTCATTTTATGAAGTTTCTTCTCGCCACAAGTTTGAAGGTGACGATGTTACTAATAGGGATATTGAAACACAAAACTACATTCTGAAAAAATGCAAGAAGATATTCCCCGAATTTTCTTTTATTGGTGAAGAGCAAAAAATATCAAACAACAACAAGTACGCTTTTGTTGTTGACCCAATTGACGGCACTTGCAACTTTAAGCACAACATACCACTATATGGAACACAGCTTTGCCTAAAAGAAGATGACAAAATACTAATATCTGTTTTGATTGTCCCAGCGCTAAAAGATATTTACTATGCAAATAAGTTTGGCGCCTATAGAAACGGCAAAAGAATATTTGTTTCAGATACAAAAGACCTTTGTGATAGCATTGTTTTGTTTGGAGATTTTTCAGCAACATATATGAAAGACCAACAAAAATATATTCAGTATTTAAGCGAAAATTGTAAAAGACTTCGCCTAATTGGCACTTCTTGCGTAAGCAGTGCCTACCTTGCAGATGGCAAGTGCGACCTTTATATCATATTTTCAAAAAATGCTTGGGATATTGCCCCAGGTCAGTTTTTGATTGAAATGGCTGGTGGCTGTATGTATGCCAATAAACAATATGGCTTTTATGCCTTTGCCAACAAAACACTGTTGGAAAAATTTGAGTCTGCAATAAGTAAGGCAGATTTAAAGCTTTAAAATAAATTTAATTTATCATTAAATATTTCAATATGCCACAAACCACGCTGTAACAAACTTTGTCTTTGTAGTCTTCTTGAAGTAAGAGTTGTTCTTCTTCGGGATTAGAAACAAACCCACACTCCACGATGACGCTTGGCGCAGTTGTGCAGTTGACGATGTAATAATCACCCACCTCACTACTTTGTCTTGGTTTAACGAGATTTTTAACAAACTGGTCTTGTATGCTGTCAGCTAAAAGTTTGCCCTCCGCACTATCTTTTGCATAAAACACCTGCGCCCCACGAGAAGAACTTTCGGGGAAACTGTTCATATGTATGCTAATAACCATATCTGGCGACGTGTCTTCAATGATTTTTTGCCTTTGCTTCATGTCGTCTTTTTTCTTGTTTTTTGCAAATGGACTATAAAGTCCGTTGTCGTTTGTGCGTGTCATTGTAACAAAAAAACCAAACTCTGTGCAGTACTGTTGAAGCGTTTTTGCATACCATAAATTTATTTCACTTTCAAGCGTGCCACTGTAACCAATTGAGCCGTTGTCAATGCCCCCATGCCCTGCATCTATGACAATGGTGTACATGGGTTTTGGACTTGATGTTGAAACAACCATAAATGAAACTGCGCACAAAACTGCCAGCAAAATTGCGAGAAAAATATAAATTGCTTTCTTTTTTATTACTAAAAATTTCATACTATATTTTATTGTAAAAAGTGAAGGTATATAACTAATTTAAAAAATCTTTTTTGATGCTATAAAAGTAAAAACTTTACTTTTTTGTGGTTTGTTGTATAATTGTTATATGATAATAAGACCAATAACAAATGAAAATGAGCTCAAAAAAGCCATTGAGCTAGACCAAAAGGCATATAAAGATGAAACACTTATGGGCTCACTCGAAAGGTGCAAACAGTGGCTTGGCGCCTGTCCAGATATGTACATCGCAATTTATGACAATGAAGAAATGGCGGGATACATTAACTTTGTCCCACTCACGCCAGCGTGCTTTGAAAAATTCAAAAACGGCACAATGTCCGATGACGAAATTGAAGCTAGTGACATTTTGCCATATCATAAAGGTGAAAACTTGTGCCTACTAATGTCAATTGTTGTTGACAAAAAATACCAAAATGGAGAAACAATTAAACTGTTGACAAACGCACTTTTTGACAAAATAAATTCTCTTACCAAAGAGAAAAAATACATCACCCAAATTTTAGCCGAATGTGTGTCAGACGACGGAAAAAAATATGTCACACGAACATTTGAAAGCAAAAAAATCACCAATAGCAAAAATGGCGAAATATACCTTTGCACCCACCCCCAAAGCAAATTAAAAAACCACAGGTAAAACCCGTGGTTTTTTTGTGTTAGACTTTCGTCTTAAATTCCCCAAGAAGATTTGAGTGATGATTCAAACACAAGTGTTGGGAAGTCATTCTCGTTCATTGTGAAGAATGCGTCTTGAGTGTTGAGTGCAAGTCCTGATGGGACTGTCTGATAGGTCTCTACTATGAAGTTGGTTGCACTTGTTCCAAGCACTGCTGAATATTGAGAATCTACATTGGCGAATCTTGTCACTTTTTCGCTTGAAGACGAAACATTTGTGACATTTGCAATAAACAGTGCCAAATCTCCAACTTTTCCTATTGATGTTGTTGCCGTGATGTTCACACTGACATATGCTGATGTTATTTCGCCATTGTTTGACGAGCCAACAAGTCCTGCAATTTTGACATTTTCTGTCGTTGCACGAGCGCCTCTTGAAACTGTAATATTTGACATTGCATATGCATAGCTTATTGTTCCAGAGGTGTTAACTCCGACAATTCCGCCGAATGTGAAGTCAACTGCACTTTGAGTATCGCGAGCAATGTTTAGTGTCACATCTCCTGTAAACACTGCATTTTGTATGTTTCCTCTATTTGTTGCTACAATTCCTGCACTTGTTGAACGAGTGGATTGAATATATATGTCTGCATAGTTAGCAACTTCAAACACGCTTCCCCTGTTTGTTCCAACGAGAGCGAAGTTCGCAAGTGTTCCCGATGAGCTTGTTAGATTTCTGATGTCAAAATCATAGTAGTTTATGACCTTGCTTATTGTTCCGTCATTTGTTGATGCAACTGCATAAACATTGATTGTATAGCGTGTTTCAATTGAAATTGAAGATAAGTTCTCTGCACCAAGGACAATATTTTCAATTGTTCCGTGGTTTTCATATGCCACAAGTGAAAGCGTTGAACCAACCACCATTTCTGTTTGAAGGTTGAGATATATCCTCAAGTTTTTCACTGCTCCGCCTTGTGCGATTGAGCCAAACAGTGCAACATACTGAATATTTTGTATTGATGTTGAAATGTCTCTCATATCAAAGTCCCAAGTAATTGAATGCATATCTCCGTCATAAACAGCTGTGAAAGAAAGTTGTTCGTTTAGTCCTAGTGGCGAAACGCCTGTTAAGTCGCTCACCTGCTTGAAGTGGAAGTATTTATCTTCTTCACTAAGTGTTACATGGGTGTCGGTTTGATTTGCTGAGAGTGTGTAACTATTCTCATAGTCTGGTTTATCAAGTCTATATAATATGTTTGCAAAATGCTCAGCAGTTTCAACAAGATATGGATTGTTAGTTGTTCCCATTCCGCCATAACTTGACTGTGATGTCTCGGTTACTTTGAAAAGATTTATCGTCACACAACTTCCAGTTAGCTTATTTTCTGGTTCCAAGATTGGATCATAGTAATATGTGTAATCTGATGTCAAGCTTCCGTCACTGCCCGTTGCGTTTCTAACCACAACTGTAACAGATACTTTGTGTGCGCCCATTTCAATTGGATAATACCTATTTGTTGTGTTGTCCGTTGTTGTGAATAAGTATGTTCTGAGCACGATAGGTTCACCGTCTTGATACATTATGTCGCCATTTTCGTCAACTGCAAGCACTTCATCTTTTATTCTAAACACATGGTCACTTGATGTGCCATCTGTTGCCCAAGTGAAGTACATCTCTGTTGCGTTAAAGGTAACTTCTTCAACTGATTTTGGCTTTTGAATTTCACGCACTTTTGAAGGATATGATGCAACATAACTTTCGTCACCAAGTGGCAACACTTGAATTGTGTAATAAAGTGTGTATGCATCGCTTATTGAGTAGTTAAATTGTGTTGTGTTTATGTATGGCGTGTCAACTACAATCGTCTTTGGCGTTGGATCAACGCTTGTATAGTATGTGACAAGATATTCAACATCTATATTTGCGTCGCTTGTTCCCGTCATTGGAGTGTAGCTATCCCAAATGATATTTAGGTCTTCGCTTTCGCCAATTGTTCCAAGAAGTATCTCATTGTCTTGTATGCCGTTTAACTGATAGATGTATGGAGAGTTATTACTATTGACATTTATAAACTGCAAATATTCGGAGTTGACATAGCCTTGACCTTCTGCACCCTCTCTTGCCACAACTCTGATTTTAAGTTCAATTGTACCTGAGGTTATTAGTTTATCAACTATTGGTCCTGTATATGTTTCTTCTGTCACAATCTCACTAAATACGCCGTCTTGTGTTGTGAATGTGAGTTCATAGTCGTAATTTCTTTGTTCAATGTCTCCGCCATATGTCCAAGAAAGTATACCGTCATGAATGACAATGTTGTCAACAAGTCCCGAGTCATCTTCGCCAACAACTGTCTCGTATTTTTCAAATGTATAAACTTCACTTGGCAAGCCTATCAAATAGTATGCCGTTTGTGAATTGTATATATATTTGCCGAGATTGTCACTTGTTGTGAAGTATCCAGAAACTGTCACTTGATATCTTCCTGCTTGCAAGCTCTCACAACTGTATGTTGCCTTTGTGCCTGCACTTGAGAAGTCGCCGTCAATTACAATTTCTGTGTTAAGTGGTGAGCCAAGTGCGTCAACTTGTTGAAGCGTTACACGATAGTAGTTTATTCTTGCATTGTTGTGGTTTACAACCTTATCCCAAACAAGTTCACCGCTTGTTGCAACAACATTTGTGACTTGTGGTACAAGCGTTGCATAAATTGTGTCACTCGTTTTTGAATTTACATAGGCAAGTGTGTCTGAGTCGAGCATAACATTCAAATCGCCCATTGCCATAAAGCCATAACCGATATTTTGCCCTAACTCTTGCGACTGATATTTCATTCTATTAGCTTCGTCAAGAGAAATTGGCAAAGACAATATCTTGTCTTCATTTTCTATATGGACAGTGTATGAAGTACTGTTGTCTATATTTGTCCAATAGAATACACCGTTTTCAACAACTGGACTTGGTGAAGCAAGTTTAGTAAGTTTTCCAACATGTGAGTTTGGACCTGTAAGCACGACATTTGTTGTTGTCGTGTTTCTATCGCCTGTTGCTTGAATATAAATGTCATAATACTCAACATTGCTTGAAAGTTCACTTGCGTCCCAATATGGTTCGTAAACAACTAATTGTTCACTAAGTGAAGTGCCCGATGCAACATAAGTTATTATATATGACGATGCACTTTGCTGAGCGTTCCAGTAAAGTTCGCCGTTTCTAACATAAGCAACACTTTCGTCAAGCACGCTAACAGTTATGAAGTTGGAAACTTTTCCGTTTAGCACCATGTTATTGTCGCCACGAACATATACTGCAAAGCTTGTGAAGTTGTCGTCAATGTCACCGCTTTCAATAAGTTCGGTCAAGTTTAGTTTGTTTTCGGTTATTCCTGCCTCGTCGGTAAGCATAACCCTTTCGGTGACTTTTTCGTCATATTCGTTTATGCTTTCTTTAATGCCATAGACAATATACTTAACTTCGCCTGAATAATACTGAGAAGGTATTGTTATTTTGTTCCACCTAAGTTCATAACTGTTGTTTGTGTAGACAAGTTCAAGCACTGGTGCGTATGGAATGTAAACTGAAATGCTGTCACCAAACTCTGATGTTAGTTGGTCGTCACTGTTGCCAAGTTGGTTAACTGTCAATGAATAGAGTCCTGCTGGAATGTCTGAACCAAAATCTGTATAGTTGTTGTTCAAGCTTGGCCAGCCATAGAATGTGAGCATATCAAGGAAGTTTTGAGGAATTTCAACGCCAAAATTGCCTGCGAGATCCAAAAGCCCTTCATCAACAAGACAATAGTAAGCCGCTCTGTCTATGTATTCATATATGTTATTAAGTCCTATGCTATTTGATGCTGTGAGCCTAAGCGTTATTTTGTCACGAAGATTATCTTGCAAACTTGCCATACTCATAGTGAATGGTTGCTCAAGAGTGACTGTTCCGTTTAAAAATCCTGGAATTGTAGAAGCTGCACCAAACAAACCACCAAAGGTATCAAGATTTATGTCCCAAGCGAGCGACCCGTCTTGCACTCTAAACACATCTGGTGGACTTAGTTTTGTGATGCTTTTTTCTGAACCGTCTTTGCTTGTATAAAGACCTTTTGTGCTTGCAATATAGTTTGTTCCAGCTGTTGGAACTGCTTGAACTTCGTATCTATTATATGTGATGTTTTTGCTTAGGTCGGCAAGTTTATATTCATATGTGTTTGAACTTACTGGACTGTCAACAATCAATTTCCCGTCAAGGTACAATAGATATCCGCCTGCGCCGTTAACCTGTGCCCAAGAAAGTTTTCCGTCAGTCAAACTTGGCGTTGGTGTGTCAAGCTTTGTGAATATTAGTATTTCTGCTGGCTTTGAGTTCAAACTATAAACTCCGTCACTATCAACATCTCCACTGCCTCTAACTGATATGCTTGCAGTGTGTTTACCTGCCTTTAAAGGAAAATCTTCTGTGTCAAGCCTAAATTCGTTTGTTGAAACTGTGCGTGTCTGGTCATCTATTTGAAGGTCATAACCATACTGCGCAGTCGCAGTGTCTGTCCAAGTGAGATAACTGTCAGTGTAGTCATATGATCCATTGACTTTCTTTAATGTGATTTTTAAACTACCAAGCGTGTTATTGTTTAATAATTTAACTTTAATTTGATTACTTTCATCACTATAAAGCGTATTTTCTGCTTCGGTTGTTGCTCTAACTGTCAAGAAGTAAACGGTGTCGTTGCTAAAATCATTATACATCTCTTCACTATAAAACATTGAATATGCTTGCTGTGTATCATCTTCTAGCTTTTCTTCAAGAACATAATGATTGCCACTAATTATTGCGTCATAAACAATATTTGTGTCAGACAATTTTGAGAATGATATGTAACCATTTGTCACAGCCAAATTTTGAATTGGTGCAAGTTTTGTGCAAGTAAGGTCGCCTGTGTAAAGCGAGTCCAAAACAACATTTTGACTTACTAGCGACGTGCCGATATTTCCAACTGATTTGATGTTTAATGTAAAGTCGCCACTCTTGCCCTTTAAATTTTCTGTAAGAGTGTGTACTCCATTTTTAACATATCCTGTGTAAATTGTGTCAGCATCTATGTTTAGTGCATAGTCATATGCTGATGCCACTTTGTCCCAAACAAGCACGCCGTTTGAAACTTGGAAGTTTTCAACTTGTGGAAGTACTGTGCCCGAGATTGATGTTTTTGCACTGTTAATATAGTTCTTTCCTGCTCCCGTTTGGTCGATAAGACCTTGTGCGTAGATTTCAAAAGTAAAGTCAGTACCTAAAAGTTCATATATGTCGCTTGTGAGTGCTAGGCTGATATAATCTTGACTTAAAACATAACTATCAACAACATTTTCATTTATTGTCAAATAATATGATGTTGCGTTTTGAACTGCATTTCCTCTGAAGTATATTGTTGAATTAACACCTGCTTCTTGTTTCAAAAAGCCAAGACTTTGAACGCTTTTTAACTTTGTGAATGTGAATGTGTTTGTGTCGCTTAAAATGTAGCCGGTTTGGTCAAGCTTTCTTGAAACTGTGACGACATAGTCCATATCCACAGTTGTGTCAACTTTTTGATTTGTGTCTTGATATGTAAAGTCTTCATAAACATACTCATCGCCATAATTTAATTGAAGTTGTTTAACAACTCTATCATTTTGAGTAATTGTTATGAGATAGTCATAATTTTGAGCGTCTGCGACATCTGAGCCTGCAACGAGTCTGTCTGGAGAAAGCGTTATTTCGCCGTCTTCAACTTTTGTGACAACAAGAGTTTGACTTTGTGGACTTGTGTATGTGCTCTTTGCATTTCCAAGTGCGTAGACTATGATGTTTATATTACCAGAGAATGCACTTGCATAAAGCTCGTCGTGAAGGTCAACAGTTGTTGAAGAACTTTCAACTTGTCCAACAATATCTCCGCCGTTTGAATATGTTATCATATACCCACTTGCGTTGTTTGTTCCCGTAAATGAAAGCACTGCCTCTTGACTTACTACAAGATTTGTTGGAATATCAAGTCTTGTAAATTTCTCCGACTCAATAGGTGTACTATCTATATAATTGCTTTGACCAAGCGCAGTAATTCGAACAAAGTATTCGCCACTTAAAAGTGCTTCTCTTATTGTGAACTGTGTGTTTTGTCCAAGGCTTTCATATTCAACGACATCACCACCACTAACTAATTCAATCTTGAAACCTTTAAGGCTGATGGTTTCAAAATCGTATTGCCAAGAAAGAGAAATATCTTGTTGTTTAAAGTCGTCACTACTTGCACTGATTGTGATGTTTGAAACTTCCATAAGTTTATGAAAGTCAACACCACCACTATAATATGATGACAAATAGTGTTTTTCGCCTGCTGATATTGTAAACTCGCCAACATACGCTTTGACGCTTGCCGTGAAGCCATACCCGCCTAATTTTTGAGTTATGTCTAATATGTCTTCACTGTCAATATATATTTGATTTAAAGATGTTTGATAAACCTCATAACTTCTTTCTGTTGAGATTTTTAACATATATGAAGTTATCTCGCTCACACTGTCATATGACATAAGCCCGTCACCGTCAATAGTTGGAGTGCTAAGTGTGTTTATTCTTTCAAAACTAAATGTTGTTTCTTTGCTGTCAAGATAGTAGTTCTCGCCTTTTGTACTTTTGTTTGCAATAAGTTTGACTGTAACATCAAACACACCAGAAAATGCTGAAAGGTTTGATGCGTCTTCGCCATTTGACAAAATTTGTATACTGTCAAGCTCTGTTCCCACTTCATACTGCGTGTCAACCACGATATCTTCTTGGTCGTCAACTGTTATTTGTTTCACGCTTTCAAGTCTTGTCACAAACACTTTGATATATTCAGATGAGATGTACCCTTCTTTGCTGATTTTTAAAAGTAGTGTGTACTGACCTTCGTCTTCAACATATGAAGTTATGTCATAAGATGTTTCGCTTTGCGATGCTATCACATCGTCGTTAAGAGATAGTGTATATGTAACGCCCGAAACTTCGCTTTCCTGCCAACTTGCAGTGACCACTCCGTCACTTTCTGTGACATACATTTCAAGGTCGCTTTTAAGTTTTTGTACTGTTGTTGGTGCACTCTCAAAACTTGAAAAGTAAACCACCGTGTCAGCGTTTACTGTAACAACTGAGCCAACATAGCCATATCTAAGCGTCACAGTGAAGTCTTGACCTGCGTCAATTCCTGCATCTGACACTTGTGAAGAAAGTACATCAAGAGATGTTGTTTTGAGTGCAATCTCTGCCTTTACATCGCCTTGAGTCAGAGTCAAAACATACTCAAAATTTTGCTCTTTTGTTCCGTCAAAAGTTAAATTTGTTTCGTCAAGCACTGGTGCGTTTGGCGTTGCAAGTCTTTGAACTTTAAATTGTGTGTAATTGCTATCAAGAAAATATGTATTTTCGACAACTTCGTCTGTTGCTAAAAGTTTGCCTTTAACTATGTACTCACTTAAGTCCCCAATTGTATTTGTCTTTTCGTCGTTTAGTAAAATTTCGTATTTTTCTTGCGACAACTGTGACAACTCTACATCGGTGTTTATTGTAATGACTCCGTCTTTTGAAATACCGAAACTTTCAGGAGCTTTGTGTCTAACTATTTTTATTGACGACACACTGCTGTCCAAAATAAGTTCGTCTTCGTTTTGAGCATAAACTTTTAAAACATATTCGCCACTTGTTTCAAGCTCGGCGCTAAGGTCAACACTAAGGGTGTCGCCGTCATCACTTGCCAAAAGTGTGACTTCGTTTAATGTTATGTTATATATTGTTGCATTTTCCACTTTTTGAATTGTCGCAACAAGTGTTTGTCTATCAAAAGTAATGACAGGCGTTTCAAGTGGAAGTGTAACATCAAACTTGCACTCGCCATAGTTTAAACTGTCAAGATATAGTTTGCCACCCGAAACCCCACCAATCGCCCTGACGCTAACTTTGTAGTGTCCATATTCAAGGTTGTTTAGTTCAAGCGATGTCAAGTTTGTTTGCCCGTCACCATAACTTTCACCGTCTTTTGTGATGACATAGTCATAGCCAGTTGCGTAGTTTAATGCGTTATAGCTTATGGTGTGAGAATTGTTTGAATGTTTTGTATCTGTAAGAGCCACATCTTCTAGCCTAATAACCAAGATTGTAGTTTTTGAAGACAAGTAATAAGTTGTTTGAGTTGAATCTTTTCTTGAGGCAGTGATGTAAACTTCATACTGCTTTGCTTCGTCAAATATCTCATCCGCATTGCCGTAGCTAGCGCCGTCATAGTTCAAATCATACTCGTGTTCACCGTCAAAATATGAAAGCGTGTATGTTATTTGTGGCTGTGTTTCAAATGTTACATAGTATTTGCCATCCCTAACCTCTTGCACAATGCTTTCAAAGTCAACTTGTGGAAGCTGGATAACATCAATACTGTTTGATTCGTCGCTTGAAAGTTCAAGTTCTCCCTCACCTGCAAGAGAGCGGGCAACAATGGTATATGTCCCAGCGCTTAGGTCACCAAGTGTATACTGACCATTTTCAAGCATAACTTTTTGACTTTGCGTGCCATATGTTATTGTAAGTTCAATATCTTTGCCTTCATAGTCTGTCGCACTGACAACTTTTTGAGCGTAATCAAACAAAAGTACAGGTGCTTCAAGTTTTGTAACGCCAGCTAGTGTGCTTTGAGTTTGGCTTGATAGATAACTAGCGTTGTCACTCACCGCTTTAAGTGAAAGTGAATAGACCCCCGAAGGAATATTTGAAAGTTCGTATTTCCCGCCCGACACTGTGACTGTCTTGTCTGTGCCGTTTGCACTTTGATATGTTAGTTCATAGTGGAAGTTCCCACTTTGTGTATTTTCCCAAACAATGTATCCATCAGAAATTGAAAGTGTTGGAGCGTAAAGCCTTGTGAATGTAACTTTCTCGCTTTCGCCTTCAACCATAATGACATTAGCTTCGCTTTGCTTTGTGCTGACAACAACTATGTCATAAACTGTTTGCTTCCTATCACTTAGTTGCGACAAACTTAGTTTTATACTGTTTGTTGTTGTCACTTCGCTAACAAGGCCATTGACAATAACCTTATAACTTGCCGTTTGGTCATCACTAGTCCAAGAAAGCACTCCGCTTTCATCGTCAAAAGTGATGTCTTTTGGTGCACTGAGTATTTGGACTATAATTGGTTCGCAGTAGTCTGAGCCGTAATAATTCACATGTCCGTCTGTAATTTTGTCATTTGCTTTGACAGATATTTGATACTCGCCAACGCTAGCAAAAGGAAAACTGTTTGTGTAGACAACTTGCTCGCTCTCAGCGCCAAGCGAATCTATCATTTTAACTGTGTAGGAACTTGCGACTGTCACATCGCCATTTTGACTTATAAGGCTATGGTTCCAAGTTATGCTCTTTGAATTTTTGTCATAACTAAGCCCGCTGACATTTTCAAGTGTGAGTGGATTGCCTGTGACTTTGACTTCAAGGTTGTCCACATAATTTTCATATGAGACTTCAACAAATGTTGTGCCCGCTCCAACCGCCGTGATTGTTGAATTTTCAAGCGTGACAACATTTTGGTCAAACACCGAATATTCAACATCGCTTTTGTCAATGTTTTTGAGCGATAAAATAGAAGAAATGTCAAAATCATCTCCGATTGACATTTCAATATAATTTTGCTGTAAACTCAATTCATAATTTTCACCACACGCAAAAAGCGTCACCATGGTGAATAAACAAAAAATCGACAGTAAGTATGAAGTTAATTTTTTCATAAACTCTCCTACACTTTTCGATTTATTTTAACACTATTTGCAATATTTTATCAAATGAAATAACATAAAAATTATATATTAAATATTTATTACATAAATATACTTAAATAAAACACACAACATAATTGCCAAAAAATAATCAATTTTGACAATATTTTTCAAGTAAATCACGGCAAATCATTATGTGTTTTTGCTCATCAATTAGTATTTTTTTTAATAATAAAGCAACATCTTTTTCAGGCATTTTTGCGATTGACAATTTGTAATTTATTATGCTTTTTTCTTTTATTTCAATAACAAAATTTAACATTTCTTTAATGTTTTTTGTGAATATTAAATTATTAAAAATATTTTTGTCAAAATCTATTTCTCCGCCACTCTCAACAATTTTTTCGCCAAGTATTTTTTGATGTGAATTTTCGTCTTCACACATGTTTAAAAATACTTGTGCAAATTCACTTTGTTTGCCAAGTAGTGTGAAATAAAAAGTTTTTAATTGCATACCACAAAAAATCTCGCCATACTCATCGGCATAAAGATTTTTTAATTGCCCCACGACATAGTTATTCACACATTTTGTTTATGAAAATATTTCAAAAAGTGTGACGGCATTTCAAGCTCGAATTTCAAATTGTTTAAATATTCAAGCTTTTTATCGTCTATATCAAACACAATTTTGTATGCAACAAGGCACTGAGATTTCTCTCCGTATTTTTTATTACGCTCACTGTCGCCATACTTTTCATCACCCAAAATTGGCAAATTTTCATGCGACAAATGTGCCCTTATTTGATGCATTTTGCCATTTTCAATTTCAACTTCAAGAAGTGAAAGTTCGCCATTTTTTTGAAGTAAAATGTAAGAAGTTACAATTTTTTGAGCATTTTTTTGCATTTTTTCATAAATTTTCACATATTTTTCATGCTTTTCTAAATACCCAACAAGCGTTTGCTTTTTTAATGGCTTGCCAAAAACAATGGTAAGATAGAATTTTTTTACATGATTTTTTTTGAATTGTGAAATTAAAATATTCAAAACTTCTTCGCTTTTTTTTTTTTTTACAAGCCCTTCGGTGTTAAGGTCAAGCCTGTGAACTGCAAATATTTTTTTGTTATATTG
>CALWTI010000006.1 GCA_944384425.1 uncultured Clostridia bacterium | reverse complement strand
CATAAACAAAAAATTAAGTGAAATAATGGAGCTTTTAAATTTTACGAAAACTTGATTTGTGTTATATTGTGGCGGGACTTTGGCTTGACGAAAAATGTCGAACAAAACCGAACGGTGTCGAACAATGTCGAAAGACAACATAATAACATATGGCAAATACGAAAAACATTAGTATTGCCATTTTTTTACAAAACAAAAATATTTTGTAAAAATCAAAAAAATATCAAAAATCTATTGACCTATTGAAAATAATATGTTATTATTTGTCGAAAAAAGGAGATTAAGCATGAAAGATAACGCCGTCGTGTACTTTTACGGAGAAATGGGCGAAAATTTTTCGAGATTATCCGAATTTTGTACAAAAAATGATATGTTCTTTTTCAGTTGCACAACACTTGATGAGCTTATGTATTTGCTACTTAGCACGAAAGCAACATTCATAGTTGTAGATAGTGATGCCAAGGCAACACATAAAGACCTTGAAGAGCTAGCCGACATTAAAAAGTTTTATTATCTTGACACTTCATACAGTGGTTTAAAAAAGAACATAACAGTGCTTAGTGATATGGACAGTGTCATTAGCAAAATTAGATTAAATAACATACAAACGGATAAAGAAATGGAAGATGAAAAAAGATTTTGTTACAAAGTTGTAAATAGCGAACTTAATAAACTATATTTTCGCAACAAACTTGCAGGCACATTATATATTGTCGATATGGTTTATGAAGGCTACAAAACAAAAATCAAGAATTTAAGGATAGGGGTGTTACTTTCAAAAGTTGCAGAGTATTATGATTCAACATCAACAAAAGTTGAAAGGTCAATAAGATTTGCAATTCAAAGTGCATATGATAGTTGTGAGGACAAACAGTTGTTCTTCAACATCTCAAAGAGTAAAAAAGCTCCTTCGGTTAAAGAACTTGTTGCCTATCTATTAGACAAAGTCGTGTATGGCGACAACGAATAGTAAAAAACTCGCATTTTGGTTAAAAAATAACTATGCGAGTTTTTTAATATATTGCGTCTTTTGTTGAGTATTCTTCAATTAAAAAAGTGCCGGGACCGTCTGCTGTAATTTCAATATCCATATGTGTGCGAAAAACGCCGGTTTTGGTTGGTATATATTTTTGTAATTCACAAATGATGGCATCATATATCTTTTTTGCAAGTTCAGGCTTTGCCGAGTGTGTGAAGTCAGGGCGATTTGCGCCTTTTGTTCTGCCGTAAAGGGTGAAGTTGCTGACAAGCATAATTTCGCCACCGACACTTTTTATGTCAAGGTTCATTTTGTCATTTTGGTCACGAAAAACACGAAGTTTGAGTATTCTTTGTGCAAAGTGTGGCACCATTTCAATTGTGTCAGTTTCGTGCACTCCAAACAAAACTAGGTACCCAGCACCAATTTTACTAAAAAGCTTGCCTTCGCTATATAGCGTGCAACATTTAACTTTTTCAACTATTGCTCTCATTTCATATCCCCTTCAAAAAACTTGTGTGGCAAAAGTTCTGACAAGGTATAAACGACATAATCTTGTGGACTTTTTGCCAAAACAACTTTTATGTCATCACTAAACTCACTCAAAACTTGCCTACATATTCCACAAGGTGGGCAAAAGTCATCACCAGAAGAGACAATGGCAATTGCTTCAAAATTTTTCTCTCCACTTGAAATTGCGCATGTTAGGGCGCTTCGCTCTGCACATATGCTTGCACCATAACTTGAATTTTCAATGTTTGTGCCAACAAAATATTTGCCATTTACAGTTTTAAGGCAAGCGCCGACTTTGAAATGTGAATATGGTGAGTATGAATTTTTCATTGCACTTTGTGCAAGTTCAATCATTTTTTTATAGTTTTCCATGCCTGTATTTTACTATATCGCCATTTTTTTAACAAGCGTTTTGCTTGACAAACTTTTTTTGGTATACTACTATGATTTTACTTTAAATTATATATATTTTTTAGGAGAAATATGGTAGACACAAAATTATATGAAACATTGAAAAAAAGAGGACTTTTATATCAATGCACAGACGAAGAGGGACTTAAAAAAATGCTCGAAAGTGGCAAGCCAATAACACTATATGAAGGCACCGACCCAACGGCAGACAGTCTTCACATTGGTCACTGCGTTCCATACTGCATACTCAGGCGTTTTCAAAAGGCAGGACACAAAGTCATACTTTTAATGGGCGGAGCAACTGCACAAATTGGTGACCCAAGCGGAAAAAGTGAACTAAGAAAAGTTATGGACACTGAAACAATTAGTGCCAATATTGAAAAAATAAAAAATTCGCTCAAAATATTTTTGGACTTTGAAGGTGAAAATAAAGCGATAATAGTCAACAATGCTGATTGGTTTAAAAATTTAAGTTACATCGACTTTATGAGAGATATAGGCATTCACTTCAATGTCAACAAAATGCTATCAAGCGAAATTTATGACAATAGATTAAACCAAGGCGGGCTAACATTTTTTGAAATGGGATATATGCCAATGCAGGCATATGATTTTATTGAACTCAATAAAAAGTATGGTTGTACACTTCAATACGGCGGTGGTGACCAGTGGGCAAACATAGTCGCAGGCGTTGAACTTCAAAGAAAGCTTAACTTTATAAATGGGACAGATGTGAATCTTATCGGGGCAACCAACCCACTACTTTTGACCCCAGACGGCAAGAAGATGGGCAAGACTGAAAAAGGTGCAATTTGGATAGACCGTGACAAAATCTCGGCATATGACTTTTATCAAGGAGTTTACCAAACCCCTGATGAATGCACAAGAATGATGTTTGCACTCTTTACAGATGTTGATATGGACGAAGTGGACAAACTCATCAGCCAAGACATCGTCAATGCAAAAAAGACTTTGGCTTATGAAATAACAAAATTTGTTCGTGGAGAAGAGGACGCAATCATTGCACAAGAGGCAACAAAAGCACTTTTTGAAAATAATGGAAATTTGGACAATGCTCCAACTTTTGCCGTTGACACAAAAACACTTGAAGACGGAATTGACACGGCGACACTTTTCACAATGTGTGGACTTTGCTCGTCAAAAAGTGAAGTGAGAAGACTTTGCCAGCAAAACGGAATCATGGTCAACGACCAAAAGATTTTGGACGCAAACGAAGTGGTTGACACAAAGCAATTAAAAGATGGCTACATCTTGCTCAAAAAAGGCAAGAAAAACTTTATGAAGATTGTGACCAAATGAAACTTTTAGAAATTCAAAAATCTAAATTTTATGGATATGCCTACCATGTTAGCGATACAAAGAGTGTTGAAGAAATTTTGAGCCAGCTAAAAACAATTCACAAAAAATCGACGCACATTTGCTATGCCTACAAAATTGTTTCAAGCACTGAGCAAGTCAAATTCAGTGATGATGGTGAGCCGTCGGGAACGGCAGGAAGACCAATACTTTCGGTTGTTGAAAAGAAAAGGCTAAGTAATGTGCTTGTCGTTGTTGTGAGATACTTTGGTGGAATAAAACTTGGTGCTGGTGGACTTGTCAGGGCATACACAAAGTGTGCAAGCCTTGCACTTGGAGATGAGTATGAAAATAACTGAAATGACAAGGCGTGGAAAAAGCGAAGTATACAAGCTTTTTGTTGATGACGACTTTTATTGTCTTTTGACGGCGGAGGTCATTGTCAAAAATAAAATAAAAACTGGACAAGTCATTGATGAAGAAGCGCTTAGTCAAATTAAAAAGCAAAGTGATGTACTTTTGTCAAGAGAGATGGCATTAAAGTTTGTTGAAAAATGTTTAAAAACTCAAAAGCAAGTTTATGACAACTTAAAGCAAAAAAACATTGACGAAGATGCAATAAATGACGCCATAGAATTTTTGAAAAAATATGGATATATTGATGACGAATATTATGCAAGGCAATATGTTTTATTAAAAAAACAATATGGAAAAAATTATTTAAAACAAAAATTATTTGCAAAAGGTATAAAAAAAGACATAATTTCTCGTGTTTTAGATGACCACGAAATTGATGAAAATGCTTTAAATAATATTGTTGAAAAATATATAAAAAATAAACCTAATGACGAAAAAACAAAACAAAAGGCATATAGATATATTTTGTCAAAAGGCTATTCATTTGATGAAGCAAAAAAAGCAGTAAATAGTGTGTTTGGAGAGCGTGATGATTGGAGTTGATATCTTAGAAATAGATAGAATAAAAAGCATTGCAGAAGACGAACAAAAATTAAAAAAAATATTCACAAAAAATGAAATAGAATATTTTAATAAATTTAAAAATAAATACGAAAGAATTTGCGGACATTTTTGTGCCAAAGAAGCAGTGAAAAAAGCATTTTTTTGTCCAAAAGAACTATCTTTTTTGGATATAGAAATATTGCATAACAACGATAATAGTCCATATGTTTTAATTAAAAATAAAAAAAACGAAAATATTCATATTTCGATATCACATTCAAAGACAGTGTGTGTTGCAATATGTCTAATTGAAGACTGCCGAAAAACTGCGTGATACTGCGTTTACGGTTGTTTTAACGGTCAGGTTTTAACTGCATATGAGGGCGAAAAGCCCTATTTTTTTTAGAATATTATTTTTTATTTTTCGCAACATATGTTTAGAAGTTTGTTTTATGGAGATAAATTATATGGAAATAAATTACGAAAAAATAAAATCAGAGTTACAAAAAAATGTGCATGATTTTGAAAAGAAAAATGGCAAGGATTATTCATTCACGCTAAGTCAAAATGATGACCTTGTGCATAGTATGAAAGTGAAGGGTATGCTATTTTCTAAACTTGACCTTGACAGCGAGTTTGAAAGTGCCGACCTTTTAGACTATTTAGGTTATGAAAGGATAATATCGTGCAAGAAAGACCACAAATAACGAGAGGTGATATATATTATGCAGACCTAAGCCCTATTGTTGGAAGCGAACAAGGTGGACAAAGGCCTGTTCTTGTCATTCAAAACAATGTGGGCAACAAATATTCACCAACTGTTATTGTGGCGGCGATAACAAGCCAACTTGAAAAAGCAAAACTACCAACGCATATTGAACTTCCTTCAAATAAATATAATTTACCAAAAGATAGCGTAATACTACTTGAACAAATAAGGACAATAGACAAGAAAAGACTATCCGACAAAGTTTGCAAAGTCGACATGGTCAAAATGAAAGAAGTTGATAAAGCTATTTTGATATCTCTTGGTTTTTATGAGTGAAAAATAAAGCAGTCAAAAATTTGTCTTGAAATATCTTTAGCTTCGCCAAAAGGGGCATAAAGCGAAAAAAGTTTTTCGCCTTTTTTTATTTTGTCACCAATTTTGTGATAGGTGATAATTCCGTATTCATTTGACTTATATTTATGATTAAGGTTATTGACAATTTCGCCAAGCTCTTTTGTTTTAAAAGCCTTTAATGTGCAATCATTTTGTGCCAGTTTCACAAGACAAGGTTTGTCATAATCTTTTTCAAACAAATCAAGTTTTCCCCCTTGACAACTAACCATTGTTTTTAATTTTTCAAGGGCGCACTTGTTTTTAATTACTTTAACCACTTTCGCTTTTGCAATAAAATATGGTATGTGCTTGTCAAGCGCATGACAAAGTGCTGAAAGCTTTATGCACGCTTTAAGAAGGGGATTATGTTTGTCATAATGCCCGAGAAGTTTAACAATTTCCATACATTCAAGTTTAGTGCCAACATTATAGCCCAGTGGTTGTGACATATCGCCATACACAACTTTTGCTTTTTTGTTGTCTTTTTTTGCCAGCATAATCATCTTTTTGCCAAGTGTTTTCGCACTTTTTTTGTCAGGCATAAAAGCGCCGTCGCCATATTTAACATCAAGCACAATGATGTTTGCGCCAGTGGCAAGTTTTTTACTCATGACAGATGATGCAATGAGTGAGATGTTGTCAACAAGATTTGTCTTGTCCCTAAGTGCATAAATCTTTTTGTCAGCTGGGGCGATGTCAGCAGTTGAGGTCATCATACATCCGCCATTTTCTTTTACAAGCTCATATGCCTTTTTAAGTGGTATATCAGTTTTGTAGCCTTCAAAACATTCAAGTTTGTCACATGTTCCACCCGTAAAGCCCAAACTTCGCCCGCTGAGTTTTAGCATCTTTGTGTTAAGGCAGGCAAGTATTGGCACTATGGCGATTGTCGTCGTGTCGCTCACTCCACCCGTTGAGTGTTTGTCGACAGTTTTTCCAAGCGGACTTTGGTCAAGCACAACTCCGCTGTTTTTCATTGATTTTGTCAAATAATAGAGGCATTTGTCACTAATATTATTTTCGGAAATTGCTTTAATCACGGGCAAAAAATCTTGGTCGGAATATTCGCCCATTGTGTATTTTTTTATGACTGAGTTTATCTCTTCATAGGTAAAGTCAATGTGTTTTTCAATTTTTTCAACTAAATTATTTATTTCCATAAAAAAATGTTATGTTGTTTAAATAATTTTGTCAACTAAACAAAGTTATTTGCACAAATTTGTTTATCATGCTATATATAAAATATTATAAAGGAAGGCACTATGGCATTTGAATATGTTTTAACTGATGAAAAATTAAAAAAATATATGAAGGGAAGTGATTATAAAAAATATATATCACTAAAAAAAGAAGCTAAACCACTGTCCATATCTCTTGCTGAAAAAATTGCAAAGGCGATTGTGTCATGGGCAAAGGAAAATGGGGCAACGCACTACACGCATTGGTTTTTTCCACTCACATCAAAGTCGGCAGAAAAGCAAGTTGCTTTTGTGGATATTAAAGATGGCAAACTTATTTCAAGCTTTTGTGGGTCAAGTTTGATGAAGGGGGAAACAGACGCTTCAAGTTTTCCAAGCGAGGGCGAAAGAGTGACATTTGAAGCACGAGGTTACACTGTGTGGGATATGACAAGCCCGGTGTTCATAAAAAATGAAGGCAAGGTCAAAGTTCTTTACATTCCAACGGCATTTATTGGATACAACGGCGTGTCGCTTGACGAAAAGATGCCTCTTCTTCGTGCAAATGAAAGGCTTAGCGATGTTGCAACAAAACTTTTAAACAAACTTGGCTACACTGATGTAAAAAGTGTGTATACTGACCTTGGAATTGAGCAAGAATATTTTTTGATAAATAAAGACCTTTATGAGAAAAGAAAAGACCTAATTTTAACGGGCAGAACGCTTTTTGGAAGCGCTCCAAGCAAATCTCAAGAAACATATCACCACTACTTTGACAAAATAGACGGCGACCTTAGATTGTTTATGAACGAAACATATGAAAATTTGCTAAAAATGGGTGTTATTGCAAAAGTCCAGCACAACGAAGTTGCCCCAGCTCAGCACGAAGTTGTGCAAAGGTATTTTTCAACCACAGTGGCGTGTGACCAAAATATGCTCACAATGGACGCTCTCAGTGAAGTTGCAAAAAAGCACGGCAAAGTGGTTCTTTTTCATGAAAAACCATTTAGTGGTGTCAACGGCAGTGGTAAGCATAACAACTGGTCAATATCAACAGACGGTGGAGAAAATATTTTTGATGTTGGGAAGTTTGACGAAGACACATTTATGCTCTTTTTTGTATCAATACTTTCTGCAATCGATAAACACTATGACCTTTTAAGGCTAAGCACGGCAGGGGCGGGCAACGACCAGCGTCTTGGTGGCAACGAAGCTCCACCATCAGTCATATCTGTTTATATCGGTGAAGACATTGAAAATATGATAAATTCATACATAACTTCACAAAAATCAAGGTCAAAAAATGTCAGTGCCATGGACTTGAAGACTTCGTATCTTGCACCACTTATTAAAGATAACTGTGACCGAAATCGTACCAGCCCTTTTGCCTTCACGGGCAACAAGTTTGAATTTCGTATGCTTGGAGCAAGTCAAAGTCCTGCACTTGCAAACTGTGTGCTATCAACTATTTTGGCAGACGAACTGTTAATGGTCACAAAAGAACTTGAAAAGGGTAAGTCGGTTAAAGAAATAGTCAAGCAAAATTATGAGGCGCATAAAAGAATCGTGTTTAACGGCAACAGTTATGACAATCAGTGGTCAAAAATAGCAAGCGAGCGTAAACTTGTAGATATCAAAGATAGCGTTGAAGCATATAAGTCACTTTTGGACGAAAAGAACATTGACCTTTTTGAGAGAAACAATGTGCTTTCAAAAAGGGAGATAAAGGTGAGATATCTTTCATATGTAAAGACATATTGCGAAAGCATAATAACAGAAGGCATTGTTATGAACAACATCTTAAACAAACAAATTGTTCCATCACTTGAAAAATATTTGGACTTCACACAAAGCCTGTTAAAAAATTGCGAGAAATCGCACCTTGACACCGACTATTTGAAAGATAGGGCAAAAGACCTAAATCAAAGAATAATTGCGCTAACTGAAAATTCAAAAAAATTGCAGAACATTTTAAATTCTGCAATTAGTTTAAATGATGTAACTTTAAAGGCAAATTGTTGCAAAGACCAACTTTTGCCACTATATAACGAAACAAGAAATATATTCGACGAGATTGAGCATAGCATACCAAGTGAGTTTAAACCATTCCCAACATACGATGACATTCTTTTTGACTAGACGTTTTTTGTCAGTTTTCTGATGAGTTTATTTCTTAGTTTTGTGTACTGCGTGGAAGTGATTTGCCCTGACTTTCGCATTTCGTCAAGTTTAGATATTCCGCTTATAACCTGTTTTGTAACATTGCTTTCTGGTAGTGGTCTATACTTTTTCGTGTTACTTTCAGTTTGGTCTTTTGTTGTGTTTTCTGACTTTTCTTCATCATCTTCGCCGTCAAGACCAGCAGTGTAAATTGGTGGTCTTTTTTGCATAGGAATTGTGTTTGTCACTTCGACTTCATCATCGTCATAGATGTAGTCCTTCCAGTTGACATCAGGCTGTTTTGTAGGTTTTTCTTCTTGGGCGCTGTCGTCTTGTGAAATTTCAGTGATAAAGCCGTCATTTTGAACTTCACCCGTTTGAACAACTGTATCTTCTTCAACGCGCTTTGGTATGTCAAAAAATAATATAAATATGCTGATTATGTTAAGGCTTAGTGTGACAATTAAAACTATGTTTAAAATTAGGTTGTCACTAAATAAATAATCAAGAGAATTTTTTATCAAAAAGTAAACACATAAGGCGCTGATTAAAATAAACCAAATAAGATAAAAGATGTAAAGTCCGCGTTTTTTTGAAAATTTATTTGTTTTGAAATTGCTATATTTAATAAATCTAGATGCGCACACGAGCGAGAACAATACGAGCGCAGTTATTGTGGCGACTATGACCAAAAGCCCGTATTTGCCATGCGTTAAAAATGGCCAAACGATTGGCGTTAAAATATCATCAACAATTTGAACATCACTTGAAACAAAACAATAGATGACTGAAAATACAAGCAAAAAAAGTGATGCCAAAAACATTAAACTATACAAAAGAGTGAGTATCAGTCCACCACTAAGGACAACTTTTCTTCGCATAATCTCTCCTAAATATATTTTGCTCTAATATAGTAAATATAACACATTTTTTGTCATGAGTAAAACCAAATAAATAAAATACTGGACATTTTTGGGACTTTGGTGTAGTATAATTACAAAAGGTAGGTTATTATGGCAAATAATTGGGGCGAAACTAGTAAAGTCGTTTGGCATGACAGAAAGAGAATACTTGGTATGCCAATTTCGTTCACGAGATATTATCTTGTTGATGATCCGGATTGGACAAAAGTTTTTGTAAAGACAGGACTACTTTTTACTCGTGAAGAAGAAGTTAACCTTTACAGGATTTATGACATTTCACTTACTTCAAGCCTAGGTGAAAAAATCTTTGGTGTGGGAACAATAGTTTTGTATTCAAAAGATGAGAGCACTCCAACACTTGTCATTCGTCATGTAAAAAATGCCGCAGAAGTTAGAAATATGCTTGCTGACAGAATTGAGGAAGAAAAGGCAAAACGAGGCTTCCGTGTCGCTGAATTTAACTAAATGTTACTTTATTAAAAATAAAATTATAAAACAAAAGTCAATCTTTTAAATAAAGGTTGATTTTTTTTTAAAATATGTTTACACTTTACATATAAAAATTTAAGGAGAAAAAATGGAAATCGAGGCAACAAATTTTATTGAAGAAATAATCAATAAAGATTTAAAAGAAGGCAGGTTTGACCATGTTCAAACTCGTCACCCACCTGAGCCAAGTGGATACCTTCACATAGGGCATGTCAGAAACATAGTGCTTAATTATGGCCTGGCAAAAAAATATGGCGGAGTTTGTAACCTTAGATATGATGACACAAACCCACAAAAAGAAAGTCAGGAGTTTGTTGATGCAATTCAAGACGATGTACATTGGCTTGGCTATGACTGGCACGAAATTCACTACGCAACAGAGTATTTTCAAATGAATTACGAAGTTGCCGTCAAGCTTATCAAAGAAGGCAAGGCATATGTTTGCGACCTTAGTCCTGAGGAACTTACAAAATACCGTGGAACATTGACAGAACCAGGCAAGAACAGTCCATATCGCGACCGAAGTGTTGAAGAAAATCTTGACCTTTTTGAGCGTATGAAAAACGGTGAGTTTGAAATGGGTTCAAGATGCCTTAGGGCAAAGATAGATATGGCAAGTCCAAATATGAATATGCGCGACCCAGTTATTTATCGTATTCAATACCTAAATCATCAACGAATTGGCAGACAGTGGAACATATATCCAACATACGACTTTTCACACCCACTTGACGACTGCTATGAAGGAGTTTCTCACTCAATATGTGGTCCAGAATTTGAAGATCATAGACCACTATATAACTGGGTGGTTGAAAATAGCGGACTAAAAAATCACTCTCGCCAAGTTGAATATGCAAACCTTTACATTAAGGGAGCAATTCTTGGCAAGCGCTTTATCAAAAAGCTTGTCCAAGACGGACTCGTCTCGGGTTTTGATGATCCAAGACTTTATAGCCTTCGTGGGCTCAGACGCAGGGGCGTACTCCCTGAAAGCTTAAAGACTTTTGTCTTGGCTGCCGGAATTTCAAAAAGCAACTCTTTAATTGACCCAGAATTTTTGAATCACTTTATTCGTGATGACTTAAACAAAGTTTCAAAAAGAGTTATGGCAGTTTTGCATCCAATCAAACTCGTGGTAAACAACTGGCCAGAAGGCAAAGAAGAAGAAGTTGACCTTGAAGACTATCCACAAAATGAAACAACAACACATAGAAAGTACTATTTCGGTCGTGAATCTCTTATTGAAAGAGAAGACTTTATAAAAGTACCAGACCCAAAATTTTATAGACTTTATGTTGGTGCAAAAGTTAGATTAAAAGGTGCATACATCGTTGAATGTACAGGCTTTGATGAGGACAGCGAAGGTAATGTCACAACAGTTTATGCAAACTATTTGGAAGGCACAAAGAGTGGAAGTGACTGCACCGTCAAAGTCAAAGGCACAATTCATTGGGTAAATCCAAACCATGCAAAAAAAGTTGAAGTTAGACTTTTTGAAAACCTTGTTGACGAAGAAAGTCAAGAAGAAGTTGAAGGGCAAGAGCACGCAACAGACAATTTCAAAATCAATCCAAACTCACTCACAATACTAAAAGACTGCTATGTTGAAGATGGCGTTCCTTACACAATGGACGAGAGATATCAGTTCATAAGAAACGGATATTTCTGCCTCGACAAAGACACAACAGAAAATAATCTTGTTTTTAATAGGACGATAACATTGAAGGATACAAAAAAACGCAAATAAAAAAACGCAAATAAAGCACCCGATAGCTGTGTTTACTGCCGGGCAACCCTCACACAGTCACGTACAAAGTACGCTCGTGCGTGAGGGTACCCGTCGAGCCTTGCTCTCGGGGCTTTATTTGCGTTTTTTAACTATAATATGGAAACGGCGAATACTTTTTTTCTGCTGCGTGTGACACCGCAGTCATGTACGAATTTGTACATTCCTTTGTGTCACACTTGCGAGCCTCGTCTTCGCCTCACAATTTTGCGTTTTTTGTCTATACTATAGAAAAACGAATACTTTGTTTCTGCTATTTTTTTTTTACAAAAGAAATGCACAGCATTTCTTCCCCTAAGTCACGGCAAAATGTAGAGCGAAGTGCGATTTTCGTTTGGCCGTGAGAAAACGGCAAAAACAAACATTAAGCACAACTTTTGCTAAAAAATTTTGCGAAAGTGTGCCGATTAGTGCAGTTTTTGCCCAGGCTCTCGGGGCTTTTTTTGCGTTTTTTACCTATGCTATGAAAAGGGCGAATACTTTGTTTCTGCTATTTTTTTTGACAAAAGAAATGCACTGCATTTTTTTTCCTAAAGATGATGCGTAAAAGTAAGATAAGTCGATAAACAAAATAATATAATAATAAAAAAAATTTTTGAAAATACTCGTAAAAATGTGATTTTACGAGTATTTTTGGTTAAAGAACGGATATATCTTAACAGTATTTGAAAAAATAAAAAATATGTGTTTATTTACGAAATGTCGATTTGCATGCAAATTTGTTTTTTTTATTCCATCAAAAAGGATAGCTTTTTGCGGATGCGGGAAAGGGCGTTGTCTATGCTCTTATTTGTGACGCTGAGTTTGGTTGCAATGTCCTTATACGAATAGCCTTTTAAAAACATAGAAAGGACTTGTTGTTCAAACTTTGAAAGCGAGCCTTGTATGTTTTGCTTTATAGACTCAATATTCTCGTTTTGAATAAGCTTTTCATCAGGGGAGGGATTTGGTGAAACAAGTGTGTCGCTTTGTTTAAGAATGTCGACGCTTTGGTTTAGTATAGCATTTTTCTTTCTATTTGCAATTTTAATAGCGCTTTGCACATTTCTCGTGATACACATATGGGCAAAAGTTGAAAAAGATGTCTTGGAGCTAGGGTCATAACTTGTGTACGCCTTGTATAGTCCAATCATTGCCTCTTGCACAAGGTCGTCATAATCTCCACCAATCAAAAAATAGTTGCGGGCAATTTTGCTCGCAAGACTTTTGTATCGTGACATTAGTGCGTCAAGGGCAATGCTGTCGCCAGCTTTTGCCTTTTTTATTAGTTCGTTATCACTTAACATCTTTGTCTTAGCGCCTCATAAATGGCAATACCTGCCGCAACACTTGCGTTTAAACTGTTGATTTTTCCGAGTTGTTTAAGAGTGATGACATCGTCGCAGTTTTGTTTTAGTAGCCTTGAAACGCCAAAGCCTTCACTTCCAATCACGATTGCAATGTCACCGGTGAGATTTGTTTTGTATATATCTTTTCCTCCAAGTTCAAGTGCATACACCCAAATATTTTGCTTTTTAAGGTCATTAACAACATTATTTAAGTTTGTCACCCTTGCTATCTTCATATTTGTGGTTGCACCTGCACTTGTCTTTATTACAGTGTCATTTACTTGACAAGCACGCCTGTCTTGAATGATTATTCCGTTGACTCCTGCACACTCGCACGTTCTTATTATTGCGCCAAGGTTGTGTGGATCTTCAATTCCGTCCAAAATAACAATAAACCTTTTGCCAACTTCTGCACTGTTTAGTATATCTTCCACAGTGGAGTATTCAAAGTCAGTTGTTTCACAAACAAAGCCTTGATGATGTTGCGCCTTTTTGTCTAAAACCATTTTTGACACGAAGTCAATCTTCACGCCATTTTGTTTTGCGAGAGCAATTATTTCATTGCTGACTTTGTCAGATAGATTATTTTGAACATAAAGCCTGTTTATTGTCTGACCACTTCTCAGTAGTTCACGAACGACATTTCTTCCTTGTGCTATCACATATCCTCCATAGAGCATTTTAAAAATTTTTCAAGACGGTTTTTGTCATCGCTGACATAAAGAAAACCAATAAGCGCTTCAAAGCAAGTCGCCTTTTTGTAATCTTCTTCTGTGCTGTTTTTGGCGCTGTGGTGAATTTTTGTGTTGCGAGTTCTTCGCACTAAGTCTTTTTCTTCTTCCGTTAGTTCGTCATAAATTTTGTCTAAGACTTTGCTTTGATGGATTGCACAGCAGTACTTACTTGCCAAGGAGTGGTAGGCGTTGATTTTTTTGTCACCGTCAACAATATTCTTCCTAACATAAAGCGTGTGGACTGCGTCACCCAAAAAAGCTAGTTCAAGCGTTGTCAAATTTTTCGTCATTGAATAAATACTCTCTTATTTTTTGTAAATTATAACTTTTATCCACAATTTTGTCAAACATATAAAAGTCTTGCAAAATATAACAAATCCACAAAAAAGTGAATAAGTTATCCACTTATCCACATTTGCATATTTATTCATTTTAATTTTTAATTATAAATTTTTGGCAAATTTTGGTTAAAAGTGGATAATTTAAAGCGAGTTATCCACATATCCACACTTGGTTATACAAAAATAACAGTTTTCATATCTCTTCAAAAGCTTTACATTTTATTGTAGTGTGAATAACTTGTTAATATGTATAGTTTGTGTGGCTAATTTTGTCAAATAAAGATTGACATCGTCGTGAATAAATCTTATATTTATTGTTAGTTGGAGATTTTATTATGGATTTTAGTTATTCAAAAAGTGTTGATGACAAGTGGAGAAAGATTTGGGAGGAGAGAAAAACCTACAAATTCAACGAGGATAGTGACAAACCAAAGTACTATCTACTTGAAATGTTTTCATATCCATCGGCAAGCAAACTTCATATGGGCCACTGGTGGAATTATAGTTTGCCAGACAGCTTTGGTAGAATGAAGCGTATGCAAGGCTACAATGTTTTTCAGCCTATGGGCTTTGATGCCTTTGGACTACCTGCTGAAAACTATGCAATAAAGACAGGCATTCACCCAAAGGACAGCACAAAAAAAAACATCGAAACCATGGAAGAACAGCTTAAACAACTTGGTGCAACATATGACTGGGACTATGAGATAAAGACAAATGAAGAAGAGTACTACAAATGGACACAGTGGGTATTTTTAAAGCTTTATGAAAAAGGACTTGCATATAGAAAAGACGCACCAGTAAACTACTGCCCACACTGTCAAACAGTGCTTGCAAACGAGCAGGCTAGTGGTGGAGAATGTGAGAGATGTCACACAAAAGTTGAGCATAAGCATTTAACGCAGTGGTTTTTCAAGATAACTGACTATGCCGACAAACTTTTGGAAGGACTAAAAGACCTTGACTGGCCAGAGAGAACAAAGCGTATTCAAACAAATTGGATAGGCAAAAACACGGGTGCAAAGGTTGTGTTTGATGTTGAGGGCCATGACGAGAAAATTGAAGTGTTCACAACGCGAGTTGATACGCTCATGGGCGTAACCTATGTTGTGCTCGCGCCAGAAAATGAACTTGTGGATAAAATAACAACAGCTGAGCAAAAGGGCGAAGTTGAAGACTATAAGCAAAAAGTTTTGCACCTTAGCGAAATTGACAGAACAAGCACAGTGAGAGAAAAGACGGGCGCATTCACAGGGGCTTATGCAATACACCCACTCACAAAAAAGCGTGTGCCAGTGTATATCAGCGACTATGTGCTTGCAAGTTATGGCACAGGTGCCGTTATGGCAGTGCCTGCTCATGACGAGCGTGACTATGCTTTTGCGAAAAAGTTTGGTCTTGAAATAAAAGAAGTTATTAAAAGTCCTGACGGCGAAACAACACTTCCATACACATCATCAGGAGTTTTGGTCAATAGCGGTGAGTTTGACGGGCTTGAAAGCGGGAAGGCAAAACTTGCCATTGTTGAAAAGCTTAAACAAAATGGTTTAGGAGAGATGACGACGACTTATCGTCTTAGAGATTGGCTCATCAGCCGTCAAAGATATTGGGGAGCACCAATTCCAGTTGTTTACTGTGACCACTGCGGAATTGTGCCAGTGCCAGAAAGTCAGCTCCCTGTCAAACTTCCATATAATGTTGACTTCAAGCCAACAGGCAAAAGTCCACTTTACTACTGCGATGAGTTTGTAAACACAACTTGTCCAAAGTGTGGCGCTAAGGCAAGGCGTGAAACTGATACACTTGACACCTTCGTTTGTTCGAGTTGGTACTACCTTAGATATCTTGACCCACATAACAGCAAAGCTCCTTTTGACAAAGCAAAAGTTGACAAATTTATGCCTGTTGACAAATATGTTGGCGGAGTTGAGCACGCAGCTATGCACCTTCTTTATGCAAGGTTTATATACAAGGCACTCAGCGATATGGGATATGTCAGCGGACAAGAACCATTTAAGAGCTTGATTCACCAAGGCACAATTCTTGGTGCAGACGGGCAAAAGATGAGCAAAAGTCTTGGCAACACAGTCAGTGCAGACGAGTATGTTGCAAAGTTTGGTAGCGATGTGTTCAGAACATATCTTGGCTTTGGCTTCTCATATACAGAAGGAGGTCCATGGAGCGATGACGGAATACTTGCAATAAACAAATTTTTCCAAAAGGTTGCAAAGGTGTTTGAAAACTTTTATGACCTTAAACCAAACGATAATAAACAAGTCGATGAAGAGCTTGAAGTATGGCTCAACAAGACAATAAAAAATGTTACAGAAGATATGGAGAACTTCCAATTCAACACATCAATAGCAAGGCTTATGGAACTTACTTCTGCAATAACAAAGTATCAGACGAGAAAAGATAGAAATTACGAGCAAGAAAAACACACCGTCTATTCATATGCAAAACTTTTGGCACCACTTATGCCACACTATATGGAAGATGTGTGGGAAAAACTTGGGCATGAAACATCAATATTTGATGAGGCTTGGCCAAAATATGACATATCAAAAACTGTTGCAAAGCAAGTTGAAATTGCAGTGCAGGTGAACGGTCAAATAAGGGCAAGAATAAACATACCAGCAGACAGCAGTGATGAAGATATGAAAAAATTAGCGCTTGAAAACCAAAGCGTGCAGAATTACACAAACGGCAAACAAATCAAAAAAGTCATTTGTATTAAAAACAGACTTGTAAACATAGTTGTTTAATGGGGGATATTATGCTTAAAAAAATTTATGCAAAAATTTTCAAATACACTGATATTGCTACAAGAAAAAGATTGCTTAGACAAAACCTAAAAAAGCCTGAAGAACTTCATGAAGACATAGATATAAAGTATGGTGAAGATGATATAAATAGGTTTGATATAATATATCCATCTTCTCAAAATGACCAAAAACTCACAACAATATTATACATTCACGGCGGTGGTTATGTTGCAGGATTGAAAGAAAACTGCATGACTCACTGTTATAGGCTTGCCGAGATGGGTTATTGCGTAATAAGTATGGAGTATACGAAGTCAGAAACAAAGGGCTTTCCAACGCCAGTTTTTGAAGCTTTTCAACTTTTAAACTACATTCAAGTCCACGAAGAAATTGCAAAGCATATAGACTTTGACAAGTTGTTTTTGTGTGGCGACAGTGCAGGCGGACACATTTCGGCACTTGTTGCAAACATTTTGGAAAGCGAAGACCTAAAACAAAAGTTTGGCGTTCAAAGCGATTTGAAAATCAAAGGCTTAATTTTGCATAGTCCTGTTTTTGGAGTGTTTAAGTTTGGCAAACTTAGGTTTTTAAGAAAAAGATTAGAAGAAGTTGTGTTTAATGAATACAACAGTCAGTCAATAAAAAACTGTTGCAACAACCTTGAACTTTTGAACAAAAATTTTCCACCATGTATAATCTTTACGGCAAACAACGACATTTTAAATGTCCACACCAACATTTTATTGAAAAAGGCGAAAAAGCTAAATCTTAGTATTATGAACTATAACTTCATAACTGGCAAAAATTTGTTTCATGACTTCACGATAACATATCCAGACGGCAAAGAAGCAAAGTTCGCACGACAAAAAACAAAGCTTTTTATTGACAATGTTTGTCAAAACACGCTTTCAAACAAATGCGAAAAGAAAAACATTTCGCTTGTCATGAGCAAAATCACAGATAAAACACAAACCAAAAAAATTGATGAAGAAAAGACAATAACTTGTTGACAAATAAAGTTTAGCGTGATAAAATACCCAAGTAAATTGAATATTTCTTTTCCAAAGACAGCAAGTGAATTTTCGTAAACCCGTGTGGTGCTTGCCGAGGCAAAGTTTTGAAGTGGAGTTTTTTCCTTTCGGCCTTTGCCGAAAGGAATTTTTAATTTATAACATACAAATCTAACTTAAAGGAGGCAAATAAATGAGTGCAAATCTTGAAGCAAAAAAAGCACTTGTTGAGGAAATAAAAGACAAACTCTCTCGTGCAAAAACTGTTGTGTTTGTTGACTATCGTGGCATCACTGTTGATCAAGACACAAAGCTTCGTTCACAGTTCAGAAAAGCTGGCGCTGAGTACAAAGTTTACAAAAACAGACTCATGGCAAAAGCTCTTGACGAGCTTGGATACAAAGATGTTGAAAAATATCTTGAAGGCACAAGCGCTGTTGCTTTCGGCTATGAAGATGAAATAGCCCCTGCAAAACTTTTAAAAGATGCAGTTAGCGACAACTGTGCAATGTCAGTTAAGTTTGGCATATACAACAATCAAATCGTTGATGAAAATGAAATCAAAAAACTTGCAAGCATTCCATCAAGACAAACTCTTCTTGGTCAACTTGTTGGCTTACTTTCATCACCTATGCGTAGTCTTGCAATCGCAGTCAAGGCTATTGCTGATAAACAATAATCAAAAAAGGAGAATAAAAAAATGGCAGATTTAAATAAATTTGTAGAAGAAATTAAAGGTCTTACAGTTGTTGAACTTAATGACCTTGTAAAGAAAATTGAAGAGGAATTTGGCGTAAGCGCAGCAGCTATGGTTGCAGCAGCACCAGCAGGTGGCGCACAAGCAGCTCAAGAAGAGAAGACAGAATTCAATGTCGTTCTTAAAGAAGCTGGCGCAAACAAAATCGCAGTTATCAAAGCTGTTAGAGAAATCACAGGACTTGGTCTTGGCGAAGCAAAAGCATTGGTTGACGGCGCTCCAAAAACAGTTAAAGAGAATGTTCCAACAGAAGAAGCAAAAGCTATGGAAGCAAAACTCAAAGAAGCTGGCGCTGTTGTTGAACTTCAATAATTGTTTAAAAAGTAAAAATAAATTAGATAAAGATTTGTATGTAAAAAACCAAACAAGGAACACTTGCTTGGTTTTTTTTGTAAAAAAAAATACATTGTTATATTATTTTGTTATTATGTTTTCTATTTTTTTAACATTAAATAAAAATAGTAGATTTTTTTATTGTGTTTATGTTATATTTCTTTTGGAGAAAATTATGGAAAAATTAAAAATAGGTTTATTTATTGACACATATCTACCAATGATAGATGGCGTCACAATGGTCGTTGAAAATTATGCAAAAAGGTTAAATAAAATTGCAGATGTCACAGTTTTTTGTCCAAAAGCAAAAGACAAAAAATATGTAGACAACTTTGATTACAAAGTGGTTAGATGCAAAAGTTTAAAAATCGTGAACTATGATTACACTTTGCCAATGCCTCAATTTGATTGCAAATTCAAAAAAGCATTAAAAAACTCGAATTTGGATATAATTCACATTCATTCACCAATGGGTATAGCAAAGCTTGCAGTAAAATATGCAAAAAAACACAATATACCTTGTGTGATTACTCTTCATAGTCAATACAAGCAGGACATTCAAAAGGTAACGCACTGCAAATGGTTAACTAATATTGTCCTCAAAAAGCTTATGAAGACAATAAATTCATGCACCGTTGCATGGGAGATGAATGATGAAAACAAAAAAATTTTTGTTGAAGAATACGGACTAAAAATTCCAACTCACAGAATAAGAAACGCAACAGATATGCAATATCTTGAAAATAAAGACGAGATAAGGGCGCAGATAAGGCAAAAATACAACATTGCAGATGATGAGTTTATTTTGACATTTATTGGTAGAATAAATCTAGTTAAAAACTTGCTGTTCTTGGTTGACAGTTTGAAAGTTTTAAAGCAAAAAGGTTTTAAATTCAAAATGCTTTTTGTCGGAGCAGGTCAAGACGAAGAAAAGTTAAAAGACTACATCAAAAAATGCGACCTTGTAGACGATTGCATAATGTGTGGCAGAGTTTCTGACAGAAGTAAGCTTGAAAAATATTATAGTGCAAGCCATCTATTTTTGTTCCCTTCGCTTTATGATACAAGTTCACTTGTCCAAATTGAAGCAGCGAGCCAAAAATTGCCAACTGTGTTCTTAAAGGGCGCAGCAACTGCAAACATGATAACCGACGGTGTAAACGGAATAATTGCCGAGCGAGATGCAAACGATTTTGCAGACAGGATTATTGACATTTTGTCAGACACAGAAAAGTACAATACGCTTTGCGAAAATGTCTATCGTGACGTCTATGTCAACTGGGACATGGTAACACAAGATGTTTACAACGAATACCTAAAATTGATACAAAACAATTTGAAAAAACAAAAACAAGATGTATAATACTTTTTAGGAGAAAACAGTGTATCAGGCACTATACAGGAAATACCGTCCACAAACTTTTGATGAAGTTATTGGGCAAGACCACATAACAACGACGCTTATCCACCAAATTATGAGTGGAAATATTTCTCATGCCTATCTTTTCACTGGAAGTAGGGGAACGGGCAAGACAAGTACTGCGAAGATTTTTGCAAAGGCAATAAACTGTTTAAGTCCAGTAAACGGCTCGCCTTGTGGAAAGTGCGAAGTTTGTAGAGCGCTTAGTGAAGAAAACAATCTTGACATTGTCGAGATTGATGCAGCGTCAAACAACAGAGTTGATGAAGTTCGTGACATTCGCGAAAAGGTGAAATTTTTGCCTGTTTCGGCAAAGTACAAAGTGTATATAATTGATGAAGTGCATATGCTTACAGAAAGTGCATTCAATGCACTGCTCAAAACTTTGGAAGAGCCACCTTCTCACATAGTATTTATTTTGGCGACAACCGATGTGCAGAAATTGCCTGCAACAATAACCTCACGCTGTATGAGATTTGACTTTCATCTTCTTTCAGACAGCACGCTTAAAAATCACTTAAAACACATTTTTGCACTTGAAAACATTGAGTGTGAAGATGATGCTGTCACACAAATTGTCAAGGCGGCACAGGGGAGTGTTAGGGATTTGCTTTCAATTGCAGATGGCATTGTGGCATTTTCTAACGGTAAGATAAAAAGTGATGATGTGTCAAAAATTTTGGGCACCACAGATCATGACACAAATTTAAAAATTGTGGAAGCGATAGCAAATGGAGACATTGGTCAAGCGCTTACACTTGTTGACAAAGTTGAAAAAAGTGGAAAAAATATGAATGTCGTTGCAAAAGACATCACTCAGTGCGTGCGTGATTTGATTGTTGCAAAGACTTGCCCTGATGCAATGGATATGCTTGGACTAACTCACGAAATTTTTAATGAGTATAAAAAAACATCTGAAAAGATTGACATACAAAAACTAATGTACTATATGAAAGTTTTTTCGGCGATGATAACAGAACTAAAATTTGCACTGTCGCCAAAAACACTTTTTGAAAGCGCACTTATTGATGCAGTAGTGGGCGACCAAAAAAAAAACTAAAATTTAGAAAAACCGAGCAGGTTTTGAAATCTGAAACCATGTCGGCTCAAATGCTGTGGGGAAAAGTTGTGCTATACCTTAGAGAGCATAACGATAGAATTTTGCACGTCATGTGTGGTGACATAACTGATGTGGAATATGACGGCGACGAGTTTGTCATATCCTCAAAAGAAGACTATGTTGTCAATATGTTAAATGATAAGACAAATTACGACGAACTCAAAAATGCACTTGGTGCGTTTAATATAAAGAAGTTTAAAATACAAAAAAAGCAAAAACAGGCGTCAAACGACGAAAATATTGCAATATTAAACAAATTTTTTGACAATAAAACAATAATAACAGATTAAAGGAGAATAATTATGAACAATTTTAGAGGTGGCTTTGGTGGTGGCTTCGGTGGAGCAAATCTTCAAAATCTTATGCGTCAAGCACAAAAGATGCAAGAAGATATGGAAAAGGCGAAACTTGAACTTGAAAGCACAGAGTTTACCGGCACAAGCGGTGGAAATATGGTTGAAGTCGTGATGACTGGCGACAAAAAGGCAAAAAAAGTCACGATAAAGCCAGAAGTTGTTGACCCAGAAGATATTGAAATGCTTGAAGATTTGATTGTTTCTGCAATAAATGATGCTGTTGAAAAGATAACCAAGGCAGAAAAAGAAAAATTGCCAAATCTTCCACAAGGACTATAAAATGTATATTGAAAGTTTGGAAAAATTGATAAACAGTTTTCGCTCGCTCCCAGGGGTTGGCTACAAGACGGCGCAAAGATATGCTTATAGCATTTTAAACAAGACAAAAGAAGAGGCGCAGGACTTTGCCAAAAGCATAGTTGATGCAAAAAACAACATCAAATTTTGCAAAGAGTGTGGCAACTTTTCAGAAGAAGATATATGTGAAATATGTAAAAAGAAAAGTGCTGACACTATTTGCGTTGTCAAAGAGCCAAAAGATATTGCCGTCATGGAAAAGGTGAAAAACTTCGACGGCGTATTTCATGTGCTTAATGGCACAATAAGTCCGCTTGAAAATCGTGGGCCAGACGACATAAGAATAAAAGAGCTTTTAACTCGTGTGCAAAAGTACAATACGAAAGAAGTTATCATGGCACTAAACCCCGATGTCGAGGGCGATGCCACTGCAATGTATATTTCAAGACTTCTCACCCCACTTGGAGTGAAGGTGACAAGGCTTGCTCAGGGCATAAGCATGGGTAGTGATATTGAGTTCGCTGATGAAGTGACGTTGTCAAGGGCGTTAGAAAAAAGAACAACTATTTAGACTGCCAAAAAACGGCGCAATACTTTGTTTCTGCTATGTCAGCCTAGACAGTCGTTTAGGTAACTAAACTCGTGCGTGTCACGACTTGTCGAGCCTTGTCTCACTTGTTTTTAGGCAGTCTGATTATTTGTCTACATGCTGAACCGTACGCTTATTCTAAAGTATGGTCATTTTGTTTATTTTTTTTCTTTTCTTGTATTTCTCTATGCTTTTGCTTTAATCTTGCCATTTCTTCGGCAATTATTTTTTTTCTATCAAACTCTTTTTTTGATGTAATATACACACTGTTTTTTGCCCCGTATATAAATTTGCTAATTGCTCTTTTCTTTGACAAGTCCAAGATTTTATTAGCGTTTTCATTTGCATCGGCTACATTTTGGCTTTCAAGCACTGTAATTAGTGCCGTTTCAAGAGAAGAATAGTCAATAATTGTAGATTGTTGTTTTATTTTGTTGCATAAACTTTTAACAAATCTATATTCAAGAATTTCATCAGAAAAAGGTGTGGTGTTTAAAAATTTTGCTTTGTTTGGTTCATTTTCTAAAATATAATTTTTATAATTTTGTCTTTCTTCTTCAATGTCCAAAAGATGTTGGTTTTTTAACAAATCTAGAGTGATTTTATTTTGGTAATCATAAAGACACATTGAGTTATCGTCTTCTAAAAAGTATTGAAATTTATTGTTTGGCTGAGGATAAAACTCCATATCTCTATAAAATTTCAAATCATCAAGGGGTATAAGACAATAATTGAAATAAATTGGCAAGTTTTTTGCATCTGAACTATCCCACGTGCAATCAGCACTATATATTCCATTTATGTTATATTTATCATCTTTTAAAATGACAACGTTCATTGCGTGAGAGCCGATAAGTTTTTTATTTTCATCAAACAAAGCTCCATCATTTTCGTAGCATAACAAATCGGCGTTATTAAGACCGTTTATTATCTCGCTGAGCATTTGCGCATAACTTCTACAAACAATATTTCCATTATTTTGCAAACTAAATATTGAATGTGAAGTGACCAGACTTTTAAGTGTTTTATCATCTTTGTACACATTTTCACCGATTTTTTTGTAAGCATATAAAAACTGTTCAAGGGGCGAAAGTTTTTTTGAAGATATTTCGGAGATTATGTTCAAAATATAGTCATAAGTTTTTTGCACTTCGTCAATTTCCCATAGCACATCAAATTCTTTGATATAAAGCTTTGAGTTCTGTGTTTTTAGTATCCTATTAAATTTTTTTATATTTTCAAATTCTTTAACATCAAACAAATTGTTTTTTAATGATATGAAAAAAGTAATTTCAGACAAGTTTTTTATTGGCAAAATATCTCTTAAAATTGCAAAAAAATTATTAAAGTTATGATAGTTGTCAAGGTCAATATTTACGCATATTTTTTTGTCGTTTTTTTGTTTTTGATATAAATAAGAAAAATTATCAAGCTTCCAAGACTTGATAAGTATTTCATATTTTTCCCCAAGGTCATTTAAATAAATCATAAACAAACCTTCATTTTGGCAGGTGGGACAGGACTCGAACCTGCAACAGACGGTTTTGGAGACCGTTACTCTACCATTGAACTACCCACCTAAATCTTGATAATGTTAACAAATTATAAACTTTTTGTCAACAAATTACTCAATGATAATTGTGATATTGTGGGTTATGTCTGTCTTTTCCCCATTGACAAGAAGTGTTAAAGTGATATTTATTTTTCCTGTCCCAGACACAACTAATGTGCAGGTGTTTACTTCAATTATAGGCTTAAAAGTAATGTCAGAAAAATTGTCTATGGATATACTAATATCTGTTGTAATTTCACCTTCATAGCTATCTCCGTCGCCATAAATTATCGCAAACGAAAAAGGGATTTGAATTTCTTTGCCATCAGTGTCAACTGTCAAAGTATTGTCTAAAAAAGTGGCATTGTATGTATCAATAAACGATTGATTAAATTCAACTTTAAAGTGTGTTTTGTTGGCGTCATCTTCAATGACCGTAACATAAATTTTTGCACTTTTATTTGATAAGTTGTCATAAATTGTTATTTCATAACTACCTGTGCTATTTGCGATAATAATGTTGTTTTCAATAGTTAACCCATTAGATACGACTTCAAAATCGCAGATGGCATAGACTGGAGAATATGAATATTCAATCTCAAAACTTTCGCCGACTTTTAATTGTACTTCCTCAACACTTGTTGTGATATTTTGTACTTTTATTGTTTGCACAGACACAGTAATCGACTTTGAAAAGTTTGAACCATCTTGCGCGTTTATAACAAAAGATGTTTGTCCCTCTTTTAGTGCCACAATTTTATTATCAACGATTTGGGCGATGTCAGTGTTTATAATTGTAGCGTCAAATTTTTGCATGGCGTCTTCGTTGGTTGAAATTTCAAAAGTTGCACTATTAAATTTTTCGTCTAAATTCGCATCGGTGGAGTGGTCACTATCAAAAAGATATAGAGTAAGTACATCACCACTAAAACTATTAGAAAAGTTGACATCAAAATTATTGATGTAATTATAAACTGGGAATGTGAAAGTTTTTGTGAAGCTTCGGTAACTGAAAATAAATTCGGTATTTTCGCATTTTGTCACATTAAAAGAAAAAATAATTTTTTGTTTGTCATCACTTGGAACTATCGTTAGGTTTGAAATGTTTTCACTTTTGTCGATGTTAAAATTTGTGTGCATTGTGGCGTTTATAGAAAACACAATGTTGTAACTTTCGTTACAAAACAAAGCATCGACTGTTGTTTCGTCTTTAAAAACTTTTGCACTGGCATCTGTAACCGTTTCAAAAACTGTTACGGTGAAGTTGTCCGACGCGGTCTTTTGGGCGGTTGTGGATATTGTCATAACAACATTATATTCTCCACTCACAAGAGGGTAAATTTTATTATCAATTATTGAAAGTTTTGTTTTGTCATAATCATAAGAAATGGTGTAATTTTCTTTTAAGTTGGTGCTAAATATTATTGTACTAAATTGGTCATCTATATACATTTCAATATCTTGGCAGGTGAGAGATATAGACAAATCTTCACCTTGCGTAATGTTCCCACTTGCACCATCTTCGGTACTTTGTTCATGATTAGGATTTGTTGGTATTTTTGTGCTATTGATTATAACCACGCAAAGAACAACAACAATGGCACAAATTACAAAGCTCAAAACTGAAATTATTTTTGTTTTCATAACAATTATAATACACCAAAAATAGACAAAAATTGAAACAATTTGACAAATTTTTCCACAAGAAATTTTTCAAATACATTTACATATTGCAAAACTCGAAATGGTGTGGTATAATTTCCCCATAAGGAGAAAATAAAAATGGGTAAAGCAGGAAAAATTATCGGGGGAATAATTGGCGGACTTGTCGCAGTTGGTGCGGCAGTTGCAGTTCTTTCTTTCGTTTCAAAAACAGGTATGTTCAATAATGACGATATAAAACTTGCCACAGTTCAGCACGTTGACTACAATTATCCAAGTGATGTTCTTTCGTGGGAAGAAGTTTATGGGGCAAACTCATACAATGTCAGCGTAAACGACAAAGTGGAAAGTGTCAAAGAAGAATATTACAAAGTAAATCTTGACAAAAATGTCACAGAGTTTACAGTTAAAATTCAAGCGTGCGATAGCACAGGTAGATTTGCAACTTCTGACTGGTCAGAACCTTTTGTCATAACTGTGGATCAACAAAATATAGTTAACAAAGTTGATAGATTTGCACAAAGCATTCCAGGTAGCAACATGGATTTGCAAAAAGTTGTTGCTATGCATGCGGTTGACAATGTACTTTACACTACGGCAGTGTTTAAGGATATGGGGAAAAATTACGTATGTACCTACCACAGTGCTTACAATGATACTATTACAAGTTTAAATGAAGCTTTGGATATGGGTGTACAAGATACAACATATGTAGATAATTATTATCTTGCAAAAGACTATGACACTGCGTCATCTTTCTTGGCAAGAGAGGAGAAAAGCGAGAAGATGCAAGAGCTTGCTGATGCTGGCTACCAAGTAAGTTTCGTTACAAGTCAGGCATACGAACTTGCAAGTGATACGGTAGGAATAAAAGGTATTATTAAAGCGACAAAAACTGGAGAAACGAAATACTGTTCATACAATGTAAGCATGTATGTCGGAGATTCAAACAACGAGAGATACAAATACACTACGGCTGTGAAAAATGCCCCATTAAAAGGGATGATAGAAAACACTTTCGTTGAACTTACTGGCGACTTTGCTGATTATGCGAAAGAAGTAGAAAAAAATCAAAAATCAAATTACGTATCAAATGATTTAGGGATGTCATACTAATGAATAAATGTTTTTATTTGTCTACAAAAGACAGTTCAAAGTATTATGGACTAAAAGATGTCGCAACAAATAGTGGCATATCTCTTTGCCCTGCCGTCAGTGAGATTGCTGTAATAGCTGGGCATTACATTGAAAAGTGTCCAATACTAGTTGATGATGAGTTGTGTTATAGAAAAATGCTTGATTCACTTAGTCCAGACTTTTGCGAAGACGTGTATCTTGTTGAAAATGGTGAAGTATATAAACGCGAGGCTAAAATTGGTACAATTGAAGACTTTTTCAAAAGTGAAATTTTTAGTAAGCTTGCCACAAAAAAGGATAGAGCTTCGTGCAAAGAGCAAATAGCATCATATTTAAAAGATTACAATGCTGATTCAGATTGGGCAATCGCATACATTATAGATGTTTTGGGAGAGATGTATTACTTAGGCATTGACACCCCAACAGACAAACTTTTGGAATTTGTGTATAATAAAAATAGAATTAAGGCACAAAATCAAGATGATGTTGATAGCAAACTTCAAAACATTTTAAAAGATGTTGAAAATTTAGATGATGTAAAACAAAAATCAACAAAGCAACTTTTTAATTTACTTTATAACCAAATATTTTAATAAACAAAATTTTGAACTTTGAAAACTTTCAAAGTTCATTTTTGTTGTGGTAAATTTATTGACAAGAAAGCACATTTGGGTAATACTAATAATTGTTTTAATATTTAAAAAGGATAATAACTTATGGTTATTTTTGGAGATTATCACACACACACAATTTACTCAGGCGGACAATTTAATGTCAAGCATGCAACAGGCACAATTCTTGAAAATGCAATGATGGCAAAACAAAAAGGGCTCAAACAAATAGCGATAACAGAACACGGTTTTTCGCATAAACTTTATGGTGTCAAAAGAAAAAATATTGACAAAATGCGAAAAGAAATAGAAGAAGCAAAAAAAACAACAGGTATAGATATTTTGCTTGGTATTGAGGCGAACATCATTTCTAGCGAAGGCGATATTGACTTAACAGAAGATGACATAAAAAAACTTGACTTTATCATAGTGGGTTTTCACAATTTTGCAAAAGCAAAAAATATCAAAGAGTTTTTTAAATTCAGACTTCCAAACATGCTTTCACTGCATAGGAAAAAAGATATAAAGCGTAACACTTTGGCACTTATGAAGGCGATGGACAAGTATCCAATTGATGTGATTTCGCACCCAGGGGCGCATATGGCACTTGACTTTGAAATGGTGGGCAAGCATGCCATTAAAACTAACACACATTTGGAGTTAAATGGCAAAAGAATTTGCTACACACAAGATGACATAAAAAAGCTTGTCCAAATGGGTGTGAGGTTCATGGCAAACTCTGACGCACACAGTGCAAAAAGGGTTGGCGAGGTGAACAATGGCATAAACTTTATGGTAAAATATGATATTCCATCAAGCCTTGTCAAAAACATCGAACAATTTCCGCACTTTAAAAATTGTAAAAGGTAAAATAATTGAGTTTTTCAAAAGAGATAAAAAAAGAAATATTGACTTTTAAACTGGACGACGATTCAAAGTGTCTGGCTTTTTTAAGTGGGCTTTTAAACAGCTCGGCACATGTAAATATTGATGAAAAAGTAATAACGCTGACGACAGAACTTGAAGAAGTAACCAAGGTGATATGTAGTTTATTAAAAAAGTTTTACGGCTACACACCCGATGTCACATCTTGCTCTGCTTATCAAATAAAAAAGGATAGTTATTTTAAAATAACAATATTAGGCGAAACAGCAATTGGTCTTTTAATTGACACAGGTTGCGCTGAAATTGACAAAGGTAGTGTTGTTCGAAAATTCGATGTTGACGAGTACTTAATAAAAGAGCCAACAACCCTCACTGCTTTTGTTCAGGGTGCATTTGTTGGTTGTGGAACATCAAGCATCAAAATTGATAGCGAAAACAGGCTTTCAACTGGTTATCACCTTGAATTTGCTTCCAAAAATTATGCTTTTTTGAGTGGGCTTGGTCACATCTTGGCACAATTTGACATATCGGCAAAACTTGTTAAACGCAAAAATTTGAATATACTATACATTAAAGACGCCGAACAGGTCAGCAACGCTCTTGCACTCATGGGAGCAAACGAAGCAGTGCTTTCTCTTCAAAACGAGATGGCGACAAGGCAACTAAGAAACAAAGTGAATAGGCAGACAAACTGCGTCAGTGCAAACATAGAAAAAACAGTGAGTGCAAGCATAAGGCAAAACGACGCTATTGAACTAATTGTTCAAAAAATTGGGCTTGAAAGTTTGCCAACAGACTTGCAAAACATTGCACTACTAAGAATGGCGAACCCCGAAGAAAGCTTAGAAGAACTTGTTAAACTTGCCACATTCAAAATAACAAAAAGTGCATTAAATTACAGATTAAATAAACTAATAAAAATTGCAGATAAATTAAAGGAGTAAAAATGGAGCAGTTTGTACATTTACACAACCACACAGAATTTAGTCTTCTTGACGGTGCGGCAAAGATAACTGACCTTGTGAAAATAACCAAGGAGCGTGGGATAAAAGCTGTTGCAATAACTGACCATGGCAATATGTATGGTGCTTTGCAATTTTACACGGCATGTCTTGGTGCGGGCATAAAGCCAATAATCGGTTGTGAATTTTATGTTGCCGACGACTATAAAAACAAACATGGCAAGCAAAACTTTGACCACCTTATCTTGCTTGCGAAAAACAATGCAGGCTACAAAAATTTGTTAAAACTAAACTCCATAGCGTTTTTGGAGGGTTTTTACTATAAACCAAGAATAGACTATGCACTTCTTGAAAAACATTGCGAAGGGCTTATTTGTCTGAGTGCTTGCCTTGCGGGGATAATACCAAAGCTAATCCTTGAGCATAGGCCTGTTGACGCTGAAAATTTTGCACTCAAATTAAAGAATATGTTTGGCGATGACTTTTATCTTGAAGTCCAAAATCACGGAATAAAAGAAGAGGACATTGTTAGAGAAGAAATTTACAAACTCAGCAAAAAACTAAATATAAAAATTGTTGCGACAAACGACTGCCACTATATTGAAAAAGAAGACGCCGAAATTCAAGACATACTTATGTGTATTCAAATGGGCAAGACGCTTGATGACCCCGACAGGTTCAAGTTTTCAACTCAGGAATTTTATTACAAGACATATGACGAGATGAAAAAGTTGTTTGAAGGGCATGAAGAGGCACTTGCAAACACGCTTGAAATTGCCGACAAGTGCGATGTTGTCATAAAAAGAAAGACGCACACAGAAATGGGACTTGAAGAAAGATATTGTTTGCCAGCAAATCAAAACTTCATACCAAAGTATGTGCCAGAAAATGGTATGACAACTTTTGAATATATGAAGTACTTGACATATCGTGACCTTGATAAAAAATACCCAAATGCTTCAAAAGAAGTTTTGGACAGAATAGAATATGAATTGAAGACAATACACGAACAGGGCTTTGTTGAGTACTTTTTGGTTGTTTGGGACTACATCAACTGGGCAAAGAGCAATGGTATATCTGTTGGTCCGGGGCGTGGAAGCGGAGCAGGAAGCGTCGTTGCATATCTTATGGGCATAACCGATGTTGAGCCACTTAGGTATTCTCTCTTTTTTGAAAGGTTTATTAATAAAGAGCGTGTATCAATGCCCGACTTTGATGTCGACTTTGATAGTGAAAGGCGTGGTGAAGTTATTGAGTATGTAAAAAGAAAGTACCACCCAGAAAATGTTTCAAACATCATAACCTTTGGTAAGATGCAGGCAAAAAACGCAATAAAAGATGTCGGCAGAGTGCTAAGAATACCTTATTCTGATACCGACAAAATTACAAAGCTCATACCAGGCCGTTTGCCAGAGGGCATAAAAAAACCACCAGTTCTAAAATACTATTTTGGTAAAACTGGCAAACCTGAAAATGACAAATACATAATGCAAGAATTAAAAGAAATTTATGACAGCGATTCAGACCTTAGGCGAGTTATAGACATAGCGATAAAGCTTGAAGGTTTTCCACGAAACACATCTATGCACGCATGTGGTGTGCTTATTGCACCAGAGCCTGTCGACGAATTTGTTCCAGAGTCAAGAAACGGCGAAGATGTCACAACGCAGTACGATATGATTGAGCTTGAATCTCTCGGACTTTTGAAAATGGACTTTTTGGGACTTGTCAACTTGGTTGATATTGACCTTGCGAAAAAATACATCAAACAAATTCATGGCGTGGATATAGACTTCCACAAAATTGGCTACGACGACAAAAAGGTTTATGAACTTATAAGCTCGGGCAATACCATGGGCATATTCCAAATAGAAAGTGTCGGTATGCAAAACTTTATGAAAGAGCTTAAACCAGACGGACTTGAAGACATCATAGCAGGGGTGTCGCTGTATCGACCTGGACCAATGGACTCAATACCAACATATGTTAGAAATAAATTTCATCCAGAACTTGTCGTGTATCCTCACGATTCAATAAAAGACATACTAAAAGTCACCTATGGCGTAATTGTGTATCAAGAGCAGGTTATGCAAATATTCCAAAAGATGGGTGGATACAGTCTAGGACAAGCCGACAACGTCAGAAGAATCATGGGCAAGAAAAAAGTTGACAAAATGGCGTATGAGCGTGAAAAGTTTATAAACGGCTGGGAAGACCCAAAAGGGCTGCATTCAATTCCAGGGGCAGTCAAACTTGGAGTGCCTCGTGAGACGGCGGAAAAGGTCTTTGCTGAAATGGAGAGTTTTGCACAGTACGCGTTCAACAAATCACATGCAACGGCATATGCAATGGTCACATACCAAACGGCGTACTTAAAGTGCTATTATGAAGTTGAGTTTTTGACGGCGATTATAAATAACAGAATAACCAAAGCCGACGAAATAAAGACGTATGTCACATATGCAAGAAGTGAAAATATTGAAGTTTTGCCACCAAACATAAACAAAAGTCAAACATATTTCTCGGTAGAAAATGGAAACATTCGTTATGGGCTTAGTGGACTCAAAGGCGTTGGAGTCAGTGCAATTAGCACAATACTCAAAGAGCGTGAAAAAGGCGAGTTTAAAGACCTTTATGACTTTATTTCAAGAATTATGCATGTTCAACCATCACTTATCAACAAAAAGAGTATGGAAAGTTTGTTTTTTAGTGGAGCGCTTGACTGCTTTGGACTTTATCGTTCACAACTTAATGCAATGTATGACACAATAATAGAAAAAGTTGACAAAGATATGGAGCGTCAAAAGACGGGACAATTTTCGCTTTTTGAAAACTTTGAACAAAACCTTGGCAAAGTCGACGAAGTTATGGTGCCAAAGATAAAAGAGTTTACCGAAGAGGCGAAACTCAAATTTGAAAAGTCAATTTTGGGCGTTTACATGTCAGGTCATCCACTTCAAAAATTTGAAGATAGATGGAAAAACTATAATTTCAACGCTTCAATGTTAGCTGGACAAGAAGAGCAAGATGACTACGGCGAAGACGACGATATAACGGGCGAAGTTTATGCAAAAGGAGCCATTGCAGATGGCACAAAAGTAAGGTGCGGTGGAATAATAACCGAAGTCAAGAGAATTTTGACCCGTAGTGGCAACAAGCCTATGGCAATAATTCATGTTGAAGATATTTATGGAACATTTACAGTAATGGTTGTGCCAAAATGTTATGACAAGTACAAAGAGCTACTTAAAGAAGACAACATCGTAGAAATTTCTGGCACTTATAATGAAAGAGAAGGAAAAGATAGCACCATAGTCGCAGACAAGATAACAGAGCTAAAACAAGACGCCGACGTGCAAGAAGTGGACAAAAAGGTAGTGTACTTAAAGTATGACTTGACCGACACCAAGCTTTATGACAAAGTCAACTTGATATTGTTGCTTTATCCAGGCGAAAGTGAAGTGGTTGTAAGGTCAACGGCAGATAACAAAGCATATAGACAAAACAAGAAAGTCAGTGCAAGCAACCACTTATTCAATGAACTTGTGGGCGTGCTTGGCGAAAAAAATGTAGTGATAAGATAGGAGAAAAAATGAATATAGCAATTTTAGCAAGTGGTGGCGATGGACCAGGAATGAATATGTTTTTGTACACGCTTGTGAAAAAACTAAAAAACCACAACATAACGCTTTTTGAATATGGCTACAAAGGTCTTATTGAGAACAAAACTTGTGACTTTGACTTAAAATACTTAAAATCTCAAAGTGGCAAAGGTGGTATTTTAATAAAGACATCAAGATGTGAGGAGTTTCAAACAAAAAGCGGTCAAGAAAAAGCACTTGAAACATTAAAAAAACACAAAATTGACGTTCTTTTTGTGCTTGGTGGAAACGGCTCACTTGCAGGGGCAAAGTCAATAAAAGGCAAGGGAATAAAAATTGTCTTTGTGCCTTGCTCTATTGATAACGATGTTTTTCCAAGCACCTACGCCATTGGCTTTGATAGTGCTTGTGATAGATGTAAAGACTATATTTATAGCGTCAAAGACACAATGCAGTCTTTTGATAGAGTGTGTGTCTACGAGGTGATGGGGCGTGACCATGACGCCATAGCAAACAAAGTTTCAAAAATGGTAAATGCAGACTTTACATACACAAAAAACTCAACACTTCAAAATTGCGTTGATGTGCTAAAAAAGACTAAGACAAAGGCTCCACAAATAGTGCTTCAAGAAAATGTACTTGATGTGAAAAGCTTTTCAAGTGACCTTGAAACGGCGCTTAATCGTGAGGTTAAATACTGTGTCGTTGGATATTTCCAGCGTGGTGGCAAGCCTACCAAGTTTGAAACAAAAATGGCGAAAATGTTTGCCTTTGCCTGCGCAAAAGCAGTGAATAGTAACACACTTTATGACTTAACATTTTGCCAATATAGCGAAAAAGGCGAGATATCTTTAAAAAATAATTGAATAAATCAAAAAAAGTTATTGACAACAAAGTACAAAAAATGATATGATTACAAGGTGTTTGGGGGTTTAGCTCAGCTGGCTAGAGCGCCTGCCTTGCAAGCAGGAGGTCATCGGTTCGATTCCGATAATCTCCACCAAAAAAAATTCCACACCAAAAGGTGTGGTTTTTTTATTTGTTTATAGGCAAAGTTCTTGGTCTGATTGACTTTTCAACTCAATTTTTTGCTCGTCTTTTAAAGTGCCGTCGCCAACATAAAGTGTTGCATTTTTTTCGTTGGCAGAAATTGAAATGTGTGCATTTTCCTTTAACATCTCATCAATGCTCTTTCCAAAGACATCAATAGTTTTTTGATTTATTGTGACTGCCCATTCTTTTTCATTCTCGTCACACTCTATATATTTTTTGTTTGAATCATAGCAAAAATATCCACGAGTTATTATTTCTCTTCCCATATAATCATATAATATATCTTCAAGGGCAATAATTTTGCCACTAAGTGTTCTGCCTCTTTCTCCAACCCTTGATATCTCAACGAGTTGTCCAACAAATTCAGCAACTATGCCTTGTAAAAATTGTGCGTCCATAAAATCTCCTTACAAAAAAGTATTATATCACATATATACTTTAATTTCAATATTTTGGTGACGCCATTTTCATATTTTTCATATACAAATATGTTGAAAGTGGAGTTTTTATGTGTGGAATAATAGGATATATATCACAAGAAAAAGGCGTTTCAAAAAAAATAATACATAACTTAAAAAAACTTGAATATAGGGGCTACGATTCAAGCGGAATATGTCTTTTGAAAGGTAACACATTTTTGGTAAAAAAAAGTGTTGGTGAAATTGCAAAGCTTGAACAAAAACTGAATTTTGTTGATGACTTTGACTGTGGCATTGCACACACAAGATGGGCGACGCATGGCAAAGTTAGTTTAAAAAACACACACCCACATTTAAGTCAAGACAAGTGCTGGGCAGTTGTACACAATGGAATAATAGAAAACTTTTTGGAGCTGTCAAAACTAATAAAGTCAAAAGGAGTAACGCTTAAAAGCGAAACCGACACCGAAACCATTGTCGCACTAATGGCGCTACAAAACGGTGACGACAACATAAAAAAATTAAACGAAGTCACCTCTATGCTTGTTGGAAGCTACGCAATATGTTTACTGCATAAAGGTGAGCATGCTCTTTATGTCGCCCGTAGACATAGTCCACTGTACATTGCCAAAAATGACAATTCTTGTATGGTGAGTAGTGACCCTGTCACATTCGGTGAAGACTATGGAACATACTACACTCTTCCTGACGATTGCATGGCAAAAGTTACTGTTGACAAAATTGATGTTTACGACAAAAATTTGAATAAAATTTGCGTAAAACCTTCAGAAGTGGGAAGTTTTGAAAAGTCGGCAGAACTTGGGAAATATAGTTTTTATGCCGAAAAAGAAATAAGCGAAATACCAAAAGTTATTGACACAATTCTTTCAAATTACAAAATAGTGGACCACTTCAAAAAAATAAACAAAACATTTTATAGTCAAATAAAAAAAGTTAAACTCATCGGCTGTGGAACGGCATATCATGCTTGCCTTATGGGGGCAAAGTATATTCAAAATTATGCACACATTGAAGCACAAGGATATATTGCGAGCGAATTTAGATATTCAAAACCACTCATTGACAAAAACACGCTATGTATTTTTGTTAGTCAAAGCGGAGAAACTGCTGACACACTTTTGTCACTTGAACTTGCTAAAAACATGGGTGCAAAAACTGTCGCTGTCGTCAATGTGCCATATTCGTCAATAGCGCAAAAGGCAGATGTCGTTTTGCCTCTTTGTGCAGGTATGGAAGTTGCAGTCATGTCAACAAAGGCATATAACGCCATGCTCTTGGTACTTATGCTACTTGCAAGCCATTTGAGCAAGTTCACTGAGTCACCACAACAATTTGACTATGACGTACTAAAAAGTGTCGACTTTTTCAAAGATGTCCAAAAAATCGACCCAATAACAGATTTGGTGCTAAAAAGCGAGAAGGTGTTTTTCATAGGTAGGGGCGAGGACTATGTCACTGCACTTGAAGCGGGACTTAAACTCAAAGAAATAACATACATAAATTGTGTAAGTATTCCGTCAGGAGAACTGAAGCACGGAACGCTGAGTCTTGTTGACAACAAAAGTCTTGTGTTTATGATTGCAACCGACAAAAACTTACTTGCAAAAAATATTTCAAGTGCAAGCGAAATTAAAGCTCGTGGTGGAAAAATTGTGCTTGTAACAAACCTTGATGAAATTCAAAGCGGAGATATTGACTATGTCTACCAATTTGACAAAATCACACAAAAATTTTCAAGCATAATAAGTATCATACCTTTTCAAGTGCTTGCCTACAAAACTTGCCTTAGACTTGGATATAGTCCCGACAAACCAAGAAATTTGGCAAAAAGTGTGACGGTGGAGTGAAAAATTCGACATTGCCATTATTTAATTAGTTTTCTATTTAAAGCGTAAATGCCACAATACTCGTAGTAACTATAAAAGTTTTACGAGTATTTTTTTGACTGCTTGCTTGTTTTTAGGCAGTCAAATTTTTTCAGCGGTTACCGAAAAACGGCGTGATTCTTTTTAATAATGTGCTAAATAAGTCAAAATCGTGACACAGAATAGCAAATTTTGTGCCAAAACGACAATTTTTAAATACTTTATAAAAAAACTTGACAAAAATCATTTGACAAGCTACGGGGGGGGGGGGGGGGGAAAAAAAATAAAAAACTTTTAAAAAAAAACAAAAAAAAACAAAAA
>CALWTI010000005.1 GCA_944384425.1 uncultured Clostridia bacterium | reverse complement strand
ACGTTTAGTTATCTATATTCTAGCAATTAACCTTTTCTGTTACTTTCTATTTAGTTTTCATGGTTCATACCTACCCCTTGGGGTAGATAACGTCTTGATATTACCACACCTTCCATACCATTGTCAATAACTTTTTTGAGATTTTTTAAAAAATTTTAGAAAAGTTGTCATAAAAGATATTTTTATAGTTTTTAGCGTTTTTTCATGCGAAAATTTTGGCAAAAAATAACCCCAAATCTAGTCACTTTTTATTGTCGTCTTTAAATCAACAAAAAAAGAACTATACAAAAACAGTAAGTTCTTTTTTATTTTATAGGTTCAAATAGTTAACATTTTAATTTTATTGCATGACCATATTTCCTAAACGACTGCGTGGCACGGCATGACAGTGAACACGGCATAACAGAAACAAAGTATTGCGACGCTTTTTGGCAGTCTGAGGCTATTTGTTTTCATCACTATGATAGAAATCAAACGCCTGCATTATTTCATCAAGGTCTTCTTTTGGATTTATTGCCTCTTTCAAATCAAAACCACTTTCATTGACATCTGGCACTGCTCGAACTTTTGATGTTATTATGTTTGCATAAGCATTGTTTTGTTCATCGTTCTCACTCAAAAACTTGTCAGCGAGATTGTCGTATTCACCATTCAACCTGTCTTCTCCGTCATAAATTGGTTTGATGAGTGGAGCTTTGTCTTCAATTCTTGAAAGCTCTGTTTGCGCTGACAGCATATCTTTTGGAAGTTGCTTGCGTTCCACCTTCACCTCTTTTAAACTATCTTTATTTGAATAAGAACTGAGTTTGTTTATGAGTGACTTGATTTTGTCAGTGTCGTTTTTCATTGGAGTGGACATACTATAAAGTTTATAGTCTTCTTTTAAAGTGGATTTTATATTGTCTTTAAACTCAGTCAAAAGTTTATTGACATTTTCAACTCCCTCAATTTGTGGATAGTTTTCAAGTATTATATTTAAATGTTTTTCCCACTTCTCATACAAAAGTCCAAGCTGTTGTATTTTGAGTTTATACACGTTTTTTGAACTTCTCTCAATTTGTCTTGCTTTCTCCACAGCAGCAGTAAGTGCAATAGAAATACTTTTGTTTTTGTCGTCAATCTCCTTATCCTTGCCAAGATATTTATCAAGTTTTTGACTAAGCATTCGGTTTTGTGTTTCAAGGTCTGAAATGTGCTGATGTAAATCAACTATGTAAAGATCAACCTCTTTTTTATTGTAACCATTTTTTGATGAAGAAAAATTCATATTAGTTGCTCCTAGTGTTTATGTTTGCACGCTTTGCCATATTTGTTAGAACAAAAAGCACAAGTGCCACCTGCAAGAAAATAAACTCCCACAAATTGACATACGCAAACTTGTATATACCCAATAATAACACCTCAACTGAGCATATTACAAACACTTTTAAGTGGATATTTTGACGAAATATGACAAATACGATAAGCGAAGCAAGACCAAATATGAAGATATACACAGGATAAACATTGAACAAATTAAAGCCATAAAATTGCTTGTAAACTCCAAACACCCCCGAGAGCATCAACAAACTTCCAAGCCAAAGCTTGGAATCTTGCACAAAAAACGCACTTGCAAGAAGTAGCATAATAGCTACCAAAACAAGTGCCGTAGAAAACCAAATTTTTTGGAAAGCAGGCATAAACATAAGGGCTACATAAAGTCCAATTAAAATGACATCAACTATTTTTAACAATATGCTTACTTTCATTTGTCTTTCGTCTTTTAGTGTAAATAACTAGTAGGAAAATTATACCACCTATCATCAAAAGTAAGCTTAAAAGTTGAGATACTTTCATTGAACCAATATAAAGGCTGTCGCCTCTAAATGTTTCAATAATACACCTCACTGCACCATAGCAAATAAAGTAAAGTGACATCATAACCCCGCGAGTTTTTACTTTGTTTTTAAATAGCCACAAAAATACAAAAAATATGATAAAGTCGCATATGCTTTCATAAAAGAAAGTACTTAAATGCCACACCCCATCAATTTTTGTTGAAAGTGGGAACCATGTAAGCGCAGGGTCAGTGACTTCAATACCATAACAACAACTTGAAAAATAACAGCCGATTCTGCCAATGGCTTGACCTAAAATGAGTGCCACCACTGCAATATCTGCAATATCAATAAAATTCTTTTTGTGAATGACGCAATAGAGAACAACACCAACGGCACCACCTATAACGCCACCATAAATCGCCATACCACCGTTCCATATTTCAAACACTTCTAAGAAAGTGTATGCGTGGTCACTGAAAATGACATAATAAAGTCTTGCACCAACAATAGCAAGTGGCAAGACATAAAGTGCCAGCAAAATAATATCATCGCTTTTTAAATTTCTATACTTTGCAAGTTTGCACGCAACAAAAACTCCAAGCACCATTCCAAGTGCTATTAGTATGCCATAAAACTTTATTTCAAGGCCAAATATTGAAAAACCATCAATAACTAAATTCATAATAGTATATTATAAGCATAAAAACAAAAATAGGTCAACAAAATTAAAAAACCTAGACACCACTGCCTAGGTTTTATATTTATTTTGTACGTTCTGCTGGCAAATTTAAGTATTCGTCACTAGAATTTGCGCTATCTTGTGTCAATCCTTCAAGTTTATTTATTCTGTCAATAAGTTGTTCTGTATTTTTTATGATTAAAACTTCTTGTTTGCCTTTCTTTGTTCCGTCAAGTTTATAGTCTTGAGTTTCAACCAAAATAGGAAATCCGTCTACTCCAGTTTTCTCCGCCGTCAATCTATAATCTTGAAGTGCATATAACTCCATTTTATCTATAAGCTGACTCGCGTTACTTGATGCACTGACTTCTTTAACACTGTCATTATTTGAAGATTTAACTGTAACAACCGTTGGTCCACGGCGTTTATTTTCTTCATTGTATCTAGTTTCAACCGTTTTTTCAAACTCATCTTTTGCCTTTTCAACCATTTCGTAATTGTTAAAGTTCACGCTTGAACGTTCATCATTTTCCCACTTTGCACTTACAGGGTTATAAAATTCTGCTGCATAATGGTATTTTGGAGCAAATCCTGAAACATCAAAAAAGTCATTAGTTGATTTTTTGTCAAGTTTTTGTTTCATGTTGTCAAATTTTTTCGCTTTGTGTATATTTCCGCTTTGATTGTACATTTCATTCATAAGGCCATAAACATAACGCTTGCTTTCATATTTAGCCTGTTTGTTTGTTATACCAACACGTTGTCTTTCATAAGTCACAGGGGTAATTCCAAATTTGCTAAGCTTGTATGAAGCTTTTGCAAAAATCTTAGCCGCTTTCAAGTTGTTATTTTTTAACTTTGCTTTACCTTTTTGTTTATCATCACTTTTTTCAAATCCTGCTTTGGCCATTGTGGCAACACTATCAGCACTCTTAGCCTGTGCACTTTTTCTTGAAACAAGACCTGATATACTAAATGAACTTGCTGCAATTCCTGCGCCAATAGCAACTCCTGCTGACAAAATTGCAATGTCAAACGCAATCATCTGTGGCAACAATGCAACCGCGCCAACACCAATCGCAACAGCAGCACCAGCCACAGCCAGACCTGCAATAATTAGTGCTATCAATGAAAACTTTGTTCTTTTGCGCATCTTTGCCATGTTCTTCCCTCCATATTTTCACTAAATTATACAACAACTAGCCCTTAAAGTCAATACCTCATTTTTTACTTTTTCGAAACTTTGCGTGGCGTGGCAATTTGTATAAAGTTCTTTGAATCTTTATAAAGCTTTTCAATATTAAATCTTGCCCTTGTTTCTTTTGTAAATATATGCACTAAAATGTCTTTAAAATCAAGCACAATCCACTCACCTTTAAAAAGGCCGTCACTGTGCAAACAAACACACTTTTGAGAAAATTGTTCTTTTAATTTCATAGCCAAACTTTTCGCCGTCTGCGAATTTTGACTTGTTGCAATCACAAGACGTTTGGCAGTTTTGGTCTTTTTTTCAACATCAATTAGCAAAACATTGGTTGCGTCATTTTGAACCAAATATTCTCCCATCTCTTTAACAATTTCATCGATATCAACTTCCATTTTAACTCCGTATTTTATATGATACCATAAATTGAATTTTATTGCAATTGTTTAAGTTGATTATGTTTTGTCCATATATATTATATGAAAAAAATATTTATTTTTAAAACTCTTGATGCCTTTTTTCGTCTTTTCATAATATTCATGATTGCTTTTGTGTGGATAAGATATTTTATCGACAGCTTTTGGATAAGCCTTGTTATCTCCATTTTAACAACTTTTGCAATAGACATCATTTTTGCATATATAAAAAATAAAAAACAAAACAAACTAAATATAAAAAAAGAAGAACAAGAAAAAATTGATGGATATATGAATTCATTTATTTATTGCGATAAAAAATATTGCATAGATTTTTTCTATAAACTTTGCAGTAAAAATTATAACACAATAAAAAAGAGTAAATATTTAATAATTTCTCACCCCGAAACAAATATAATTTTGTATCCTATTTTTTTGTATAGGCCAGTTAATATTGATGATGTCATAGAGTGTTATAATTTAGTAAAAAAAGAAAAGCCAAAAAGAATTGTTATTTGCACAAATTCATATGATTCAAGCGTGCCAAAATTTGTCACGTCACTTGGAATAGAAACTCTTTTGCTTGACAAACAACAAACATATATTAGTCTTTTAGAAAAATATGATATTTATCCAAAAATAACAAAAATAAATAATTCAAACAAAATAACTTTTAAACAAATTTTTTTGTCTGCACTCGACAAAAAAAGAGCAAAAACATATTTTGTTTCTGCCCTGTTTTTGTTATTTTCAAGTTTATTTGTATACTATAAAATTTACTATTTAATTTTTTCAACTTTGCTTTTAATAATGTGTCTTTTGTGTCTTATTTCTTTCAAGTTCAACAAGCCAGTTTCGCAACAAATTTTAGACTAGATAAATGACTTATCTAAGACTAAGCCCATCATAAAATGCCCTGCCAACTTTTTCTCCAAGCACCAAATATGCATTATTTACAGGATCAAAACAAATTGGCTTTAATTTACTTGGGTCAATCTTCCCATCTGTCAAAATGCTCTCGTCTGCGGACACATTGACAATTTTGCCTGTCATTATACAGCTTTGTTCATCGTATGACACAAGCTCGCATTCAAGTGTCATTGGTAGTTCGTTTATTATAGGAGCATTGACAAACTCACTTTTTGATGTCGTAAGCCCACTTTTTGCAAACTTGTCGACGACATCGTTTGCCGAAACAACTCCAAAATAGTCACATTGTTTAACGTGCTTTGCATCTGCCACACTGACGGTAAATGCCTTTGACTTCAAAATGTTTTTCACAGTCTTGTGATAGCCCGACAAGCACATTGAAATTTGTGCTTCTTCGCTTATTCCGCCCCACGCTGCGTTCATGGCATCAACTGTTTTGTCCTCATCATAACTTGCGATGATTAAAACTGGCATAGGGTAAAGATATGTCTTTGCGCCAAAATTTTTTCTCATACTACCACCTCTTTTTTATGATAACACTTTTTTGCATTTTTACCAAATTGTTGCAAACAAAATTTGTCCTTTACAATGCCTAAAACAAAAGCGATATCAAAAATATTATTAGTATGTGAATTGGATAAAAGATATAGAACAAATATTTTGGTGCACCCTTGCCCTTTTGCCCGTTATAACACATCAAAAGTGGTAAACTAAGCACAGAGAATAAACTGATGTAGCTTGAAATTTGTGTCATATCTGACAACATAAACCATAAAAGCCAGTACGCAATCATTAGCAAAAGTGCCACAAGCCACATAACAACTTTTGCATATCTTTTTTCGCTGTGATTAAAGGCATAAAACACAACTGGCAAAAACACGCCATAAACGCCATAAGATATTGATAGGCCCATAAGCAGTAACACAAAGACAATAACGCCTATTGCAACCATAAAGGTGTAGTACATAAATGAGTAGTTTGGATATTTTTTTGCCATATCAAGTATGCACATTAAGGCAATAGAAATAAGAAAAGTGAAAAGTATATTGAATTCAAAAGTGTACTGATTTAGTGCAAAATAATATATTGGTTGAGATATAACTGCAAAAATGGCGAGAAGCAGCGCATATCTTTTTTTATTTTTTGTGTAATACCAACCTTCTGCAATAAAAAAAGCAAATATTGGAAAAGACAGCCTGCCAACAATTCTTAGCACAACATAGAGCCAATATAAGCCAAGACTTTGATAAAACTGTGCACCAAAAATCGCACCAATGTGGTCAATCAACATTGTCACAAGCGCTATCCATTTAAGTGCACTTCTACTTAAAAATTTTGTTCTCACACAAACATTTTACCCATAACCAAAAATATATCAAACTATTTCGTAATTTTTTTTGCATATTTTTTGTATTATGATACAATAAAAACATTGACAAAAGGAGAAACGCCATGGAAAAAAATCAAAATGAATGGAACGGATTTGTAGGAGAAGGTTGGAAAAACTCCATAGATGTGAGTGCCTTTATTGACCAAAACTACACCGAATATACTGGAGATGAAGACTTCCTCGCTCCAAAATCACAAAAGACAACTGCCGTTTGGGACAAGTGCAAAAAGCTTCTTGAAAAAGAAACCAAAAAAGGCGGATGTTTAGATGTTGAAACAAACATATTAAGTGGTATCACGGCCTTTAAACCAGGATATATCGACAAGAAAAACGAAGTCATTGTTGGACTTCAAACTGACGCACCACTAAAACGCATTGTCAATATGTATGGTGGCACAAAGATTGCACTCAAAGCACTTGAAGCACATGGGTATAAACTCAATCCAGAAGTTCAAAAGCACTTCACAACATACAGAAAGACACACAACGATGGCGTTTTTGACGCATACACACCAATAATAAGGCGTGCAAGAAAAAACGGACTTTTGACAGGACTTCCTGACGGATATGGTCGTGGAAGAATTATTGGAGATTATAGACGAATAGCGCTCTATGGTATTGATAGGCTTATTGAAGAAAAGCAAAAAGACCAACAACAAGACTTTTTGGACGAAGACAACCTTGAAGAAAACATACGCCTTCGTGAAGAAGTTAGCGAGCAAATTCGTGCACTTAGCCAAATCAAACAAATGGCAAAAAGTTATGGCTGTGACATCTCCCGCCCTGCAAAAAATGCACAAGAGGCAATTCAGTGGTCATATTTTGGATATCTTGCTGGAGCAAAAGAAAATAACGGCGCCGCAACTTCAATGGGAAGAGATGCAACATTTTTTGATATCTACATTGAGCGTGATTTAAAAAATGGAGTTTTGACTGAAACTGAGGCACAAGAGCTTGTTGACCAGTTTGTCATTAAACTTAGACTCATACGCCATTTGCGTACACCTGAATATGATGAACTTTTCGCAGGAGATCCAACTTGGGTCACCGAAAGTTTAGCAGGTATGTTTGACGACAAGCATAGTTTTGTCACAAAAACATCTTTCAGATTTTTGCACACACTTGAAAATCTTGACCCAAGTGCAGAGCCAAACCTTACTGTGCTTTGGTCAAAAAATTTGCCAATGGCTTTCAAAAAATATGCTTCAAAAATCTCAATTCGCACAGACTCAATTCAGTACGAAGGCGATGACACAATGCGTCCACTATATGGCCATGATTATGCAATATCATGTTGCGTTTCTTCAATGAAAGAAGGCAAGCAAATGCAGTTCTTTGGTGCAAGGTGCAATTTGGCAAAGTCACTTTTGTATGCAATAAACGGCGGATATGACGAAATTAGTGGCATGAAAGTCATAGACGGCATTGAAAAAATTGATGACGAAGTACTTGACTATCAAAAAGTAAGAAAAAATTACAGCAAAATTCTCAAAACAATAGCAAAAATATATGTTGACGCAAACAACATCATTCACTATATGCACGACAAATACGCATATGAAGCAAGCCAAATGGCACTTCACGATACCCATGTTGAAAGACTTATGGCATTCGGTGTTGCTGGTTTTTCTTGTGCTGCCGACTCACTGTCTGCAATAAAGTATGCAAAAGTCACCCCTATTCGAAACAAAGACAACATTGCAACAGACTTCAAAATTGAAGGCGAATTTCCAAAGTTTGGAAACGATGATAATCGAGTTGACGACATAGCGGTTGAACTCATTCAAGAATTTTATAACTGTTTAAAAGAGCATAAACTTTACAGAAACGCAAAGGCAACGCTTTCACTTCTCACAATTACTTCAAATGTTATGTATGGACTCAAAACTGGTAGTACGCCAGACGGCAGAAAAGCTGGTCAAGCTTTCGCCCCAGGTGCAAACCCTATGCACGGCAGAGATTGCAGTGGTGCGCTTCGCTCTTTAAACTCAGTTGCAAAAATACCTTTTGCAAACTGCTGTCAAGACGGTGTGTCAAACACATTCTCAATTGTACCATCAGCACTTGGCCACGATGAAAAAGAACAAATTTCAAATTTGGTAAACATAATTGACGGATACTTCATTCAAGGCGCTCAGCACATAAATGTCAATGTGCTTAATCGTGAACTTTTGATTGACGCAATGAACAATCCTTATAAATACCCTAACCTAACAATTCGTGTTTCGGGCTATGCTGTCAACTTCAACAAACTTGACAGAGCACATCAAGAAGAAGTTATTGCAAGGACTTTCCATGAAAAAAGATGAGGGCTATGTAACAGACATTGAAACAATGGGGCTTGTTGACGGTCCAGGAATGCGACTTGTCCTGTTTCTGTCAGGTTGCCCACTTAGGTGCATATACTGTCACAATCCAGAAACTTGGCAACTTTCAGACTACACTCAAACACTGTCACCAAGTGATGTACTTGAACTATATAACAAATTCAAAGTTTACTACGGCGAAAGTGGTGGAGTCACTTTTAGTGGTGGAGAACCACTTGTGCAAGCAGATTTTGTGCTAACCACCGCAAAACTTTTGAAGCAAAACAATATCCACACCGCTCTTGACACCTCAGGGTCTGCGAGCGGAGATTTTTCAAACCTTCTCGACTATATTGATTTGGTTATTTTGGACATAAAGGCAGTCAAAGACGACGAGTACGAAAAAATATGTGGCAAATCACCTGAAAACTTTAAAAAGTTTTTGACTATTTGCCAACAAAAAAACAAAAAACTATGGCTTAGACAAGTCATAGTCCCAAATATAAACGACGACGATAAACATATTGAAATTCTTGCTAATTACATAAAAAACATTAAAAATGTTGAAAAAGTTGAACTTTTGCCATATCACTCACTCGCAAAGAGCAAATACAAAAAGTTAAAAATTCCGTATAGACTTGACTCCACTCCCGACATGGACAAACAAAAATGCACACAGTTAGAAAAAAAATTAAAACAACTTCTTAACATAAGTTAATAACAATTCATATAAATTAAATATGAATTATATTGATGAAAAATTTTATGGACTAATATATACATTAAAAGAAAAAGATACTTATGACATCTATGCCCATATGGTCAGTGGCTTTAAAAAAATACCGCTTCAAACACAAAGGTCAGTTGAATCATTTTTCAACCAATTTCAGTACTGGGGAAAAATAGACATAGACAATGATTACTTTGAATGTTTTGATGAAAAGGCAAAAATTTTCAAAAACCACATAGATGATTACATTTGGTTATATGAGCATTTGTGCGATTATAGGTCCAAACATCTTTTGTATGCAATTTTAAATAATTATTACAATTTTGACTTCACAAATTTGCAGTATGCACAAAATTTTGCATTCAAGCAATATTTTGACCTTGACCTTGTTCCAAAGTGTGAAAATGAAGTGTTTGTTGACATAGGTGCATACACTGGTGATAGTGTTTTGGCTTTCATATCTTCTTATGGTGAAAAGAGTTATGAAAAAATATATTGCTATGACATAACAGAAGAAATTTTCACAGAAATGCAGAAAAATCTGCAAAAATATCACAAAATTGAGTATAAAAACACTGCTGTGACCAATTTTGTTGGTGAAATTGGTGTTGAAGCAAATAGTTTTTCAAGTTCGGCAAATATGACTTCCCTGTCATCAAATAAGGTTGTTGAAGCAACAACTCTTGATAATGACATTCAAGAAAAAATAACCATGATAAAAATGGACATCGAAGGCGGTGAGGGAAATGCCCTGCTTGGAGCAAAAAATCACATTAAGCAAGATTTACCAAAACTATTCATTTCAGTATACCATAACAACACTCACCTTTTTGAAATACCAAAACTCATATACTCAATCACGCATGACTATGACTTTTACCTAAGATACTACGGAGGTTGTATTTACCCAACAGAGATTGTTCTCATTTGCCTACCCAAAAACAGTTGACCACTCCTTCAACTGTTTTTTATAAAATTACAAAATATGTTTATAGAAGAATATTATTTAAACAAAAAAATAAATTGACTTATATTTTTATATTTTGTATATTTTTTATATGAAAAAATGTTTGTTTGCCTACAATCCTCAAAGTGGTAAAGGTAAAATTATTAAGCGTGAAAAATACATAGTTGACTCATTATCTCAAAAATATGATGTCACAGTTTTACGTTCTGAATACATCGGACACATCGGGGAATACATCTCTATGTATGGAGAAGAATTTGACGCCATAGTCGTTGCTGGTGGCGATGGGACTTTAAACGAAACAATCAACAGCGTAGTTCGATTAAACAAAAATATTCAAATTGGCTATATTCCTTGTGGCACTGTCAACGATGTCGCACATAGTTTAGGTATACCAAGAAATGTCAAAAAGGCGCTTAAAGTCATACTGGACGGCAAAATCTTTTTACACGACATTTTCAAATGCAATGATAGGTATGGAATATATGTTTGTTGCAGTGGTATTTTCACAGAAGCGAGCTATGCAACATCACAATCTTCAAAAAGAAAAGTCGGCAAAATTGCGTATGGACTACATGGAATAAAAAAGATTTTCTCAACAAACTCACTTGATATTAAACTAAGTTTTGATAATGGCGAAATTTGTGAAAAGTGTTGCCTTATGCTCATAATAAATTCAAAAAATGTGGCAGGCTTTAAAGTAAATAAACATGCCATATTAAATGACGGAAAAGTCGACGTTGTACTTGTTAAAGCAAAGAAAAATCGCGTAAGACTTTGCGAAATTTTGCGTGTTGCGAAATTGTTTTTGTTTGGTATACCAAAGAAAAGTTCAAAAAACATTAAAGTTTTGCACTTAGACTCTTTAAAAATTGAAACAACCCCTATGGCAGCCATAAATATCGATGGTGAAAGTCTTGAAAAAGGCAGTTTTGAACTAACTGTATACAAGCAAAAAGTTGCAATTTTTGTACCATACAAATAGTATAACTCATAAAGTGTTGCAACCATAAAAAGTTTATGCTATACTATATGAGTGTGACCTCGTAGTAAAACAGGATATTACGGAGCCCTCCTAAGGCTTTGTTCTGGGTTCGACTCCCGGCGGGGTCACCAAAAAATAACGATACAATTTGTATCGTTATTTTTTTAATATTCAAAACAATAAAACACTGCACTAAATATTAAATGCAGTGTTTTTTTAATTATCTTTCTATATCAGTATTATATTTCACATCATAGTCTTCGCCATCGACTGGTACTGTGTGATATTTATCACCATTCGCATCTGTAATTTCTTTACTTTCTGTTTTTGGTAAAACATTCAAATTGATGTCTTGAAGGTCAACTGTCTTGTAATTGTCAGTTTCAGCAGAATTTTCTTTTTCCATTGTATTAATAGTAATTTTGTTCATGTCATCATCTTTTGATTGCTCTTTGCCTTGTGATTGCAATGAAAGGGAGAGAGATTGACCTTCCGCCGTGATTGAAGAAAGGTAGCAAGCAAAGCCGAACAAACCACAACCAAAAAATGTAGCTATTCCAACTGCGGCACCAGCAACGGCACCAACAGCAACTCCTGCAATTACTGCAGCAACTCCAAGCCCAATAGCAAGCCATTTAAAAACTTGTGCTATTCTTTTGTAAGAAGATAATTTTTTCAACAATTTTTCTTTACCATTATTTTCCATATTTATACTCCAAATATATGCTATCACAATATGCTTATTTCGTCAATACCTAAATTTCAATATTTTTTAGGTTTAATTATCGGTTTTATCTTTATTATATAAATGTTCAAGGTCAAGGTCAACATACTGTTCATCTTGAGGCGCTGACTTTATTTCGTCAACTTTTTCAATTACTATGCTCCCAAAAGGCACATATGTCGAGTCAGATTTTGCTTGCTCATCATTATTATCTTCTTGTAACTTAGTAGAAGATTTTTCTTGTTGACTTTGCTTGTTTTTTAAGTTTATTTCATAATCTTTTTGACTTTTTCTTGGCAAATCATAATGAATTTCATCAATATTTAATAATTTTAGTCCAATTTTTTCAAATTTTTGTCCGAGTTCACCTTTCAGTGTTGTTTCTATCTCGTCATTTATGTTTACAAATTCAAACAATGAAAAATTGTACTTGTTTAAAATACTAACAACATATTCCGATGTGAAAATTCTAAGCAATTTTTCCGCTTCACCATTTTTCAAATATGAGTATTCATCAAGTAGTGACGACATAAATGTCGACAAATTCATTACGCACAAATTTAGTTTACAACTTAGTCCCACTTTAAAAATTCCAGTTTTTGCCTGACCTAGTTCTGCTTTTTCAAGAGAAGAAAAAGAAAATTCAAATGGTGTGGTCCTTATAAAATATGTGTCGGCCTTGAAGCTTTTTTTCATTTTGCCATTTTTGTCAATTTTATGAATTTTGAGTTTTTTGCAACAAATAGGCAGTGTTGATACACTTAAAAAATATTCACCAGTTGAAAAACAGTCCAAAACCTTACCACTATGACCAAGCGCAAAGCCAAAACCCTCTGGCACAATAACCTTGCTGTCAAGCTTTATTTTGCCACCTTTAATCTTAATTGGCGTGACAACTCCTGTGGCACTTGCCGTGTCAAAGGTTATGTCATTTGAAAAAATTTGTTTAAGTTTACTTAATATTCCCATATTATTATTTTAACACAAAGGCAAAGTTTTGGCAAACATGAATAATATCACAACTTGTCTAATAGATTACACTAGGAGGAAAAATGAAACTTTCAGAAATTATTGGTAAACAGGTATTCGATATATATAATGCAAACATAATCGGTACTATTCATGACGCTTGCTTTGACGAAAAGTACAAAAAAGTACTTGGCTTTTATTTTTTTGACCAAGATGAAAATGAGTTTTATTTAAAAAACTCAAACATATATTCAAATAGCGACTACATTACAGTGAAAAATTCTAGCAAGGTGTCATCAGACTTCTCGCTTGTCAACCCTCTTTCCCCGATAGGCAAAAATGTCGTTGGCGTAAGTGGCAAGGATTACGGAACACTAAGTGATGTCGAATTCGACGAAAAATACAACATTACAAATTTTGTCACAAACATAAAAAGTTTTTCACCAACTGAAATTTTACAGATATCTTCAAATATGGTCATTGGTGATGAAAAAGTTAAATTAAATAGCTTCAAACCAAAAAACGTAAAAAGTGCAATAAACTTAGACAATTTGACAGTAACAATGATGCGTTTGCCTGATGAAGACACACAGGTACAAAAACTCATGCCCAAAAAACTTACAGTCAATAGCGACATTTTGATAGGTAAAAAATTAACAAAAGACATTATTGGTAAAAACAATGAACTTATCCTGAAACAAAATCAAACAATAACGGCAAAACAACTTATTGTTGCAAAACAACATGATAAATTAAATGAACTGTTTTATAGCGTATATTAAAAAAGACTACATAGCGTAGTCTTTTTTATCATTTCTTTTTGCCACCAACAAGTCCGCCAACACCACGAACCATGCCGCCAAATGATTTCGATGACAGTTTAAAAGAATTCTTTGCTCTCTTTATTCTAGCAATTCCCTTTTCTTTATTCTTGTTATATTTTTCCTGTGCGATATTATATTTTTCACGTGCCTCATCACGCTCTTCGATTTGACTTTGATATGCACTCAATGCCTCTTTGTCTTTATCACTGGTTGCAACGCCTGATGTCAACATTTCGTCCATACGGGTATTTTCTTGTTGCACATACTCGTCTTCAGACAAACCACCAAACTTGGCCCTGTTTGCCTCTTCGACTTTTTTACCTTCATCGGTCTTCAACCAATCACTTTGACTTAAAGCCTCACCATTTTTATGAGCACTTGCGTACTTACCATACGCATCTTCTATATCTTTATTGTAGTCTTTATGTGCAGAAGCTTCGTTGTTTTTGATTATGTCTTTGCGAATTTGACCATCAGTCTTGCTTGCCTTTTCCTTATTATCCGCCATATTGCTTTTTGCAAGTCCAGCCTTGAAAGCACTAGTGTATGCCATGCCAGTTTTCACTCCTGCTGCACCAAGATGGGCCGCAGCACCAGCAGCACCTAGGCCAATGCCAGCAACACCAACTGCCACATTGCCAACAGTCTTAGCAGCATCAAATGCTTTTTCTGTCATTTTGCTACCTGTTTCCATTATACTTTTGCCACCCAACATATTTGAAAACATTGTCTCAAGCGATTGTATTGCTGAAAGCGCAGCAACTATGAAGGCAGCTTGCACAACCATATCTGCCCAAGAAAGATAACTTAAACTATCTCCAAAAAATGTTAGTGTTTGGAAAACTGGGGTTATGATATAAAATACATTGACAGCCAAAACTAATACATATAGTGATATAACATATGAAATAAATGATTTTCTCCATTCACCAAATGCATTACCTTTGTCAAGTGGCATGAATGACAATGTTATTGGTTCTGCAAATATCATAGCAAGAAGCATGATAATTCTATGCATAACAGCAAAAGACATTGTTAAAAGTATTTTTCCACCAGTGAAAATAAAAAGTATTGCCAAAATGTGATTGTATCCTGTAAGGTCATAGAAGTATGAAACCAAAGCAATGTTACTTCTGTCAAAATACTCAACGGTACTCCCACTAGCATCACCGTAAGCACTTGTGTAATCATAGTAATTTAATGTCTGTGGAGTTTTGAGTTTTGCATTAAACATAAACAAATCGTCAACAATTGTCGCAGCCTCTTCTTTTTCGCCAAGTATTATGCCAAAATTGTATGTTCCATCAACAATTGTTGGTGGAGTTTCGGTTGGAGTGTCGGTAACATCTCCATCTGGATCAATTGGGTCATTTTCTTCTGGTGTAGTAGCTATTGGTTCATTTTTTACAATCATTTCATAAAAAGCATCATCGTTTCGAATTCTATTGGCTTGAAACAAACATAATTTATTCACCATACCCGATATTGATGTGTATGTTGAGCTGGTTTTTGTTCCCCAAAATATGTAATAATTATACGAACCACTGTCACCAGGGTCCAATTCTGATGTAACATCGTCTTTTAATGACACAATTGAAGTCGTCTGTGGAGCAGTTGCTGAATCAATTGCAAACAAGACAACATTACCAAACCAAAGACCAAAATAACAAGCCACAGGAACAATAACGAAGTAAAGGACTGCCTTTATTGAATCAGCAATGATTTTGCCTTTTGAATTGTCAAATTTGCCATCTTTTGAAGCAACTTCGCTTTTTATAATTGCAGCAATAGTGGTAATAAACAAAAGAATACACGAAAGAAGCAATAAACTCCAAAATGCAACAGCTATGACCGAGTAAGAAGTTTCGTTGTCTGTAAAAAATGTACGCCTTATTATCTGATAAAATATATCACCGCCAACAGCGCCTTGACTTCCGGTGTCAAGACCAGCAAGCAAACGAAACATAAGTTGCGCAAGGTCTAAAAGTGCGTAACAACAAGATTCCAAGAAATATAAAAGTTGAGATAATGCAACCAAAATCCAATTTCCAAGGTTCGCCAAAATGTCCACTGCTTGTTGTCCTCCTTATTTATTTTTAATTCTTTAATATTTTTTACTGATTTTAGTTTTATTATATCAAACAAAATAAATTTTGTACATAGTTTTTGATAAAAAATAATTTATATAAAGAAAAAGTTCGGCTAAAATACCGAACTTTTAAACATATTTTTTGCAAATTACCATCTAATCATAGCTGTAGCTGTTGGGTCTTCTTCTGGTGCTGGAATAAATGCTGGCAAAATTGAATTGATAAACAACTTGAAGAACAATATCAACGCAATTGTAATTGCAAGACCAACAATAACATTTATAAGCCTTTTCTTTGCTTCCTCACGCTTTTCTGTTGAATCTGCACGTGCCATTTGAACACCAATGACAACTGCATAAATCATACCAGCAGCACCGACAACGATAAGCAAAGGATACAAAAGAGTGTCAATTGCACTAACAATCTTTTTTACCCAACCCCATGACTCAGGAAGGTTGTCAACACCAAGCATACTCCTTCCACCAAGAAGATATGTAGTGATTTTTGTTAATAATGTGCTCATACTTTCCTCCAATATTTAAAATATTTATTTGCAAAAAATATAAAAATATGCATCTTGCAAATCTATTAACGCTATCATAGTAACACATATTTTTTTATTTGCAAAACATTTTTCAAAAATATTTTTATTTTTTTTATTTTTTTATTTTGAATTTAATTAAAATAAATTTTAAAAATTTTATTTAATAGTCTAATAAATAATATTTGCAACAATTTCCTATCAAGTTTAATAATTATTTGACTTATACTCAAAAAAAAAGTTAAAATACATATACTATTTGGAGGCATAATGAAAAAGAAATTCATAAACTCACTCATTTTACTAGTTGCATTTTATGTTATTGGCGCAATTGTGTCGTATGCAACTGGTGACAGCGTAGCAATAGGTCAAGCGTTTACTTCAACATATGCAATTATTGGACTAGGCGTTGGACTTATATGCGTTGTTTTGTATTTGGCAAGTAAACCAAAAACATTCACAAGTGACGACGAAGGCTTTACTGGGAAAACCCAAAGCGGAAAACAAATGGCACAACACTATGAAGCAAGGTTTGTAACAGAACAAGAACTTTTGACAAACCCTGTTTTTATGCCAACAACTTTTAAACAACTACCAAAACTCAAAAAAAGTGGAGTTATGATTAGAAGTTTATACAAGCATGGTCAAATGTATATCAATATGTACAACCCTATTCACACACTCATTATTGGTACAACTGGTTCAGGTAAAACAACATTTATTTTGGACCCAGCAATAAGAGTTTATGCTCACACGGCAGAAAAGCCTTGTATGGTCATAACCGACCCAAAAGGCGAACTTTATAACAACCACTCAATTCAACTTCGTGAAGAAGGTTACAGAATAATCACCATTGACCTAAGAAACCCATATTCTTCAACAAGATGGAACCCTATGGAGCACTCATTCAATATGTACACAAGGGCCCACAACCTTGAAAGTGAAGTGAAAGTATATAAAGGTGCTCCCCCACAAAGCGTAAAAAGTTACAAGGTTATTTCAGACCACTATGGCAACGAGTGGTATGGCTTTAACGGCATTGCATATCCAACAAAAGAAGCACTTATGCAAGACCTTGAAGCAAAAAAACAGTCACTTATTAACGAAGCAGAAAACGAACTTCGCGAAATCGCAAGCACAATAGTCACTGTTGAAAGTAAAACTGACCAAGGCTGGGAGCGTGGAGCTCAAGACTTTTTGTATGGACTTATGCTCGCCATGCTTGAAGACAGTCAATATCCAGAGCTTGGCATGACAAAAGATAAATTTAATTTTTATAATTTAGTTAAAATTGCAACATATCGTGACACAGATGGCGACAATATGATGAAAACTCTTCAACAATACACATCTGGGCGTGATATGCTAAGTAAAGTCCCAGCACTAACAAGCACAGTTGTAAACAACGCACCAAACACCACCCGAAGCTATCTTGGTGTTTTGCAACCAAAAATTGCAGTTTTCCAAGATATGGGTATATGCTACTGCACAAGCGGAACAGATGTGAGTTTCGAAGACTTTACAGACAAGCCAACAGTGCTATTCATCAAAGTTCCAGACGAAAAAGAAAGCCGTCACGCAATAGCGACGATGTGTATTTCACAGCTTTATAAAACGCTTATTGAAACGGCATCACAAAAACCAAATCTTCAACTTTCAAGACCTGTATACTTCCTTTTGGATGAGTTTGCAAACCTTCCAAAAATTGAAAAAATGGACACAATAATCACGGTCGCAAGAAGTAGAAGAATATATTTTGAACTTGTCATTCAATCATATAGCCAGCTTGACAACAAATACACAAAAGAAGTCGCAGACACCATTAAAGGAAACTGTAACATTCAAATATTCATTGGAACAGAAGACCAAAAAACTCGTGAGGAATTTTCAAAGATTTGCGGTGAAGTCACACTGAAAACAAAAAATGTTTCACAAAATCAATCAGAAAAATCTGATAAAGATTCGACCAAGACAATAGGCACACAAATCGTCACAAGACCTTTAATTGAGCCTTATGAACTTGGTCAGCTTCCATATGATGTCAACATTGTCAAAATCTATGGTCAACCACCAATAAAAACACAGATGACTCAATATTTTAAGAACCCTGTTCTTGACCAAAGAAAAGCGGCAGAAGAATACGCACCAAGTAAACACCTTGACGAACGTGCAATATTCTATGATATCAAAAAAAGAAATTCAAAAGTATTTAAAAAATCAAGCATTTTTGATGACTTTGACTTTTAGAAAAAAATCTCGCACATTTTGTTGCGAGTTTTTTATTTTACAAAATTTATTTTTAATATTTTTTCTTAAATTTTTTAACAAATTTCAAATTAAATTTTAACAAATAATTCAAGTTTTTATTTTATTATAAAATAATTATTAAATAAATATACACAATATATTTGCGTAAATGGACTTTTTTGTGGTATATTTTTATTGATATATTTTGTTTTGGAGTGAACACTATGGTTAAAAAATTAAATAATGTTTGGCATTTATTATTTATTTTAACACTTGCATTTTTAGGATGCTTTATTTTTTATTTTTTGAATTTTTCAAATAATATAAAATCACAAATTTTTGCAGATGGAGAAAATCAATATTTCTCTGTGACGCAATACTCTCAATATGACAGCGAAACACAACAAGGTACGCCACTAACGACTTTAAGTAATGGCGATGTTGCATATGTCTCATCTGGCAATGCAGTCGTTGTACTTCTTGAAGCACCTGATGACACAATCACAACAGTCCAACCATCAATTTCTTTGAATGGAACACTGTACTCAACAATAGAACTTGAAGAAAAAGGAATTTATGTTGACTATGGCATTGGCAATAGTTTTAGACTCACCTCACTTGTGTCACCATTAACTTCCCCATATGGCAAATATGAGCTCACAATAGATTACATATTAAACCAAAATGGCAACCAATCAAGACAGCGTATCACCTTTACATACTACATACTTCCACTCTCAAACTATTATAGTGGCACAGCAGTTAGCACAATTGTTTCAAATGCTTACAATGTTTCAAGTGGTGCAACATATGACAGAGCTTATCAATATCAATATCAATACACAATAGATGACACCACAACAAATTCACTCCCAAGCATAACATATGACAAAACAAACTTTGCACTCAAAATAAACAAAAATTTTAGACAAATAGACAGCACTCAAACAATTTCATACGACGGACAAAATTTAGTTAAAAGCGGAAGCGACCTTGTGATTTGCGTTGAGCATAAAGATAGCAACCTTGTCACATTGTATTTTAACGACCTTGGTATTTACACAATAAACTACACATTCACATACATATACAACGGCAATGTCGACATCTTGCCACCATCAACAACAAACACAACAAGGCGTGTAGACTGCATCGAAGTGTTTGGATACCAACTTTTTTATAGCGACGTCACCACTTCACAAACAAAAGAGTTCAAAACCCTTACTGACGGAATTATTTCAAACCCAACAGATGTGACCTACCTTTCGGGCAACAACTATATGAAGTCACTGACAAGTGCCAGTGCTACAGATGAACAAACTGCCATTAATAACATTTTGGCACAGGTCAATAGCGGAGCAATATCTATCCAAAGCACAAATCAACAACCAATTCAATTTGACTACAATGTTGAAATATACAATAGTGACAATAGCAGAGTAAATGCAACACAAAGTGGATATTGGATGGTGACTAAAAATGGCGATGGCACTTATGCATTAACCGATTCACAGCAAACAAAAATCGCTTATGACAACAGTCCACTCACCGAAGCAGGAATATATCTTGTCAAACTTGTTTACAAAAACAACTCACAAATAAATGGCATAAGTTATGGCAACAGTTTCGAAACATCACAAATTGATGAAAATTCAAAAACCGAGCAACTTTCTGTACAGTGGTTTTTGTTTGAAATCACTCGCGATGCAACACAAATGACAATTTCATCAAATGGTGTTGAGCTTTATGATGGTGCATATACAAACAAAAGTGTAACAGTTGGCAAAGTTGCAACTTCATCAATATTTGATGCAGTGACAAGACTTGAAATATCATTCCAATCAAATTACACAGGGTCTTACACAGTTATTGACACAGTTGATGACAATGAAACTATATCCGTTTCTGAAAACGGTAACTACATCGCAACAATGTACTATGGCAGGAATTTGACAAGAAGTTATTCTTCAACATTCACAATAGACAACAATCCTATTGAAAACATTCAAATCTACACCATGAATAGTTACAGCTCAAACTACTACTATCGTGGTTCAGAAATTGACTTTTTGACAAACCAACCTGTTGCAGTGTCATGGAATGAAAAAGCAAGCAAGAGCAAAATCACTGCAAAATACAAGTTTATCCCTCTTGTTGCTGACACAAGTTCAGAATTTACATCTGATATACTAAAACAATATCAATCATATAACTATGTGCCAGTTGAATATTACTTTGACTATGATGGACAAGACTTGACCGCCGTCGACTATACAAACACACAGAGTTATGACTACATTCCATCAACAAATATTTTAAGTCAAGCAGGAATGTACATATTCTATATAACAGATAGCGCAGGCAACGAAAAATATTTCTCATTTATTATCGACACAACACAAAACAAGATATTACAAGAAATTGATGGCGAATTTGTTGAACCTACCGATTTAAACATATTATCAAGCGATGTGACAATTTACTGGGGACAATACAAAGTAATAAGATTTGCAGGACTTTCAACATCGGGCAGTTCTTTCGCTGGCGACACTTGGCTTCAAAATATTTTAAATAATAGTGATATATATCAAAAGTATTTTGAACTTCGCACTATAAATGTCAATAGCATATATTTCCTTAAAGTTGAAGTAAACCAAAATGTCCTTCTTGACAAAAGCGATTCACCTGCTCCATTCTTTATCCCAAGTGACCAGATAGACAACTACTCATACACAATACATTACACAGCACACGATGACCAAGGTAACGAAATAGCTGTTGAAAACGATTATATTTTCTACACACGTGACGCATCAAATACAAAGTTAACTTCGGGCCTTGATGAAGTATCTGTTCAAAACTACCTTGAAAATTACTCAGGTACGCATATTGTAAGAATTTCATCAGATGCTTCAAGGACAATGCTTGTATACACCAAGGGTGGCACTCAAAACGCACTCATTCAAGACAGCTATACTCCTTTGCCACATCTTGATACAGACACTGGCTTTACTCAAAAAGATAGATATTTTAGACCAACCAATGTAAACACACTTTCTGATAGTGGAGAAATTTTGACATTATCATTCAATCCAACCCCAGAAGAAGGTACTATTGAAGTTCAAGAAGTGACCTACACTTTCACACCATTCTCAGCAGAAAACATCAATCAAAGTGGAGTTTACACCTATGTGTTTGATGAGCCACAAGACGCCGTAACAATATATTCAATAAGTGACCCTATCGTAAATCTTTGTACACAAAATGACGATGGAACATACACATGGCAAATAAACAAAGAGTTTGTTCAAAACCAATCAGGTGGCTATTATAGAACGCGTGCAGGAAAATACACAATCACAAGAACATATGACCTACTTTCTGGCACAGAGGATAGAATAAATGATACATATGACTATATGATAAGAACATTCACCTTCATCATTGATAGAAATGGTATCATCACTACTCCATCTGTTGTCGACACTTTGGGCAATACTTTCAGCTATGTCGGTGAGTCGATAAAGATTCAAGTTCTTGAAGGCGACGATATGATGTTCTTTAACGACATCTATCTTGCATCAAATGACCCAACTGGTGAAAATGTCATTTTAACAACAAATAAATTACCAGTGTTTGTATACATTCCAGCAGTTAAATATGGTTATTCACTTTCAGATGGTTCAACTTTCATCACCGAAGACAGTATAAACAGTTGGACGGCAAATAGTTCAAATGTTATTTCATCATATGCCCTTAGTGCAGAAATCAAATACAGCTATGAACGCTCAACACTAGCTCAATCAACAACGATATATCGAAGCAGTGGAGTTTCATCTGATGGATATTTGGTATTAAATGATAGCACATCAGGAAGAACATTCAAAGATGTTGGCTTTTATCAAGTGACAATTCGTCAAGGCTATGCAGGTTATGGAGATGTTAACGAATTTAGTTTTGTTTTTGAAATTACAGAATCAACTCCTTCATTCACTATTGTCGACCCAAGCACAAACTCAGAATATAATTCAGACGGTGGAATTTACTACACAAATGACGACAAAGTAAGACTTTCTTGGAATGACCCAGAAAATGAATTTATGGCAAGAATTGATAAGTCTGACATTTCATATAGAGTCAACGGTGTCACCTATCAAATAGACGAAGACAACATTGTGACAAATGGTCTTGTCAACTATGTTGATGTTGACCTATCTCAAATTTCAGGAGCATATGTCAACAACAGCACAATTTCATTCACAATGCACTATGAGGGTAAAGAATCTGACTATAACCAAGGTCAGTTCAGCACCACTCGTACAGTAAAAATCGACACAGTTGCTCCAACTACAAACCTAGATAGACTTATTTCATTAAACGGTGTGAACGCAAGCGATGTACGCCTAGTTACAGACAAATATAACACATCACAAACCACAGGACTATATAGATATTATTCTTTTGCCGTAGATGTTTCACAAGCTATGGACATAATCGATGTAACATCTCACACAGATGGCGAAGCATATAGCCTTTTGTATAGATATTTTGAAATAAGAAACAATAATGGCGCATACATAAACACAAAATATGTCGATATATATTCTCAAGAAACATCAGTCACAGCAATAGAAAACTCGACAAATGGTTTCAGCACTTTAAATGCTCAATCACTTTCTGAAATAATAGCAAATCTAAGTTCTCATGCAACATCGTATGTTGAAATTGTTGAAATAGACATAGCAGGAAACATTACCGTTTACACTATTTACCTAACAAATCTTTCAGCGCTCAGTCAAACGGCAATAACACCTATTGTGTATGAAAACAACTCAATTGAAAATTCACTTTCTTATAGTGAACTTAGTTCAACCATTGATTTGTATGCAAAAAGTTCACTGAAAATAACATCTGTTAACCTTTTTGATTATCCATATAGCAAAATAACAATTGGCAACGTAACATATTTAAAAACACCATATTCAAATGGCAATTACTATAACCTTTCAACATACAACCCACAAAATCCAATTTTGAGCGAAACATCACTTATTTCATTTGCAACACTTTTACCAAACTCACAAAAACAAAATGTGGTTTTCTCACTTGTTCCATACTTTAAAGAAATAACGCTTTCCTGCTCAGTGCTAAACACATCACTATCAGTCATTCACACAAGCGCAACTGGAACATATCAAAATGAAGAAGGTATTTTAATAAGAATACCATCATCTTCATCAGAGCAAGATGCTACAATTTACGCAATAACAGTTGAAATTGTACAGTATGTTAGAAATGCTGGCGGAAGTTTGGTGCCTAGCCCAGTATATTCAAAAGGCCCTGACTATCATTACTTCTCTCAAATCAACACTGCTTTGGATATAAACGACCTAGTTTCTTCATCATATGTAAACTATCTTGGCAACATATATTTAAAGATATCAATAACCTCACCTACTGCAAATAGATATTATAGATATAATATTGTAGACAACTTTGGTGACAGTTACCCAATCAGCAACATATATGGCTCCGAAGTTATTGAAAATGAACTTACAAGCGAAGTTGACCTTGTTGAAAATTACGAAAATGGACAAAGCTACTATTATTCAACAAAAGACATATCCTTTAAATACAATGTTGAAAAAGATATTGTTGTTGTGACGGCAACATCTTCAACAGCAGTTGAGAATTTCAATTTGAGTTCGCAGGCAGACCGTGAAAGATTTGAAGAGAGCGGATATGGCAGAGTTGTCATATCTCAAAACGGAATTATTCACACAGTGCAATTCTATGCTCCAAGACAAGATATGGTTGAAGGCATTGTCGGTGGTGAAATTAACTTCACTTTAAATATCTATGAAGCAATTGCAGAAATCGCCACTGGTCAACCATACAGAACGCTAAACCTTGTAATATATAATATTCTTCCTCAAATCACACTTCTGGACAACTCAAACAACTCACAAAATGGTCTATTTGACCATGACACAATGTATGGCAGTGAAATAAGAATAAATTATCGCCAAACAACAGGAAGAATACCAGTCATGGTTTACCTTATGTATGAAGACGGCACGACAGTTCAAATTGATTCAGGCTTCACAGTAAACACTCCTCAAACATATTCAATAATCATTAAGTATCTTGAAATATTCACAGATTCACAATATGATACATATCTTGACTTCACAATATCAGACAACAATGAAGACTTCTATCAAGTGATTTATCATCGTGACGGTCAATCATATGTGGCTTCACCTACTGGAAATTCATTCACATACACCGATGCGGGAGTTCAAAGAGAGATAACAACTCATTACATATTGAACACAGGCGATTTTGAAATCATATTCAACACAGAACAAGACATACAAAAAACAGACGAAGGCTCGGTGCCTGTAAACGGTTACACTACTCACATATACAAACTTTCAAACACAAAAAGTGAAAGCGCAACAGTGTTCTATTCAAGAACAATAGCAATCACGATTATCCCTCAAAGTACAAGTATTTTGTCTAGGTTCTCTTACTACACCAATGAAGGAACATTAACATCTTTTGATACTTCAAGCACAATGTCAACATTCGCAGTCGGAAAAGATGAATCTAGTTACACTTCAAAACGCATTGCATGGCAATCATACTATGGAATACCAGAAAACATTGTTACAGTTGAAGTTAAGTATGGCGACAACCAAACACCTTACTACCCTCGCCTAACAACAGAAAATGGTTTAACCACAATGACACTTTCATCGTCAGGAACATACTATTTGACGTTCAAAGATGTTGCAGGCAATGTGCATATGTTCACGACACTGATATCAACTTACACAATAAGATATCTTCGTAGTGTAATATTCTATGTCAATGACGAATCACCAATCAACAATGCAGTTTATGACAAAGAAGTTACAATCACAATACCTCAATCAACACTTGGCTATTATGATTCAAATGCAAGACCAAGCATATCCGTTCTTAGAAATGGCGAAGAGTATACCCCAACAGCTGACAGATACAATCGCACATTCACATTTAATGAAGCGGGACTATACAAGGTTTGGTTCTCGGCAAGTGTAACAAATGCTCAAACAGGTGTTGTTACACAAATCAATGAAGAACCAATATACTTCTTGATAATAAGACCAAACGAATCACGATGGTCAATGGAATTTAGTCAGTATTCAAACTACTATGTTGAAAGCGTTATTAAAGACGATGTTGACATAACAGATAGCATAACAAACGAAAATATGGGCTCACTTGTTTACAAAACTATGACAAACCAAGACGGAACAACATCTTTGCGCGCTTACCTTACAAGTTTCTTAATCTCGGTAAACGATGCCGTGACAGGTTCTGGACGCTACACAGTCACAATAAACACAGATAATGAATTTGGTCAAAAGTTTACATATTCATTCTGGATAAACAACAAACAAGCACCAATAACAGTGTCAGTCAAAGAAAATACTTCAACAACAAAGCCAATCACAGTATCATTTAACACCCAAGACCTTTTGACAACAGTTGGTGACTGTGTGCTAAAAATAGACGGAATGAGTGATGTGGTCTTAACCACCTCTGACCTAGCCGATGGCAACTTGCAAACATATTATGAATACACAATTTCACAGGCTGGAGATTACAATATTCAGCTCGTAACAGAAAGCGGAAAACTTCTATATTCATATCATGTAACAAAGACAGAGCCACTTAACACAGTATCAATCATCTTAATCGTCGTATCTTGCATCGTAGCAGTTGGACTTACAATATTGTTCATCTTGCTTAGAAAACGTATGAAGATAAGATAAAGCAAAAAAAATTACTCGCAAATTGCGAGTAATTTTTTTATTGTAATTTATTTAATGTTTCAGATAATTTATTTTTCAAATCTTGCAAGTTTTCATACTCAATGTAGACAGCATCGCAAAATGTCCCTGTAATCATACTGCTGACATAACTACCTTTTTGATAACAAAATATCATCTTTTTATCATATATAGACGCAACGCCTAGTTCAATACCAAGTCCAATTGACTGCATAGATATGTCGCAAACCATAACATCGCTTTGTTTCACTCTTTGCAAATCAAAATCTGTCATCATATGGTTTTTCAAGTTTTGTTTTGTCTTTATGCTCAAACTGAGCCTTGTCAGCCACTGATACGGCGCCTGCTAAGAATATGTTCATATTATCTCCTTACACAAATAAGTTGCACACCACACCAACCATGCTACCAATTAAGTAAAGTGAAACAAGTATCAATAAATTTGTAAGCATATGTTTTCTGTTCTTACTGAAAAGAACGACAATGCCAACTCCACTACCGGCACATAGTCCTGCCATCATAGCACCAAAAGTGATACCACCTGCCATATAAAGTTCAACCAAAAACACAGAAGAAGCACAAGAAGGAATAAGCCCCACAAGCCCTGCCAAAAATGGCTGAACATATTTGTTTGAAGTGAATATATTTGCTAAGTTCTCAATGCCAAGATATTCAACAACAAGCCCAATAATGAGCGTTGCAACAAACAAAAATGCCGTTATTTGAAGTGTGTGCAAAAGCGCATCTAAGAATATGTTGTCAACGCAGTGATCATGGTCTTTATGCACATGATGTTTGTGTGTGCAAGTTGTGAGTTCGCAGTCATGGTCATGCTCTTTAATAAAGCCATTTTCTGTAAGTTCTTGCTTGCCTTTTATTAGCCTATATAGTACATCAAACATATAGCCGAAAAATATTGCCACAACGAGTTTAATCCCAATCATTATTAAAAGCGGTACTATGAAACTTGAATTACTAATCATAAGTGGCAATGCCTCATCACTTGTTGCCAGCATAACTGCAATGAGAGTGCCTATTGTTATTGCCCTTTTTGAGTAAAGGTCGGACATCACGATGGAAAAACCACACTGTGGAATGACGCCAAGGCACGAGCCAATGAGTGGGCCAAAGTGCTTGGTCTTGTTCATAATATTTACATATTTATTGTTGCTATTGTGTCCTACATAGCATACTAATAAATACACTAAGTACAAAATAGGAACAACTTTTAAAGTATCCAAAGTTGCATCCAAAAGAACATCTAAAAACATTATTTTGTCACCTTCTCTTGCGCTGTATTTTGTTGTGGTTTGATTTTTTGCTTGTAGACAATAAGGGCGTTACCACTTTTTTGCCTTATTCTTCCGCCCATTTGCTGAGCTATCAGACTATGCCCCATAAGTTCATCGACTTTGCCACCGTTTATGGTTGATATTTCTGCACTATCGCAAACATGTGTTATGTTGCCACCGTTTATTGTACCAATGCGTGCATTGTCAAGCACATAGTCAATATTTCCATGGTTTATTGTCGCAATTTGTGAGTTGTCACAAAGCCCAACAATTTGACCACTGCCAAAAGTGCCAATTTTGACATTGTTTTTGACATAGTATATATTTGCACTATTTATCGTGACAATTTTTGTCTTGTCCTGAATAAACTTTATGTTTCCTCCATTTATTGTTCCGATGCGCGCATTGTTACAAACATAGTCAATATCACAGTTATTTATTGTCTTTATACTTGCCTTGCCACCAACCGTGAAGATGTAGCCACTTTCAATAAGCCCAATTTTTGCTTTTGAGTTAATATAATATATTTCACCACTATGCAAAATATTTATTCTTGCTTTGTTTGTCACCGATGAAAAAGTTGTGTCGGTCGCCTCCAAAACGACAGCACTGCCACAAAGCGTGACATTTTTGCAACCATTTAAAATATGCACTCCGTCATAAAGGTTGAGATTTTCTTTTGTTTCATGTATTTTGGGTTCTATCACTTTACCTTTTCTTAATGACATAACACACTCCTATATGTGTGTATTATATCACATAAATTTTTTACTTCAAGTTTTTTTTAATTAGTAGTAATAAAACTATTGACATCAACACCAATATTTACATAATTCAAAAAATCTTCCCTATTTTGAAGTGTATCCAAAAAGTCCATAAAAGGTCTGTATTTGTTATAAAGCAATTTGTAAACGCCAATAACATCTGTCTTTTGCTCACGCATAACACTTAGTGACAACGCAACTTCTCTTTTCACAACATCGCAAATTTTCTGTTTAAGCTCGTCAGTAAGTGTTATCTCTTTTATTGCTCGGGCGCCGCCATTTGCTTCAATAATTTCAACTGGCGTCATCGTAAGTGATATCTCATAAGTCACATATGGTTTGCCATTTAAAAAATCTACTTTTGGCGTAACACTATGCTTTGAGATTGTGAATGTTATGCTTGCATCGTTTAACCCTTGCTCGCTAATGCCATTTATTGTCAAAATTTTTTGCAAGTCACTTTCAACTATCCAATTTATTCCACGCATCTGCTCTTTCGTGAAAAGATATTTGAATTTACCATTCAAAAAAACAGCGTGCTCTGTCTTGTATGAAATTGCAGTTTTTTGCTCGCTATCGCTTTGACTTGAAGATTGTTGAGACTGCCCGCCCTGTGCTTGACCAGAAGAACTGTCAATGGCGTTAGTAGGCTGACTTTCAAGCGTGACATATCCCAAAGTCGAGATGTGAATATCTGAATAATATCCTTTTAAAAATGAATCTATGCTTATGTCTTTTGTGTATGTTTCATTAAATTCGTTGTTAATCATTTCACGCATATTATAAGAAGATGACGCCTCCATTTTTTGTGCATTGTCAAGGACATCTTTTGCCTTGCCCTCACACATCAAAAGAGGAACGGTATTTGATACCTTCCCCGCAATTATGAGTGTGTTAATAACCTCGGCAACATTTTGGGTTGCAAAATCTTCTGATATGACCACATAGCCAACATGACCCATAAGTATTTTTCTACCAATACTTGATTCAATGCTTGAAAAAGCGTTTGCAAGAGTGACGCCACTGCCTTGCAAAAGTTTGACATTTTCACGCATCTCTGACTTTGAAATCTCTGAAAGCGTCAAAACCGACACCATGACTTCTTCATCTTGCTTGTCCACCCCAATCGCCGTGATTATTGCACTTCTAAAACTTAGTGATGGTATTGTAATTGCAGACGGCAAAAAAATAATTAGCACAATGACAAAATAGTAAAGTGCATAGGCGTGTTTAATTTTGTTTAGACTTTTTCTTAACCAGTTCATCACCTTTCTCCCTATCAAAAATGAGCAAACAAATCAAATATAGTGGAATAATAACCCAAGCAACAACACCAAAATATTTAAGATAATTGACAACAAAATCTATAATTAAATCAAGGTTATAAAAAACGAATAATTGCAGTGCTAATATCAAAAGCGTAATAAAAATAATTGCATGAATTTTATTGTCATATCCAACTATTTTTTCAAAAATAATTTTTGCACCTGTAAAATAAATTGCACCTTGAAAAAATATGATAAACATATAAACCAAAATTGCAATTATATCAATATTGCCCGAATTACCAATATTTCGATTATATTGCGTAATATCAGCAATTGCAGACCTGTGCAAAAATGCAGTGACATTAAAAAGTCTAAAATAAATAATATATAGTGCAATTAAAATAATTAAAGTGATAAAAACATATGAAAATATTATTTTTTTCATATTTTTTTTGTATTTAATTTTATCAGAAATTATTGTAATAAATAAAAAATCAGAAAACCAAAAACCAACATCTTTGCATGAATTTAATATATTCAAAATATTTTCTTTAAAAATAGGCCCCATTTCGCCGTATGTGAAAGTCACTTCTGACAAAAACAAGCAAAAAATCAAACCAATAAATATGAACACAAAGCCAAATTCAATAGTGCGTGCCGTACTTTTTAAACCAGAGTTTACCATTGCAATAACAACAGGTAAAAATGTCATAAGATACACAATAAGTCTAAAATCTTCATCAACTACATCTCGCATATATGCAATGGCTTCGTTATTTAACATTACTAATTTTAAAATATAAAATGAAAATAAAATAATATATATTATTTTCGCAAGCACGCTTCCAAAAACTTTTTTTATAAGTTCATATAGTGATAGGTTTGGATATTTTTCTTTTACCTTTAAAAATATATATAGCAAAAATAAATCAAGCGCAAACATAATTAGTGCAACAACAATAGCACTTGATGTTGACATAATGACAAGTAGTGACGGCAATGTTATTAGTTTTAATGCAAGAAGAGAGATAGCACAAAAGCACGCCGTTTGTCTAACTGAAATTTGTTGTGTCATTCAAGCCCCCTTATATTGTCATTTGACTTGACCGACTTTGGTCTTTTCTTCATCTTTGGCATTGGCTTTTTGTGAAGTGCATCTTTTAGGTCATTTTCAACTCTTGGAGCGTAAGGTGCAAGGATTGGCACACCAAACTCGTCCATTGAATTAAGGTAGTTGACAAAATAAATCATTCCCCCAACAACTCCAAAGAGTCCAAGCGTTCCGCCAAGAAAGACAAACACAAGCCTTATAATATTTAGCTGTGGCGCTTGATTTGGCACGGTATAAACGGCAATTAAACTCAGTGCAATCACGATTATCCCCGGTGGAGAAATAAGCCCTGCCTGAACTCCCGTATCTCCAAGTACAAGTGCTCCAACAATACTGGTCGCAATGCCAAGATACCTAGGAAGACGCAAGCTCACTTCATAGAGCATTTGAAATAATATGAGAATAAACAGTATTTCCAAAAATGGAGTAAATGGCAAGTTTTGGGTTGTGGCACTTATTGTTAAAATATATTTTAGTGGCACAATTCGGTAGTGATAAAGTCTTAAACTTAAATACACCCCAGGAATTACTGTTGCCATTAAAATGCCAAATGCACGCACATAGCGAATAAATGTGGCATAGTGCGAATTGGTATAGTAGTCGTTACTGTTTTGAACATCTTCAAATACCATAAAAGGCAGTGTAATAACTATTGGAGAGCCGTCGACTGCAATTGCAACTCTTCCCTCCATAAGCTTCGCCGTCACAATGTCAGGCTTTTCTGTTGAACCATACTGCTCAAAAAGTGAGTTTGGTCTGCCAACAATAAACTCAACAAGATAATGTGGATCAAGTACAATATCTGTGTTTATACTCTTTATCTTCTTCTCAAGTGTTTTGACAATTTTTTTGTCAGCCAAGTTGTCCATATAAAACAAAACAACTTGCGTGTGCGACATTTCTCCCACGAAAAAGCTCTTGATGACCAAGTGCTTTGACGGCAACTGCTTTCTAAGTAGCGCCATTGTAGTCTTTACGCTCTCAGTGAAGCCCTCCCTTGGTCCTTGGATTGTTGGAGAAGTCGGAGGCTCTGACGGCTGTCTTACGGGCAAAAGCTCCATATCAATAGCAAGCGCATCACTTTCGCCGTCAACAAACAAAAGTACTTTGTTTCTAAGAAGGCTCTTAACAAATTGGTCTTTTGTCACTTTCTCGACTTCTGATGCTCTTAAAACACTATTTGAAAGCGTTGAAAGATTAGGTTCACCACCATACTCTAAAAGTGGCGAGATGACAGAATGCACCAAAAGCGTTTTGTCTATCGTGCTTTTTATAAACAATAGATAGACTTTTTTGCCATTGATTAAAAATTGACGCTCGCTCACATCTGGGTTATTATTAAGTTGTTCTTTTATTTGTTGTATTATCTTCATAAAAAAACATACCACCAAAAGTAGTATGTTTTTTATTCAAAAATATATTCTATGCTAGTGCCACATTAACAGTTTGTGAACTAAGCAAGTACTCATCATCACCAAGCGCCCTAACGTCAATACTTGTTATGTCCTGCGCTAAAATATATGGGCTAAGGTCAATACTAAGTTGTGTATCCCCTTGTAAATTATAAACATATGTATATGTTTTATTTATTACAATCTCAATATCATATTCTGCAACAGTTTGTGGTAGCGTCATTGAAATTGTGTTTGTCTGACTATCATAACTGACATCGGTTGGCGAAAGTAACTGTTTAACATTATCATATATAACAACTTCACTTAGATCGCTATTTGTGTAATATGAATTAGGTGATGCAATAGCCTGCACATAGAGATAGTATCTTCCAGCCTTTTGTGAAGAAAGTGCTGACAAATCAAATGTAACATTTTGCGTGCCTGTGGGCTGTGTTGCAAGAAGATAAAGTGGCGCGTTTTCATTACTCCCATAATAGATATGATAGCTTTGTGCATTGTCCACTCTCTCCCATGTAAGAGTGCCATTTTGAAGCGTAACAGATGGAGATGTTAAAGTTTTGTAGTTGGCATAACTATATGCTTCGCTATAATCTGAATTTTCTCTTGCATTGTCACCTATGTACCTTGCACGAATAACATACTCCCCCGGTGCTGTCAAATAACTTGTTATGGTGACGCTTGGATTATTTGAGCGAATGGTGTTTTGGCTAGTACCAAACGAAATTTCAAATTCGTAAATATTGGCATTTTCATTTTTGTTGACGCTAACTATTGTTCTGTCGCTAAGAGCGTGAACTTCAACTGTTGGTGCACTCATCTTTGTGTAGCGTGGTGAAAGTCCGAACACAAGCCCAAGCACGAGAGCAACAATGCATACTGCACTTATGCAACTAATTAAAATTATTAGTGCCTTTTTGCTAAGTTTGTGCTTTTTCTTATTACTTTCTTGCGACTTTTTATCTTCTTCGCCGTCAGCTTTTTTGTCATCTACTTGACTTTCAATTACTTCTGCTTTGTCATTTTGCACATTTTCATCTTGAACTGTCTCGGTTTGAACAGTTTCGTCCATAACTTTACTTTCATCTTGTGGCACACTTAAATCATCGAACTTTTCGTCCGATTTATTGTGCATCTGCTCGAACATCTTTTTTATATGCTCTGGCATCTCTTTTCTTGAATTATTTACTTTATTTTCCATGTGCACCTATTTTAGTTTATACATTTTATTATAAAATACTAGTGTAAAAGTGTCAAATAAATACAATAAACAATTCAACTTCCCTGGTGAGTAAATCACTTTATCAAATTTAATATTTGACAAAATTCGGCAAACTTTTTATACTTTTATCGGAGTATAAAAATGAGAAAATTTTTCAGTGATTTTAAAAAGTTTATAACGCGTGGCAACGTGGTTGACATGGCAATAGGTGTCATTGTTGCAAGTGCTTTCACTGCCATTGTTACAGCGCTCACAAACGGCATAATAATGCCTTTTATCAACTATCTTCTCTCGCTTGGTGGCACGGGACTTGACAGTGCTTACACATTTTTGGTAAAAGCGCTTGATGAAAGTGGCAATGTTGACCTTGCAAACAGCATATACATTGATTGGGGTGCTTTTATAACTGCAATAATAAACTTCCTTCTTGTCGCTTTTGTTTTGTTTTGTATTCTCAGAATATTTATGCGCTCAAAGGGCTTTTTGCAAAAACAAATTGGCGAACTTCCAACGCATGATGAAAGAAAACAATTAAAACAAATGGGCGTAAATATGAAAAACAGGCATGAAGTCATCGCCAAAACCGCAGAGCTTCGTGACGAGAAGAAAAAAGCCGAAGAAGAGAAAAAGCGTCTTGAACATAAGCCAACAACTGAAGAACTTTTGACCGATATCAAAGCTCTTCTTGAAAAACAGCAAAATAACAAATCTGAATAACATTAAAAACTGTCTTACACTAGGCAGTTTTTTTACGCCAATTATTTGCACACGCGTTTTCATATTTTTTTAATGTCAATAATATATTACTTACACTAGGAGAGAATATGGTGAAAGAAAATATATTAAGACTTGTAAACAGAAATGACCTTACAATAACAGGAGTTGAAAAAGTGATATCTTTTTCCCCTAGCGAAGTCAATTTACTTGCACTTGACTGCGAAATGAAAATAGTAGGACACGACCTTCAAACAGTCAAACTTGACGAAGAAAATGGTGACCTTGTCATAAGTGGGCTAATTGACAGCATAAAGTGGAGTGCAAAAAAAGAAAAACAAAGTTTGCTTAAAAGAATATTCAAATGATACTTTTTGAAACACTTGCTCAGCCTACCATAATTTTTTATGTCGCTCTGTCGGGTTTTTTGTCAGGGCTTTGCTTTGATGTCGCCTACATAATAACATTTTTGTGTAATCAAAACAAAATAATCAAAAACATACTTGAATTTTTTGCCACTATATGCTCATTTTTTGTGCTGTTTGTAGTAAATCAAATACTTTTGTATGGACAATTTAGACTTTATGTTTTATTGTTTTTTGTGGCATTTTTGATACTTGAACAATATACACTAGGAAAACTTATTGCAAAAACTCGAAATTGGTGCTATATTACATTTAGAAAAATTTCACAAAGGATATTAAAATTATGCAAGAGAAAAAGAAATTCAAAACAGCACTAATTTCAATGGCAGTCATCGCCTGTTGTTTTTTACTTGTGGGAATTATTCAAACCTTTGTAATAAATTCAAAAAAAAGTGCCCTTTCTGACATTGAACAACAAAATCAAGAACTGGCACTGACGCAAGAACAACTTAAACAAATTCACGACTATATGTGCACAATAACTGACGAAGAACATGATGAAAACGAATGCTTGCTAAACAATGACTACATAAATAAATACTATGAATATATACAATCAGACCCTGACGGCAACTACTACGGCGAAGATGGCGATATAATCATACAGTAAGTTTAGCGACAAAGTCTATCCCCCTATTTAAACAGTGTAGCACAAGTGCAAAAACGCACTTGTGTTTTTTTTGAATAGTGTTGATTTTTTTGAATATAATAGTTTTGAAAAAAAATTTAAAAAATTTTTAAAAAAATTAGCACTTTATAGTTGACATTGCTAGCAGGCAGAGTTATAATATGCTTGCATTTGAAAATGCAGGAGGTAATGATTATGAAAGATTTGATTTCAAGAAATAATAATGATTTTGATTTGTGGGATCCACTAGGTGACCTTTTGGATTTACCACCACATATGAGACACAACAGAGAACTAAACAATCTTATGAGAACAGATATCAAGGAAAAAGATGATGCTTATGAACTCGAAGTTGACCTTCCTGGATTTAAAAAAGAAGATATCTCCCTTGATATCAACAACGGTTATTTGACAATTTCTGCTCATAAACATGATGAACATGAAGAGCACGAAAAACATCACTACATCAGAAAAGAAAGATACTTTGGCAGTGCTCAAAGAAGTTTCTATGTTGGTGACGTCAAAGAAGAAAACATCAACGCTAAACTTGAGAATGGCACTCTCTCAATAACCATTCCAAAAGAGAAGCCTGTTGAAACCAAAAAGCGTATCGAAATAAAATAACTTAGGCGAAAAAACGCATCTTGGCATTTGCCAAGATGCGTTTTTTTATGTCAACATTTTGCAAGCGTCTAAAATGTCTTCCCTTTTTGCAAAAGCTGACAGTCTAACATATCCTTCCCCACTCTTGCCAAACCCACTACCTGGCACACACACTATGCCGTAATTTTTCAAAAGAAATTCAAAATACCCCCATGATGTTGCCCCGTTTGGAATTTTCATCCATACATACGGCGAATTGTTACTTTGCAAAACTTCATAATTTGAACTTAAAAGATGTCTCTTTAATATCTTTGCATTTTGTTTATAATAATCGATATTTTTTCTGCAAATATTTTGACCTTCTCCTGTAAGCACAAACTCGGCACCTTTTTGAATATGGTATGGCACGCCGTTAAAAAAAGTACATTGATGTCTTTTCCACATATCATTCAAACTCATATCTTGCCTTATTAGCCTTTTTGGCACAACTGTGTATCCACATCTAAGGTTTGTAAAGCCTGCACACTTTGAAAAACTTGCAATTTCAATAGCACAAGATTTAGCACCTTCAATTTCAAAAATTGACTTTGGACTATCGTCTTCAATAAAACACTGGTAAGCGTTGTCAAAAAGTATTATTGACTTAGTTAAGTTTGCAAACCTAACCCATTCATCAAGGTCGGCATGTGACAGTGTTGCCCCTGTTGGATTGTTTGGCGAGCAAATGTATACTAGATAGCTTTTATCATAACTTAAATTTTTTGGCGACATTTTGTAATTATTGCTTTTGTTAAGTGGCAACAAAATAATATCGTTACCACAAAGTGCATTGCTGTCATAATATGCAGGATAGGTTGGGTCTGCAATTACAGAAGTCACATCTTTAAATAAATTTAATATGTTCGTGACATCACAACCTGCCCCATTACTTATAAAAACTTCTTCAATAGATATATCAATTCCCATTTGTGCATATGCGCAAACTATGGCATTTTTCAAAAAGTCATAGCCAGTTTCGGGCGGATACCCTTTAAAACTGTTTTTTTTTTTTTTTTTTTTTAATTCTTTTTCTTTAAATTCAACAATCTTTATTTCAATTGGATGTGTCACATCTTCATTG
>CALWTI010000004.1 GCA_944384425.1 uncultured Clostridia bacterium | reverse complement strand
AGGGTGATGTCAAAGTTTCAAAAAGTGGCGACAAGAAAATTGTTAGAGTAATAGCAAAATAAAAAAAATATAGTTTAGACAGTTACAAATTGTAGCTGTCTTTTTTTTTACTATTTATTTGTAAAATTTATGTTTTAATGTTATATTACTGTCATATGGACAAAAATATGGAAACACAAACAAATAAGGACATACAAATTGATACACAAGACAAACAACAAAGTTTAGTCGATGAAAAATCAGCAAATGATGAAAAAAAGAAAAATATCAAAAAAGACTTGTTGCAAGCACTTAAATTTTTGCTTTTTTCAATATCTGCGGGGGTTATTCAGTTTGGCACATACACATTGCTTTATGAAGTATGTGGGCTAACGCACTGGCCAAGTAACTTGATTGCAATAACACTTTCGGTTATATGGAATTTCACATTCAATAGAAAATTTACATTCAAGTCGTCAAACAATGTGCCAATTGCCATGCTCAAAGTTTTGTGCTATTACATAGTCTTTATTCCAGCATCAACATGGTGGGGAATTGCACTAGAAAAAGCGGGTTGGTATGGTCTATGGATAGAAGCTCTGACAATGCTCATAAATTTTGTCACTGAGTTTTTTTATAGCAAATATTTTGTTTTTCGCGAAAAAAAGATTAAAAACCAAGATAATTAGCAAAATATTTATATGAAAAAAATATTTTGTGTTTTATTTGTATTTAGTTTGTTCATTTTAAGTGGTTTTACTTATAAGGAAAATATGCCAGAAAATATATATATGATGGTCATAAATGATTTTGATGAAGTAGAGGAGGACTTGCAAGAAAAATTTCTTGAAATAGAAGCTCCGCTAACTTTTGTCACGCACAAAAGAGAAAACTTTTCTTCTTCGTCAACAAAAAAATTCATTGACGCACTGGCAGTGCCAAGAACATATATGTCAATTGTTGCATGTGGCTTGCCAAGCGAGATAAGAAATTCAATGTATTCAGCACTTGATTTTTCACAAAAAAATGGCGTAGTTGTTGTTGTTTTTGATATAAAAAATAGTAGTGCAGAAGACATTTACTACGCCATTGTTGATAGCATTGATGTTTTGTCAAAACGCGGTGCAAATTTTAAATTACTTAGTTTTGATGTTTGACATATTTTTGATAATTTTTTACACTAAACTTGTGAGGTAAATATGAATAAAGTAGTTATTGTTGGTTGTGGTAATGTCGGCATGAGCTATGCCTTTTCACTTGTCACAACAAAAAACAAAGTTGATGAAATTGTATTGATTGATGTTTTGAAAGATAAAGCAGTTGGTGAAGCGATGGATTTGACGCATGCAGCAACATATAATTCAAATCGAATCAAAGTTCGCGCAGGAGAATACTCTGATTGTGGTGATGCCAACATTGTTTGCATATGTGCTGGAAAAAATCAAAATGTTGGAGAAACTAGGCGTGACTTAATAAACAAAAATTATGCGGTATATAAAAGTATAATTGACGAAATAAAAAAGACATCATTTGATGGTATATTTTTAATCGCAACAAATCCGCTTGATGTTATGACATACATAACAAAAAAACTTTCAGGCTTTGATTATCATAAAGTCATTGGCAGTGGCACAGTGTTAGATACGGCAAGGCTTAGATGTCTTATTGGTGATACGCTCAAAATAAGTCCAAAAAATATCCATGCCTATGTCATTGGTGAGCATGGAGACAGTGAGTTTGTGCCTTGGAGCAATGCAATAATAGGACTCAACAAAGCGACAGACTATTTGTCAGAAGATGATTGTTCAAGAATTTTGTATGATGTTCGAAACAGTGCTTATGACATCATCAACAAAAAGGGCAATACAAGTTACGGCATTGGTATGTGTTTAACCAATATAACAAACGCAATACTAGGTGATACGAACGAGATTATGACCGTGTCAGCTTACAATGAAGAAAATGATGTATATTTTGGAATGCCAGCGATAATAGGTAAAAGTGGAATAAAACAAATATTGCCACTTGAACTTTCAAGCATCGAGCGTGATAGATTAAACAAAAGTATTGATTGCATAAAAGACACGATTAAACAAATAAAGATGTAAATACTGAAAAACTCTATATCTTATATCTTGAAATAATACCAAATAATTACAAGGCACATTCATCAAAATCTTATTACACAATGCTATTTTGCAAATAAATTTAAACAATCAATAGTCATAAATGTTTATAATTTTTTTGTTTTTTTGTTTAGCATATTTATATGCAAGTGCCGTTCCAGATTTGGGTTGGTATGTTGCAAAACTTTTTTTAGTATATTTTCGTTCCTTGGGTTTGTAATCTTTATCATAGAAAAATATGCAAAAATCACTATCTTCTACCATTGCTTTATTCCTTTCAACATAACTAGCCTTGCCAGCAGCCCATTTGCCTTTGAATTCAACTTCTTGTTCAAAGCCAAGCAAATGGACTTTTTTATTTGCAAAGCAACTATAAATTTTTTCCCAACGCTCTCTTTCGTTTTCTAATGTGCAACATTCATTTTTACAAGTATAACATTTTCTTTGGATATAACAGTATTTTTCTTTAAGTTCTGTAACAATTTTATGACATAAGTAATCAAAATCGCTATGACTGCCAAATAAAAATATATAAACATTTTCATTAACAATCAAATTTTCAATAAGCATTTTTAATTTTAATTTTTTATCATTGTTAAGTTTTGCGTTTCTATGACCAATGAAACAGGCAACCAATTTATCCATTATTACTCCATATGCGTTCCGTATAGCGAACAACATATAAAGAATAATAGCATCAATGAATAAAAAAAGCAAAGCGTTCTTAATGGCGAACGGAATATTTTTCAAATAATTTTATAATTCTATATAGCGAACAATATAGTTAGGAGTAATTATGAAATTAGTTGAAGCAATTGGTAAAAGAGTGCAGAATTTGTTATCAGAAAGAAATCTTACTCAGTATTACTTATACAAGGCGGGTGGAGTGCCAAGAACAACTGTAAATGATGTTATAAATATTCGCAAGAAAAGAGTAAGTACTGACACTATTTATCAAATATGCTCAACGTTGGGTTTGTCGTTAGAAGAATTTTTTTCTGATGAAATGTTTAAAAATATTGACGATTAGAAATAAAAAAACACTTTAACTTTTGGTTAAAGTGTTTTTTCTGTTAGGTAATAAACTTGATATTTTAATAATAATAAGCAAGTGATGGGCCGAGTGCTGCGATTACGATAATCATAAAAAGTATAGCGACGCCAAAAACAACAGCGTATGTTATGCACCATGCTTTAATAAATGTTCGTCTAGCTACTGTGCCAGTAGGGTAAATCAAAAGACCAATTATTAAGCCAATAAGTCCCAAAAACAATGCCATAACAACACCTATTCCAGTTTTTGGTTCATTAAATTCTTTGGTGTTTTGTTTAAAGAGCAACCACAGTGAACACAAACATCTGCCTCTTCACTAACTTCGCCTCCACATTTTGGACAATACATTTTTCCCTCCTAAATAAAAATTTGAATTTCATTTATTCATCTTTGATAGTATAAACAAATTTAATACATAATGTCAATATTATTTAAAAATATTGTTATAGTATACAAACAATGTTTATATACGCTTAAAAGCAAATTATTGTCACATTATTGACATATGACTTTGTTTTTTAGTAAACTTTTAATGGAAGCAAAATGATTATAGAAAATCTTAATTTTTAAAAAACTTGAAGAAATTCAAAAATATAATGAAAAAAATATAAAATAATAAAAAAAGATATTTTTTATAGAATAAATTCAAATAATTATAATATTCCACGAATTGTGGAGCGGTTTTTTTTGAAATTTTTGTTTTGTTTTGATATATTAAAATTGTTTATATATTTGGAGATAGTATGGATTTAGAAAATATTGGTTCAAAAATAAAAAAATATCGGCAAAAAAGAAATATGACTCAAGAAGAATTGGCAAGTGCTATGCATATTTCTAACAAACTTATAAGCAAGTGGGAAAGGGGCTTAAGTATTCCAGCTTTGGATTATTTGGAGCCACTATGCAAAGTGCTAAATATCTCAATGAAAGATTTGGTTGGGGAAACGCCAAAAAGCATAAAGTTTAGTATATCACACAATACATTAAAAACAATTATATTTAGCAGTGTAACATTTGTTTTAGTTACAACTATTATACTTTTAATGACCTTTGTGATTATGCCAGCAATATGCCAGGATAGATATTTGTATTTGATTAACCAAAGCATGGAGAACTCTTTATTAAAAGATAATTATTATAATATTGAATTTGATTTAGGTCCTGATGACATAAAACTACAAGGATATTTGGAAGATGGCAAAGTTTATGCATACAATACATCAGATTTTTACTACTATAAGCAACTTATCGCTAATGATACAAGTATAAAATATTCTCCAGGACATGGATATTGTAAAAGAAAATATGTAAAACCAACAACTATAAACAATTTGTCAGATTTGCTTGATCAACAACTCAAATCATTTAGTGAATATTATAATGATGATTATGATTTGAATTTAAATATTGATGATGCAATAAGTTATATTAGAAAGACAAATTATGGATATTATTTTGAATTAAAAAAGGATTATATAACAAAAGACCTTACAGAAACGGCAAAAGAAAATATAATTTTTCGTAAAGCAATTTCTGGAAAGGTTATAATAGAGCAGTCGTGTTTTAGGTCAATGACAATAGAAATAAAAATAAAAAATAAAGATGACAATAAGCATACGGACATGACTACTTCTGTAAAATTTTTACAAGAAAAACCTGAAATAAACGAAAATTTAATTAGCTATGATTATTGGGGCATTGAAACAAACGACCAAGATGTTGATGCATTTGTTGACTATTTAATTGAAGAACCCAAACAAATAAAAAACCCAGACAAACAATTGATGGACAAAATGATGAATGAGGAATTATTTTTGACACAGGACAACAAAATTGCAATGCTCAAATCAGAAGGTATAGATTTTTTTAAAATGTCAGATCTTTCATGTCTAGAAAGTATAAATTTTGAAAAAGAAACCGTTATAGATGGTAGGACTTATAAAAATGGTTATTCTTATATGTTAAATGGTCTTATTTTAGATGTAAAAAATGAAGCAACAGGAGAAACTAAACAATTTACGCTTACTCGTCATTATGACTCAAGTTATAACTCAAATAATATACATGTGTATGATAATAAGATATATTTATACAATGAAAAAAATTATTATAATAAAACTTATATTGACGTTATAGATTTTGAATCGGGAAATTTAATTAACTTGGAAGTAGATGGAGTTGTAAAATTTATAAATGGAGGCTATGCTTTTTTTGAAGAGATTAGAACCTATTATTTACGAGAATTGGATAGGCTGGATTCGCCTTATTATATGGGTATAGAATATGATGTTGGATACATAAATGATGTCAATTTTTATTGTTTAGATTCGAATGGTGTATTATACTTTTCAATGAATGGTGTAGATTTATATAAAAGCATAATAGATAATTATGTAATAGTTGAAGATTTGATTGCAGAAGGTGATTTTGAGTTGTTAGGCGAATATAACGGAAATACATATTTTCTTCAAAATGATAAAATATTTATTTGCGATGGTACAAATTCAACGACTATGAATCCACTAAAAAAATCAAGTGTAGGTAGTTATTATAGAACTCCTAATATAGAAATAAACAATAATTACATTTATAGTACATATAGTGGGGAATTTGGTATATTTGGTGACAACAAACTTTCAAAAGTAAATAAAGGACAATACACATACATAATATCGTTTCAGGAAAATGATCCAGATTTACCACCAAGAGTGATAATTGTTAAAGATGCCAATGTTGCTCGTTTTGGAGATTTTTTGTATTATGATTTTACGCCATTAGATGGGGGAGAGCCAATAAGATATTGGCTTGAATGCCCTATCTAAAACTACTCGATTGAACACAAAAACTATAGAAAAAAACACCAGAAAAACTGATGTTTTTTAGTTGGCGGAAAGGACAGGATTTGAACCTGCGGTGGCTTGCACCACGGCCGCTTTCCAAGCGACTGCATTAGACCACTCTGCCACCTTTCCATAGTCCGAGATAAATAGTAACATAAGTGTGGAAAAATGTCTAGTTAAAAGTTGACATTTGTGCACCATTTCTTATAATTGACTTTGAGGTGAAAATTATGTGTATATTTTGTGATATAGTCAGTGGCAAAATCCCTTGCTACAAAATTTATGAAGATGATGATGTCCTTGCATTTTTGGACACTGCAAAAGATGTTGATGGACACACCCTTGTCATTCCTAAAAAACATTGTGAAAATTTACTTGACTGCGACGATGATGTGATTTCAAAAGTTATGTCGGCTGTCAAAAAAATTTCAAATCATTATGTCAAAGACTGTGGCTTTGACGGTGTAAATGTTCATAACGCAAGCGGGGCTTGTGCAGGGCAGAGCGTACTGCATTTGCACTTTCATATCTTGCCAAGAACGGTTGAAGAACCATTCAACTTTGTCGCTGGACACACTGCAAAGCACGAACTAGACGAAATGCAAAACAAGTTGAGGTTAAAAGACTAAGATGCCAAAAATATTTGGAATAGAGCATATTGTCTTTATGCTCATAAGTATTGTGGTTATGGTAACTGCACTTATTCTAATATCAAAGTTTGCGAAAAAAGAGAAAACAAAAAGAGTTTTAGTAGTCACTTGTGCACTAATTCAGTTGACGCTAATTATTTGGAACAGACTTTCAGTAATGGAATATAGGGGCGGACTTTTTGACTTTTTGCCAACAACATTTTGTGGAACAACTAGTTTGTTTTTTCCACTTGCAATGATTTTTTGCAAAAAAGATAGTAAAATGCTTCAATTTTTAGCAAGTTGTATGCTTCTCGGCGGTATTTTAACATTTCTCTATCCAGACTTTATTGGTCAAAGTTCATCTGTGTTTTATGACAAAACCATGTCAGGACTTTTACATCACACAATGGGAGTGTTTAATTTCTTTTTGATTTGTGTAACAGGAAACTTCAAACCAAGTATGAAAAATTGGAGCAGTTTGATATTTGGTCTTTGTGCTTTTATGACCTATGGAATATTTATGATTTCAATAGTGGGCAAAAGTGATGCAATGTATATTTATAGTCCGTTAATTGAAGGCACAATATTTAATTGGCCTTTTGTCGGTGCTTTGTTTATAGTTTTATATACAATAGCACTAATAATCTATGAGCAGTTTGCACTAAAAAAAGAAGATAGGTGGGCGTATAAAACTTATGTTAAAATAAAAGAAAAATTTGAAAAAAATAAAAAATAAACATAAAAAAACCCGTAAAATTAAATTTTTACGAGTTTTTTTAATATTTTTACTATTTTGTAACTCTTGCTGCTGCTATTGCAAGAGAGCCAGGTCCAATATGACATGACACACTAAGTGATAGTGGGTCAATGTTTTTTACCTTGATATTAGGAATTGCTTTTTCAACTTCTGCTTTGAATTTTTCTGCTTCTTCTTCGTTGTCTGTGTGGGCGATGTCAATTTCCATTTCGCCTTTTTGATAATAATCTTTACATACAGTTTCAAAGTCTTTTTTTACTGCCGCAATCATTTTCGCTTTTGCTTGACCCATGCTGAGTGCTTTTGCAAAAGAATCGAGTTTTTCGCCATGTATTTGAAGAATTGGTTTTATGTTGAGCATTGTGCCAATAAGGGCTACGGCAGGGGTTATTCTTCCGCCTTTTTTGAGATACTTTAATGTATTGACGGTGATATAAATACTGCTATCAAGTTTTGTTGTTTCCAAATATTCTTTAATTTGACTAGGTGTGTAGCCTTCTTTTGCCATATTTAATGCTTCATATATGCTTGCTTTTTGAGTTACAGATATACGCTGATTGTCAACAACTGTGACAGAAGGATAATTTTTTGCTATTTCAATTGCGTTGTGGCAAGATTGACTTAGTCCACTTGACATTGGAATGTATATAACCTCATCGTGAGTTTTTAAAGCGTTTTCCCACATTTCTGTAACTTGGTAAGGTGATGGCTGTGATGTTGAAATGTCTGCATTTTGTGCAAGTTTTTCATAAAATTTTTCTTGACTTAAACTAATTTCTTCAAAATATTCTTCACCATTTATTATAAAAGGCATGGGCAAAACATACAAATCTTCATTTTGATCAGTTAATTTTATGCCTGAATTACTATCAGTAACTATTGCTATTTTTGACATTTTTCCTCCTTGGTTTAAACTTATTCAGTATATAAGATGACAATACTTTTTTCAAGTATTTTTAAAGCACAAAAACTAGTTTTTTGTGAAAAATATATTTTGCCCGCATTGTTGTGTTTTTATTTATGGTGTGATATACTAACAAAGTTAGGAGTTTTTATTATGATTTATGACGAAATAAAAAAAGCCAATATTTTGGCGATGAAAGAAAAAGACAGTGTTGCACACACAATTTACAGTGTGCTAATCAACAAGCTCATGCTTGAACAAATTAAAAAGCGTGAAAAAAATGAACAACTTACAGATGTTGACACAATTCAAATTTTGCAAAAGTCAGTGAAAGAACTCACCGAAGAACTTGAAAATTACAAAAAGGTGAACAACACCGAAGAAGTTCAAAACATCACAAAGCAAATTGAACTTGTCAAGTCATATTTGCCAAAGATGATGAGCGAAGACGAAATAAAGTCAATAATAATGTCACTTGAAGACAAATCAGTCCCTGCTGTTATGAAACACTTTAAGGCAAACTACCAAGGCAAGTGTGATATGCGTCAGGTCAGTGAAATTTTAAAGAGTATGTAATATGAAAATTTATGCAATAAGCGATTTTCATCTTTGCATAAGTGGTGCAAAGCCAATGGAGATTTTTGGTGATGGCTGGTCAAATTATCTTGAAAAGATAAAAAATGATTGGCTGGAAAAAGTCCATGACGATGATGTTGTTTTGATTGCTGGTGACATATCTTGGGCGATGAAGCTTGATGAAGCAAAAGAAGATATCAAGTTTTTTGACGATTTGCCAGGCAATAAGGTTTTTATACGTGGAAACCATGACTATTGGTGGCAAGCAATATCAAGTGTTCGCTCAGCGCTTAAACAAAATTCATACGCACTTCAAAACGATGCTATCAAATTTGGCAATGTCATAATTTGTGGTACTCGTGGTTGGACTATTCCTGAAAAGGACTTCAAAGACGCACAAGATGAAAAGATATATAAGCGAGAGTATTTGAGGCTTGAAATGGCACTAAAAAGTGCAAAAGATTTACAAGAAGATGGCGATGTGATTATTTGTATGCTACATTATCCGCCTTTTTCACAAAGCAAAAAACAAAGTGAATATATTGACCTTTTATTAAAATATGGTGTAAAAGCGTGTGTTTTTGGTCATATTCATTCTAATATTGGCAAATATAAATTATATGAAAATTTGTTTGGCATTGACTTTTATTTGACATCTTGCGACCTTTTGTCGAACAAACTGCAACTTATTAAAATATAGTTGCCAAACATTCAAAATTATCTTATTATAAACCTAGGAGGGGAATATGAGCGCAACAATGGTTCTTTTGATATTAAACATATTGTTCGCGTTGTTCTTGGTGCTTGGATTTTTATTTGGCTTTATGAAAGGCTTAAAAAAATCTGCATTAAGGCTTGCATTCTTTTTTGTTTCAATAATCATTGCGGCAATTATCACACCGTATATATCTCGACTGATACTTGACATTCAAATAACATATGAAGGGAGTTTGACTTCAATTGAAGACATTATTTTGTCTGCAATAAACAATTCTTCAGCCGAAGTTTCAGAGGTTATGGCGGCAAGTCCAACACTTTCAGCGCTTGTTGAAAATATGCCAGTTATGCTTGTCAACCTTGTGTCCTTTGTGCTTCTTTGCTATGTTTTGAATCTAGTTGGCTGGGTCATCTATCTTGTCATAGCATCAGCATTTTTCAAAAAGAATAAAGCCACAGTTGATGAAACAGGAAAAAAGGTCAAGTCAAAACAATGGCGTATTTTTGGTGGTCTTGTTGGTGCTGCACAAGGGCTAATTCTTGCATTTTTAACATTTTTGCCACTAAGTGGCATTGTTGGTATGTACAATGACTTGTCAACTGCACAAGCAGTTTCTGCCGATGAAGGCACATCATTAAACCTTTCACTTTCTGCTCAGTTTATAAATGAAAATGTACCAGATGATGTGAAGGTGTATCTGGATGCTTACTCTGACAGTGCAATAGCAAAGGTCAGTGGAGTATTGGGACTTGATGACTCAGTTTTCAATCAAGTTGCATCAGTTACAGTCAACAATACAAAAATTTCACTTAGAAATGAAGTTGTCAATATTGCAAGCGTGTACGACAATGTAGGCTTTTTGATAGATGTTGACTTTTCTAGTTTTGACGCTTTCAAAACATTGGATTATGATCGTCTTTCAACTGCCGTTGATTATATCTTCAATTCAAAACTTTTAACAACTGCTCTTCCTGAACTTGTTGACTATGGCTTTGATAAGTTGCTTGAAATGGACGAAGTGCAGTCTGAGCCACAGTATATCGAACTTATTGATGCAGTTCGTAATGTGCTAAATTCTGACGACGGTGTCACTCAAAACTTAAAAAATGACATATCTGCTGTCATTAGCACCGCAAAAATTATGGCGGATAACAAAATATTTGACCGAATTCCATCAGACGGTCAAGTTACAGAAAGCAATATCGAACAAATACTTCACATTGTTTCAAAAGATAACAAAAAGGTATTTGACCAAATAATAGACAATATCTTCAATTCAAAAATTTTAAATAAGGCAGTCATCTTTGGACTAAATATGGGTATTGACGCACTTGAAGATGAGCTTAAAACTCTTACAAATAACCAAGCGTTGACAATATCAAATATAGACATTAAAAATGACCAAATGACACTCAAAAAGGGCGAAGTTAAAAGTTTGCTTTCAAGTGCAATAAATATTGCGAACGATGTTATTGGTGAAGACCTTAATTCAATTAAAGATAATTTCTTGACGGTGTTTGACTTAGATCTTGAAAACATTGTTACAAATGCTGGTTCAATGATGAACGCACTTCAAAATATGAATGTTTTCAGCTCAACGGGCATATATGACCAAATTGTCACTGCTCTTGAAAGCACAGAGTACAATAAGTATGTCGACTTTGAAATCTTTAAGGGTGACAATGTTTGGTTAAATGAAACATCAACACTATCTAATGTGATTTCAAACATAAGAAAGTCGCAAGTGGTAAGTTATATCGAAAAAGGTCAAGACGGCAATTACTATGTTGCTGATGAAAACTTCTCAAAAATGTTCCAAAATCTTGTTTCAACAACAGAGATAAATGGCGAAACAAAGACACTTATAAGACAAATAGTTGAACCTATTTACAATAGTAACGCATTTAGTAAACTCATTCGTGTTGGATTTGAAAATTTAAGTGGTGTTATAAACGACTTTGGGGATATGTTAAAAGAAGGTGCACAGCTTGGTGAAATAAACTATGATGCACTTTATAAAGAGAGCGAAAAAGAAAATCTTTTTGCCTTTGTTGACAATGTCGCAACATATCTTAGAGATATTGACTTCTCGCAATTTAAAGAAAACATATTTGAACAGATTTTGTCATCTAACTTAACTCAGTTCGGTAGATGTATTGACTCAGTTAGGGCATCAAGTATATTTGGTGACATAGAAAAAGACGGCACTGTGGTAAATGGCATATACACAAACCTTATTGACACACTTGCCGACACAGAGCTCAATCAATTTATTGACTTTAATTGCTTCAAAGACCAAACTTTCTCATTCAGCACAGAGTTTGCAACGCTTCAACCAGTCATTGACCTTATGCGTGAAAAGACAATAGTTTATGAAGGCGAAAACTACAATTTGATTTCATATATCTTAAAAGTTGGCAACCTTGAAAATATGCTTGACCAAGTGACATCAGATGATGTGTCAAACATTTTTAGACCACTGATGAACAGTCGTGTGTTTAGACCTGTTGGGGTTTTGGTAGTCAACAGTGTCAATGCACAAATAAAAGAGTATGTAGGGGACTTAGGCGTTGACATACCAGTTGATTTGGACAATTTGACTGATGAACAAGTTGAAGAAGTTGTTGATGTTTTGGCTTCGGTGACGGATATTGCAAGCGATATTATGAACTCAACATCAATTAGCGACCTAGCAACAGGAGAAAACTCAGAAAGTCTTGCAGGACTACTTGAAAAACTTGAAGACAGTGCAAACAGTCAAGGCGTGTTTGAAGGCGCATATGATGCAATGCTTGACTATATTAAGCAAGATGCAACGATTGGTGCATATGTTAGTGAAGTGATAGAGAATAATACAACAGACGGCGATGTTGATTGGCATAGCGTCATAACTAGTGTTAAAGAAAATTATGGAAACTGAATTTAAACATATTCCAATAATGTTGAAAGAAGTAACATCGGGTCTAAATATTAGACCCGATGGTATTTATCTTGACTGCACAATAGGTGGCGGGGGACACAGCAGTGAGATATTAAAGCACCTTTCGTCAAAAGGCAAACTAATTGGAATAGATAAAGACCAAGAAGCAATAGACGCCTGCAAAAAGCGTTTTAGCGAGTATGATAATGTCATTTTGTATAAAGGCGACTTCAAAGACATTGAAAATATTTTAAAAACATTAAATATAACTTCGCTTGATGGAGTGCTGATTGACCTTGGCGTAAGCTCTCATCAAATAGATACGGCGGAGCGTGGTTTTAGTTTTAGGTTTGATGCCCCACTTGATATGCGTATGGACAAATCTCAGCCATTTTCGGCAATGGATGTTGTGAACAAATACTCATTAAGTCACTTAACAAGAATTATAAGTGAATATGGCGAAGAAAGTTATGCAAGGTCAATAGCTTCAAACATAGTAAAAAATAGACCAGTAACGACAACCAAACAACTAGCACAAATAATAGAAAGCAGTATGCCAAAAAAAGTGGTATTTGCACGGGGCGGAGCAGATAAAAAGACTTTTCAGGCGATAAGGATTGAAGTCAATCACGAACTTGATAAACTTTTTGAAACGCTACAATTCTTGATAACAAAATTGAACCACGGCGGGAGAATGGCAGTGCTAACTTTTCACTCTCTTGAAGATAGAATTGTGAAAAATGCCTTCAAACTATGTGCAACAGACTGTTTGTGCCCACCGGGAACACCAATTTGCATATGTGGTCACAAAAAGACTGTAAACCTTGTCAACAAAAAGCCAATACTTGCGTCAGTGGAAGAAAGACAAGAAAACCCTAGAAGCACATCGGCAAAACTTAGAATAATTGAAAAAATATAAAAATTATTGTAAAATTTGAACTTGTGTGATATATTCAAAGTAATAATATTTTAAACAAAGGAGTATGTATATTATGGACTATAAACAAGAAGAAAAAAGTACTCAAACCATAGTTTTGGAAAAGCCAACCAAGTCGGCTGAAAGTACACAGCCTCAGCCAAGCGTACATACTGCACTAAACATAAATTTGTTTTCAAGTGACTCACTCACAAAAAAACAGCCCAAGCCAACCGCCGTCACAGAAAGTCAAGACAAAGATGAAAAACTTGAAAAACTCAAACAGCAGATTATGCAAACTCAGCGTGAAAAACAGCAAAAAGAGTTAGAAATTAAAAAGGCTGAGGAAGAGCAAGAAAAGGCAGAGGCTAAAAAGGAAGAGCAAAAAGAGGAAGAGAAAGAACAAGAAAAAGTTGTTGAAAGCCTTTACGATGCAAGTTTACTTATCAAGCCTTCTGAAAATGAAGATGTTGAAAAAGAACTTCAAAATCTAACAAATGAAGGGCAAAAAAGCTACAAGTTTAGGTTTAGACTTTTAACAGGTGTGTTTTGTTGTATTATGGCAATACTTGTTGGCTGGATAATCGGCAACTCCATTGAACTTGCAACCACTTCGAAGCAAATAGCGTCTAGTACGGCAACGCAGGAAGAATACAATGTCAATATTGCAGAGTATTTGAGCAAAATATCAAGACTTGACAGTGATGTTCAGCAATCAGACGGGCCAAAAGATGATTCACTTCTTCCAATAGATGAAATAATCACTATAACTCCACAGCCACTGGAAGACCCAACGGCATATGAGGAGGAAAGTAACTGGTTTGACAGTATTTGTAATTGGCTAAGAAATTTATTTGGAGGCTAATTTGCAAGATAGCGAATTCACATTACATAGTTTACGAAAGAGGATATCGACTTTTATAATAGCGATATCCCTTTTATTTATTGCTTTGATTGTTAGATTGTTTTTTGTAAGCACAATAGATAGCAAAAGGCTTCAAAATATGGCACTTTCGCAGTGGACAAGAGATTTGCCAATCACGGCAGAAAGGGGAAAGATTTATGACGCCAGTGGTGCCACGCTTGCCGTTTCTTTCACCACATATGATATCTATCTTCGTGGAAGGGAAATAAAAGATGCAAGCAAAGTCGCGCAAGTCCTTTCAAAAAAGCTCAATATGAGCTATGACCTTATTTACTCAAAGGCAAACATAACCAATGTGTCAGAAGTACTTGTTAAACTGCAAGTCGATAGTGACACGGCAAAAAGCATTGCACTTGAAAATCTTAGTGGCGTGTTTTTGTCTGAGAGCATAGAAAGGTATTATCCATACGGCAACCTTTTGACGCAAATTCTTGGATACACCACCATAGACAACTATGGTCAGGCAGGCATTGAAGCGTATTTCAACGATGTTTTGGCGGGAGAGGACGGATACTTTTTGGTTCAAAGCGACCTTCAAGGCAAAGAGATAGAAAATTCACTAAGAACCTATGTTGACAGTGTGGCTGGTGACAATATATCTCTTACGATAGATGTGAACATTCAAAGCATAGTTGAGTCTGTGCTTGAAAAAGTTATGGTTGAACAAAAGGCAAAAAGTGCTTCGTGTATAATAATGGATGCGACAAATGGTCAAATTGTTGCAAGTAGCACAAAGCCAAGTTTTGACTTAAACGACATACCAAGAGATGACACACAATCTCTGCTAGATATGACAAAAAACAAACTTGTTGTCGATGTCTATGAACCGGGGTCAACTTTTAAAATTCTCACAATGGCATCAGCACTTGAAAGTGGCAATGCAAGCCTTAGTGACCACTTTTATTGCGGAGGCAGTGCAGTTGTTGACGGGCAAAGAATAAAGTGCTGGAAAACAGTGGGACACGGTTCACTTGACCTAACAGAAGGCCTTGTAAATTCATGCAACTGCGTATTTATGGCACTCAGTCAAAGAATGGGCGTAGATGTGTTTTATAACTATTTGCAAAGTTTTGGCTTGGGCGAAAAAACAGGTGTAGAAATTGCGTCAGAGAGCAGTGGCATACTTATGAACAAACAAAATGTAAAAAATGTCGACCTTGCACGCATAGGCTTTGGTCAGGCTGTCGCCGTCACGCCACTCCAACTAGTCACAGCAATTAGTAGTGCCGTCAATGGTGGAAAACTTTATGTGCCAACAATTATCAAGAGCATAACTTCGTCTGACGGCGTGAATAAATATGTCAGTGAGCCAGTTTTGAAAAACACCACAATATCTCAAAACACTTCAAGTATTTTAAATGAGATGTTGAAAAAAGTTGTCAACAAAACAGAAGAATATAGTTTTGTCCCAGGCTATGATGTTGGGGGAAAGACGGGGACAGCGCAGAAGTATGAAAACGGTGCAATAGCCCGTGGTAAGTATGTATCGAGTTTTGTGGGCACATATCCAGCGTCAAATCCAAAATATGTTATGCTATTCTTAGTTGATGAGCCGGGAGCTGGGGCGTATTATGGTAGTGTTGTTGCAGCGCCATACGGCAAAGAAATACTTACAAATATGATTGAATACCTAGGCGACGAAAAGATAACCGATGTTGAAACAAAATATGCAGTTATGCCAGATTGCGTAGGGAAAAGTTTGACGGAGGTAATTAAACTACTAAACTCCTTGGGTATAAGTTATGAAATTGACGGTGACGGCGGAATAGTTGAAAGACAGTTGCCACCAGCGGGAACAGAGATAGATTTGAATATATCTGTGGTTTTAATAACAAACTAAGTCATTAAACAAAAACAAAAAAATCAAAAAAAATAAAGGAAATACCTCACTTGTGTCGAATAATGTAAGTGTAAAAGAGGTATTTTTTTTTGAATAACGGCTTTGACGAAACATTTATTCAACAACTTAAAGCAAAAAATGATATCGTGACGGTTATGTCGCGTTATTTAACGCTAACTCAAAAAGGTAAAAACTTTTGGACATGCTGTCCTTTTCACAACGAGCGCACACCTTCGATGAGCGTCAATCCATATGAGCAGTACTATCATTGTTTTGGTTGCAAGGAGCATGGCGATGTAATAACTTTTATTGAGAAGATGGAGAGTTGTGACTTTATGACTGCCGTCGAAATTCTTGCCAAAAATGCAGGAATGGAAGTGCCAGCTTTCAAAACCGACCAAAATGTTCAAAAGCGTAAAAAGCAAAAAGAAGCAGTACTCAGCATACTTCGTGATAGCGCAAAGCACTATGAAGAAAATTTGTATGACGCAGATTCAAAAAAAGCACAAGAATATGTCAAATCACGAAAATTCACACGAACATCACTTAATGAGTTTCATATAGGTTACAGTAAAAACTGGAATGAAATTGTTGACTTTCTAAAATCCAAAGGCTATTCATATGAAGATATGGTTGCCTCAGGCGTTGTTGAATACAAAAATAAATATTTTGATGCGTTTGGTGAACGGCTGATATTTCCAATATATAACATAATGGACGAATGTGTTGGGTTTAGTGCTCGAAGTATTGTGCCAACAGATTATGCAAAATACAAAAATTCATCAAACAACATAGTCTTTGATAAAAGTAAAATTATGTTTGGCATAAACTTTTTGAAGCAACTAAAACAACAGCACACACTAGATTACATAATAATAGTTGAAGGTCAGATGGATGTCGTTGCACTTCATCAAGCAGGCTATAAAAATTGTGTTGCATGTCTTGGAACGGCGCTGACGGAATACCACGCAAAGCAGTTAAAATACCTTTGTGACAATGTGATAGTCAGCCTTGACGGTGACAGTGCAGGACAAAAAGCAAGCATAAGGACAATTGATACACTTGTGAAAGGTGGACTAAATGTCAAAGCAATTAAAATACCAGAGAACAAAGACCCAGATGAATACATAAGGGCGTATGGCAAAGATGCCTATCAAAAACTTTTGGACAATGCACTAGACTATGTTGTGTTTAAAATTTATCATAAATTGGAACAATATGATTTAAGTAAGATAGATCAAAAAGCAAAGTTTTTGAACTCGGCGATATCAATAGTCAATGAGCTAAATACTGTGAGCGAGAAGCAGTTGTATTTGGACGTCATAAAAAAACTCACCGATGTGCCTGTTGAAGTTCTTAGCCGAGATTTGACGATGTCGACAGAGACGCCACCAAGCGAGAACAAACCACAAGTTGAATATTTTGAAAATGCAGTGTTAAAATCTGTTAAATTTGTGTTGGCGAGCCTTTGCTTCAAAAAAGATTATGCAACGTATGATTTTGACTTGACAGAGTACTTGACCAATCCAACTTACAAAAAAATTTACCAAACATTAAAAAGTTATCATGACCAAAATAAGTATTTTCAAATAGGATATCTTTTTGATGATGGCGAAGAAAAAGATAGTGCACTGACTGACATTTTGGAGTACAATTTTGAAGATATTCAAAACCCAAAAGAGTACTATAAACAGTGCATTTGGAAAATAAGAGAAAATTACTTAAAAAACAAGAGCAGTGAACTTACAAAAAGTTTAAATGAATGCACAAAAGAGCAAAGACCCGAGATACTGAGGCAAATAAGCGAAGTGCAGAAAAAACTAAGGGAAAAAATATTGGAGGATTAAATTTTGAGAGATAAAATTGAACAAGAATTAACAAAATTGCTTGAAATAGGCACAAAAAAAGGTTCTTTAAACGAAGAGGACATTTATTTTAGACTACTTAAACACGAAGCGTCAGCAGATGAAATCAAAGAGGTGATAGACGCTTTGACAAACGCAAACATCAAAATCATCAAGGCAGAAAACCCAGATGTTGAAAAAGAAAATTTTGATGACCTAGTCAGCCAAGTCAGTGTTGATGACCCTGTTAAGATGTATTTAAAAGACATAGGCAAAGTTCCACTTCTTTCAAGTGATGAGGAAATTGACCTTGCAAAGCGTATGCTTGATGGCGATGAATACGCAAAGGCCAAATTGTCAGAAGCAAATTTAAGACTTGTTGTCAGCATAGCAAAAAGATATGCAGGTAGGACAAGCATGCAGTTTTTGGATTTAATTCAAGAAGGCAATATTGGACTATTAAAAGCCGTTGAAAAATTTGACCCAACCAAAGGTTTCAGATTTTCAACATACGCTACATGGTGGATTCGTCAATCAATAACTCGTGCAATGGCAGACCAAGCGCGTACAATAAGAATACCAGTTCACATGGTTGAAACGATACACAAACTCACAAGAGTTAAGCGCCAACTTCTTCAAGAGCTTGGCCGTGACCCAACACAAGAAGAAATTGCAAAAGCCATGGATGTAAGCGAAGAAAAAGTTGCCGAAATTCAAAAAATAGCACAAGAACCAATCTCAATCGAAACCCCTGTCGGCGAAGAAGAAGATAGCAAAATGGCAGACTTTATTGAAGACGACTCAATCAAATCTCCTGTTGAAGTTGCAACACAGAACCTTCTTCGTGAACAACTTTTGGGAGTAATTGAAACACTCACACCACGTGAACAAAAGGTAATAAGACTTCGTTATGGGCTTGACGATTCTCATCCAAGAACACTAGAAGAAGTCGGCAAGGAGTTCAATGTCACAAGAGAGCGTATTCGTCAAATTGAGGCAAAGGCACTCAAAAAACTTCGCAATCCAAATAGAAGTAAAAAACTTGTTGACTTTATGGACTAACAAATTTATCCTATAAAAAGGAGTAGATATGGATATACAAAAAATATTAGATTATCAAAAGCAAGATTTTGAAATAATAAAGCTTGAAAGGTTACTTGAAGAAAGTGAAGATAAAAAAATTTTTCACGAGATGAGAAATGTAGTCAAAGACGCACAAACAAAGTCCAATAACCTTGAAAAAGAAGCAGGCGAGCTTATTAAAAAGTACAATGAAATCAAAAAGGCATACGACGCAGAAATAAGAGCGTGTGGCGAAATTGTAAACAAAGATCCAAAAGCATTGAAACAAGATGAACTTGAAAACACAATTTCAAAGACAAATCAAACACTTGAAAGCATTTCACTTCTTGAAAAGAAGTTTATGTCTTTTGCCGAGCAAATCAATTCAGTTCTTGCCGAGTTTGATAGCACAAGGAAAAGTTATAATGAAGCAAAGAAAAAGTATGCAAGTCACAAACAGGCATATGAAACACTTGCAGCAAAAACTCTTCCTCAAATAGAAAAACTAAAACAAGAAATAAAAAAACTTGAACCAAGCATCGATCCAATGTTTTTGCAAAAGTACAAACAACGCCGTCAAGACAAGGTTTTTCCAATATTTGTACCTGTCATAGACAAAGCGTGTGGGGGATGTAGAATGGAACTTCCATCTGCAAGCATCGACAAACTCAAACGCAATGGCTTTTTGGAATGTGAACATTGCAGAAGGATAATTTATAATCAATAAAGAAAATAAAAAAAACACTCAATCGAGTGTCTTTTTTTAGTTTTATTTATGACTTGCAACTTCACCTCTTGCAAGGGCATCACAGCGATTGTTTAGTTCGTCGTCACTGTGTCCTGCAACTTTGTTCCATTTAATTTTATGAAAGTTATTAAGTTCAACAAGTCTTTGCCATAGCTCCAAATTTTTTACAGGCTTTCCCTCAGAGTTACGCCATTTTCTTTTAAGCCATGAAGAAATCCAGTCTTCCAAAAAGGCATTGACAACATAAGCACTGTCAGAGTAGACCTCAACATTGCATTTTTCAGGTATGGCTTCAAGTCCTTTAATGACTGCCATAAGTTCCATTTTGTTATTGGTTGTTTCGGCTTCAAAGCCAGAACATTCGGTGGTTTTTCTATTATATCTCAAAATGTACGCCCAGCCTCCCATGCCAGGGTTATTTGAACAAGCACCATCGGTATATAATATTGCTTTTTTCATAATTTAATTATGTTTCATTGTTTTTATAAAGTCAACAAAATACGAAGAATTTATTTATTTTTAATTTTTCTTTAAATAAAAACGGCACAATTAAGTGCCATTTTGCTTAGACTATTGTGATAATTAGTCCAACTAAGATAAGACACAAGGACACAGCAAGCAAAATAAGGTAAATAGGGTCTTTATTGCTTGGATTATCAGTTTTTCTTGCCACTTTGGTTATTTTCTTTGCAAGAATTGAAAGAGCAAAGCCAAGTGCTGCCAAAATAATTCCAACTAATTTGTTTGGGGTTTGCAAAAAGTCAAGTAATGTTGCCTCTAAAAGTAATGAAAACATATATCCTCCTAAGATTTTATACTTTATTATATCACCTATACTTTAAAATTTCACTACAATTTTTAAATTTCTTACAAAATGTTGTTTTCACCAAATAGAATAGTTATGAATAAAAATATAGGTGAGGTGAAAATGCAAAATATAATGGTAGTATATGGCGGAAAAAGTGTTGAGCACGACATTTCAATTTTGACCGCCATACAAGTTATGCAAAACCTTGACAAAAATAAATATAACATTATTCCAGTCTATCAAACACCAAATTTTGAGTTTATTATCGTGTCCGATTATTTAAACCCAAAGGCATATATAGGTGAGATAAAAAAATTTAAAAAAGTTGACTTTGTGTTTGGTAAAGGTGACATACTCATAGGTAAGCTAAAAAAGCGTATTCACATACACTGCGTAATAAACTGTTTTCATGGCATAAACGGCGAAGATGGTACAATGAACGCATTTTTTAATATCTGCCAAATACCAATCACATCACCAAGTTTGCTTTCAAGTAGTGTATGTATGGATAAGGTGATAATGAAAGACATCTTTGTTGCAAACAACATACCATGCGTTAAATATGCGCTTGTGACACAAAATGACTATTTGACAAAAAACATCGAACAAAAAATTGTTGACCTAACATATCCTTTAATTGTCAAGCCGGCAAATTTAGGTAGTAGCATAGGAATAAATAAGGTGACGAACTTAAAAGAGCTTTATGAAGCGGTGGAGATTGCACTTTATTATGATAGTCGTGTCATCGTTGAAAATTGCCTTGAAGATTTTAAGGAGATAAACATTTCTTGCCTTGGGGATGAAGAGGTAGAATTTTCAAAACTTGAACAGCCAATGTCTTGGAAAAACTTTTTAAACTTTGACAACAAATACACCCAAAAAGATGCTCAAAAAATTGTTGACCCAAAACTCGATAACTCTGTTTTAGACAAAATACACGAAATTTCAAAACTCGCTTGGCGCACATTTGACCTTTATGGTGTCGTGAGAATGGACTTTATGGTGCAAGGGGAAGAAGTTTACTTGAATGAGATAAACACGGTTCCGGGCTCACTTGCGTTTTATCTATGGAAAGGGAAATATGATTTTTTTGAACTTCTCGATAAGATAATTATAGTAGCAGTAGCAAAATTCAATCAAAAAAACAAGCATAAATATACATTTACATCAAGTGTGCTTGCTGATTATAAACCAAACTCAATGAATAAATATGCAAAATAAAGTATATTAATACATTACAAAATCTTGCTTAAAACTTTTTTGACCTCGGGGCAGTTGTTGGTGTTGTTTTGAATAATTTGCTTTTCATCTTTTGAAAGAACATAGTGTTCAATGTTAAAATCTTTGGATATCCACACACCACCATTTTTGCCAATTTGTGAGCATATTTTCACCCCGCTCATACATAAACAGTCAATATATCTATAAACCGTTCGTGTGCTTATTTCAAACATTTCGGCAATTTCTTTTGCCGTTGTTTTTTCTTTGTTTGCTATGAATAAAAAAATTCCAAATATGAGGTATTGTTTCATCATTGCTCCTTAAATTTTGTACACCATTATTATATCACACATTTTGCAAAAAGCAAACATTTGTTCTATTTTTTTATAAATTTGTTTATTTTAGCATATTACAAAATTTGACAACATAAATTAAAGTATCACACGGAGGTTATATGGAAAGATTTGAAATATACGAAGACATAAAAAAACGCACCAATGGTGATATATATATAGGTGTTGTAGGGCCAGTGAGAAGTGGTAAATCTATGTTTATATCTCGCTTTATGCAAAACTTGGTGATTCCAAACATAAAAAACGAACAGCAAAAAGAGCGTGCAGTGGATGAGTTGCCTCAAAGTGCTGAAGGTAAGACAATAATGACGACACAGCCAAAGTTTGTGCCAGAGAACGCAGTCAATGTCCATGTTGCAGATGTTGACCTAAGTGTCAGACTTGTTGACTGTGTTGGCTACCTAATCAGTGGAGCAATGGGGCATGAAGAGGGTGACAAGCCAAGACTTGTCAAAACACCTTGGTCAGAAAAAGATATGCCGTTTGAACAGGCAGCAGAGATTGGCACAGAAAAGGTGATAACCGAACATTCGACAATTGGTGTTGCAATCACAACAGACGGCTCAATTAGTGACTTGCCTCGTTCAAGTTATGTTGAGGCAGAACAAAAAGTTGTTGACGAACTCAAAAAGACAGGAAAGCCATTTGTTCTTGTTGTCAACTCCAAAAACCCACAAAGTGCCGACACGCAAAATCTTGCAAAAAGTTTGGAGAAGAAATACGGAGTTTCAACACTTGCTATCAATGTGAAAGAGCTTTCAGAAAATGACATTGAGCAAATATTTGAAAAAGTGTTACTTGAATTTCCTATTCGTTCGCTAAAAGTGACAATGCCAGATTGGCTTCGTGCTCTTGACGGCGATGATGAGATTATCACAACAATAATAGACGAAGTCAAAAAGTTTGGTGAAGGTGCAGAAAAAATAGGACAAATAGACAAAACAAATGTTGCCTTTTTGGAAAGTGACGATTTTGAGCCATTGACCATTGGTTCAATAAAAATGGGCGAAGGTACAATAATGTTTAACATAAAACCTCGCCAGCAACTATTTTACAAAGTGCTTTCAAATCAATGTGGCACAAAAATTCAAGACGATTATCATCTTGTGCGCTACATCAAAGAGTTGGCATTTGCAAAAACTCAATATGACAAACTTGCATCAGCACTTCAAGAGGTTGACGAAAATGGATATGGCGTTGTGATACCAAAACTTGATAGCATGGTTCTTGAAGCTCCTCAGGTTGTCAAACAGGGTGGAAGATATGGCGTTAAAATCAAAGCTACAGCACCAAGTTTGCACATTATGAAAGTTGATGTTGAAACCGAAGTCAACCCACTCGTTGGAACAGAAGAACAAACCAAGGACTTAGCGCAATATCTCAAAGACGAGTTTGAAACAAATCCCGAGGGTGTATGGCAAACAAATATGTTTGGCAAAACACTTGAAACACTTGTCAGCGAAGGTATTCAAGAAAAGCTTACAGCCATGCCACAAGAAGCTCAGCGCAAAATGCGCAAAACAGTTGGAAGGATTGTTAATGAGGGGAAGGGTGGCATAATCTGCATCCTATTATAAACGCAAAAAAGCACCCAATAGCTGTGTTTACTGCCAAGCCGTGCCACACGGTCGTTTAGGGAACTAAACTCGTGCGTGTCACGACTTGTCGAGCCTTGCTCTTGGGGCTTTTTTGCGTTTATAATGCTAAACTGCACATTTCGTCTTTGCCTCCTAATTTTTTGTTTTATCCTTTTCATAATTTTTTCTCATAGTCACGGTCGTTTAGGGAACTAAACTCGTGCGTGTCACGACTTGTCGAGCCTTGCTCTTGGGGCTTTTTTGCGTTTATAATACTAAACGATACATTTCGTTTTTGTCACTTAATTTTTGTTTCGAGCCTAGCCCTCGTGGCTATTCTGTGTTTATTATTACCAATATACTTTGTTTCTGGGGTGCCAAGCCATACGGTCGTTTAAGGGAACTAAACTCGTGCGTGAGTATCAAAACCCTCAAAAAGAAACATCAAGCACTATCTTTGGCAAATGTAAACAATTTGTTAGAGTGCATAAATATTGGGGCCCCCAAAAAGTTAAGACACTTTTTGGGGAGAGGAGAAACGGAGCGTAAAGCAAAAATTTGCGAATAGCAAATTGAAGCCAAAAGCGACAGTTTCGACGAAGTCACGGCAAAAGTGCCAACGCAGTGCACTTTTCGTTTGGCCGTGAGAAAAGGGCAAAAACAAACATCAAGCACTAACTTTTGCAAAACTTTTGCGAAAGTGTGCCGAGAGTGCAGTTTTTGCCCAGGCCCTCGTGGCTATTTTTGTGTTTATAATATTATATGACGCACTTGTCTTTGCTACCTTTTATGCTTTTTTTGTGTTTTATGTAGCGATTTTTACACAAACCAATTTAATTATATTTGAGAAATTGTAATTTTTTTTTGGTCAAAAATATATTTTTTTGATATAATAAAAATATGCAGTGGGAAATTGCCATAATTAAATTTTTACAAAGTGGTCAAAATGCCTTTTTTGACACATTTTTTTGGATAATTAGTTTATTTGCAAGCTTTTTAGGTGTTATTTTATTATTTATTATATTTTATTTTTTTGCAAATAAAAAATTTTCATTTTATTTTATTTTATCAATAATAATAAATATTTGTTTTAATTATTTATTAAAATTCTTTTTTAATCGTCCAAGGCCTTTTGAAGTCGATGCTGGCGTTATAAACAAGCTTGAAGCAGTGGGACAGAGTTTTCCTAGTGGACATATGGTTTGTGCAACGACAATGGTGTTTTTTATACTACTTTTTGCGCTTCAAAAATGCAAAAAAAGATGGACGAAAATATTGATAATAATTTTAAGTATTTTATTTTTAATTTTAACGGCACTTTCAAGAATGTATCTTGGACAACATTATTTAACAGATATATTATCAGGCACGCTTCTTTCGCTTATTTTGTGTACTTCTCTTTTAAGTTTAGTAAAAAAGCAACTTGTAATTTAATTTTTCGTATTAAAAAAATGCTTTTTTCATAAAATATATAGTATGAAAAAAGCGGGGATAATATCAATAATTTTTGTTACGCTGGCCATAGTGCTAATATATCTGTTTTTGTGCCTTAGTTATATTTTTTATCCAATAAAGTACAAAGACACAATACTTTTATATAGTGAAAGATATAATATTGAAAGCAATCTTGTGGCAAGTTTAATCAATGCCGAAAGTGGCTTTGACAAAGACGCAATTTCTTCAAAAGGTGCAATGGGACTTATGCAACTTATGCCAAAGACGGCAGAGTGGCTTGCCGAAAAACTTGATATAGAATACTCAGAAGACAAACTCTTTGACCCAGAATATAACATAATGCTTGGGACTTATTATCTATCATATTTAAGTCAAAAATTCGAGAATGTTCGCACAATGCTTTGTGCATACAATGCTGGCGAGGGTGTGGTTAATGGTTGGCTCAAAAACAAAGACTATTCATCTGACGGCGAAACTTTGGATGTTGTGCCATACGGCGACACGCTCGCATATGTCGAGAAAATCGAAAAAGGCTTAAAAATCTACGCGAAAAAATTAAAGTAAGTCATCGTTATTGTCTGCGTTTTCTTGCTCTTCAATTCTAAGGGCAGTTGAGTTTATCAGCTTATCATTTTGACTAATAAGTGGCTTTATGCAATCATAACCATATTTTTGGCGTATCTTATCAATTGTGTTTTCAAGTGTGCGCCTATTTCTATCGGTGTCGAACAAATCAAGTTGTGACATATTTTCGCTATCAAGATTTGAAACGCTTATTCTTATGCTTCGAAGGGGATATACTTCGTTCCACAAATCTTCAATAATCATAATGGCCTCATTATAAAGCATTTTCGAAATATTTGTGCTTTTTGTCATGGTGTGGCTTTTTGATATCCAGGTCAAATTGTTTTGTCTAAGTGACACAGAAACAGTTGAACCACTCAAATGTTTTGCCCTTAGTCTTGTTGCAATCTCATCGCACAAAAACATCACAACGCTTCGAAGCTCTTTTTTTGTTTTGACATCTACAAGCGTGGTTGTGCCGTTGCCAACGCTTTTGACAATGTGCGTGTCTTCGACATTTTGCACATCGTCGTCGTCAATTCCACGAACATTATTTTGTAGTTTTTGTCCAACCACACCAAATTTGTTTTTAATTATGTTCTCGTCATAATCTGCAAGGTCGCCAAGCGTAAATATATTTAGTTTGTTTAGTTTTGCTTCAATCTTCTTTCCAACTCCAATGATGTTACCAAGTGGCATACCATATGTCTTTTGTTTAAAATTCTCAGGGGAAAGAATTGTGACTGCGTCAGGCTTTTTCATATCACTGCCAAGTTTTGCAAAAGTTTTTGAAAAGCTAACCCCAACAGATATGGTCACGCCAATTTCTTCTTTTATTCTTTTTCTGAGTGTGTTTGCCACATTTATTGCATCGCCAAAAAACTTGACTGTGTCAGTTATATCAAGCCAGCACTCATCAATTCCAAAAGGCTCAACTTTGTCGGTGTATTCTTCATATATTGCTCGTATGCGCCTTGAATACTTTTCATAAATTTTGTGGTGCGGTCTAACGCAAACAAGGTTAGGACACTTTTTTTTCGCTTCAAAAATAACGTCACCAGTCTTGACGCCAAACTGCTTTGCAATTTCATTTTTTGCGAGCACGATACCATTTCTTTTTGTGACTTCGCCTGTGACGGCGACAGGTTGGTCTTTTATTGAAGGGTTCAACGCACATTCGCATGACGCATAAAAATTGTTGACATCGCAATGAAGAATTATCTTTTTTGTTTGCATTTTTCCCTCCTTTTGGTATAATTGTACTAATCTTAATATGACAAATATAAGGGCTTTTATGAGAATTTTATTTAAGAATGCAAATATATTAAATGTTCAAGATGCCACATTGTCACTTGGCAATGTCATAGTTTGTGGAAACACCATTGAATATGTCGGCACGTCCATTTTTGGCGAATTTGACGAAGTTATTGATTGTAACGAAAATATTGTCATGCCAGGTTTTGTCGATGCTCACTGTCATTCACCAATGTCAATTCTTCGTGGCACAGGTGATGACACAGCACTTGATGAGTGGCTTTATAATTATATGATACCACTTGAAAACAAACTGACGCCCGATGACATCTATTGGGGTGAGAAACTTGCAGTGCTTGAATATCTTGCAAGTGGAATCACAACAGTTGAAGAATGTTATTTTGAAAATGACAAAATTTTGCAGGCGTTGTCACAGTCGGGACTTAGGGCGCGCGTAGGCTTTGGTCCTTCAACAAGAAAGGTGAGTGGTGATTTGCAAGCTTATTTAAAATCTCAGCTTGATTTATTTAAAGACTACGACAGTTCACTTTTAAAGCCATGTGTTTATATTCATGCGATATATTCAACCACACAAGAAGATATTGAAAAAAGTGTTGACTTTTCAGCAAAACACAATTTGCCAATGAGCATACACCTTAGTGAAACGCTTGACGAAGTTGGCAACTGCACAGTTCAAAATGGCGGACTCACTCCTCCACAATATCTTGAAAGTTTGGGCTTTTTTGATAGGCAAACACTGTGCTACCACTGTGTGCATATGGACAAAGATGATTTGCAAATTTTGTCTGACTATGACGCAAGCATATGCACTTGCCCATCGTCAAATGTGAAGCTTGCAAGTGGTATTGCTCCAGTGTACGCAATGCAAAACAAGGGCATAAACATAACAATAGGCACAGACGGACCGGCGTCAAATAACAGCCTAGATATGTTCAAAGAAATGTTTTTGGTCGCAACGCTTTCAAAGGTGAGCATAAGCGATGCAAGTGTGGTCAAGGCAGGCGAAGTGCTTAAAATGGCGACATATAACGGAGCAAAAGCACTAGGCTTTGACAATGGGGAAATTGCGAAAGGCAAAAAGGCAGACATAATAGTTGTGGACATTCATAATCCGCATATGCACCCACATGACAATTTAGTATCTAACCTTGTGTATTCGGCGAAGTCGTCTGATGTTAAACTGACCATGATTGACGGAAAAATTTTGTATCGTGATGGCAAATACACAAATGAAGATGTGGAGCAAATTTACAAAAAAGTTGATGAAATAAAAAAGAGGTTAAAAAATGAACATAAATGAAACATTATCCAAAGAGTTTGATGTCAGACTTGATAGAGTTGAAAACATTGTCAAAATGATTGATGAGGGAGACACAATACCTTTCATCGCAAGATACAGAAAAGAGCTCACAGGCAGTCTTGATGACCAAATTTTGCGTGAGATGAATGATAGACTAAATTATTTGCGTAACTTGGAAAAGCGCAAACTAGAAGTTGAAAATAGCATAAAAGAGCAAGACAAATGGACTGATGAGATTGCAACAAAACTAAATGACGCAAAGACCTTGACAGAAGTTGAAGATATATATAGACCATATAAACCAAAGCGTAAAACGCGTGCATCGGTTGCTATTGCAAAAGGCTTGCAACCACTTGCAGACATTATTGTCAAGCAAGAGTATGACGGCGACATACTTAAACTATGTGAAGTGTATGTAAATGAAGAAAAAGGCGTCAAAACCCCACAGGAAGCTCTGTCTGGCGCAAAAGATATCATTGCAGAAATGATAAGTGATGATAGTGAACTAAGAAAGACACTTCGTGAACTTTTGGAGAAAAAGGCAAGCATAAAGACTTCGCTTCTCGACAACGAGAAAAATAAGACATATGAGATGTATGCAGACTATACAGAGCCTGTTGAGAAAATGCCAAGCCATAGAATACTAGCAATAAACCGTGGCGAAAAAGAAGATTGTCTTAAAGTAAATGTTGTTTTGGATGAAAAAATAGCACTTAAAGAAATTGAAAAAGTTTATTTAAAAGAAAACCAAGCAACTCACGACATAATGCAAGAAACAATAGTTGACAGTTATGATAGGCTTTTGTTCCCATCACTTGAAAGAGAGCTAAGAACATCATTGACAGAAAGGGCAGACGAGCAGGCAATAAAGATGTTTGATGTCAACCTTCGTCCACTTCTTTTGCAAGCACCACTTAAAAACAATGTCATTATGGGCTTTGACCCAGGATATAGAATGGGTTGCAAAATTGCAGTTATTGATAAAAAAGGTGATGTTCTTGACACCGCCGTTGTGTATCCAACTCCACCAAAGTCACAAACCGAAGAGAGTATGGAGATTTTGACCAAACTCATAAATAAGGACAAAGTCGACATAATTGCAATAGGCAATGGAACGGCAAGCAAAGAAAGTGAAATATTTGTTGTTGAACTATTAAAGCACATATCCCGCCCAGTTTCATATGCAATGGTAAATGAAGCAGGAGCATCTGTTTACAGTGCATCAAAACTTGGAGCACAGGAATTTCCAGACTATGATGTCAATTTAAGAAGTGCAGTCAGCATCGCTCGTAGACTTCAAGACCCACTCAGCGAACTTATCAAAATAGATGTTAAGTCAATAGGCGTTGGGCAGTATCAACACGATATGCCACAGGCAAGACTAACCGAAGTGCTTACAGGTGTTGTTGAAGATTGCGTCAATAGTGTTGGCGTAGATTTGAATACTGCATCTCCAAGACTACTAGAATTTGTTTCAGGACTAAACTCCAAGAGCGCATTAAACATTGTCAAATATAGGCAAGAAATTGTGCGTTTTGAAAATAGGGAACAACTTTTAAAAGTTTCAGGACTTGGTCAAAAGGCGTTTGAGCAGTGTGCAGGCTTTTTGCGTATTACTGACGGCGACAATGTGCTTGACAACACGGCTGTTCACCCAGAGAGTTACGATGCGGTTAAAATTTTATTACAACACTATAACTTCACAAGCGAAGATGTTAAAAACGGCAATATATCATCACTAAAAGATATGATAAAAAAAGAAGGCGAAGAAAAAGTTGCCTCGCTATGTCACGTTGGTGTGCCAACGCTTGTTGATATCGTTGAAGAGCTTTTGCGTCCGGGCAGAGATATTCGTGAGAGTATGCCAAAACCAGTGCTTAGAAGTGATTTGCTTTCACTTGAAGACTTAAAAGAAGGAATGGTGCTAACAGGCACTGTGAGAAATGTCATTGACTTTGGTGCCTTTGTTGATATTGGAGTTCACCAAGATGGACTTGTTCACATTTCTCAAATTTGTGATAAATATATCAAACATCCAAGCGAAGTATTAAAAGTAGGCGACATTGTGCAAGTCAAAGTTCTTGGCGTAGATGTTGAGAAAAAGAGAATCTCACTCACAATGAAAGGCATTGACTAAAAATTGACTATTGACAATTTCTTGCTTTATGCTATACTATAATCGTTAGGAGTTTTTATGAGTATTAAAAAACAATATAAGAAAAAAGTTATGAAATTAAAGACAATTTCCAGTATATCCACTTATAGTGGGATTGCACTTGGCGTTGCCACTATGTGCGTAGGGTTTACTTTAACTGGCTTAGCACTCTTTGGCTGTTTGCTTGGTGGTTTTGCAATTGGTGTTGTTGGCATCACTTTAGGCGTTGCTTATCAATCTAAGGCAGATAGTTTGTCCATCAACGACTTTATGGAAAACAATGTTGAAGTTTCTAATCTTGAACAACAAAAAGAGAGTGAACCTAAGCTTGTTGCTACACATCAAGAAGAAAAACAAGACGACAAACAAAATTCAGAAGACCAAAATCTTTCACTTTAATAGTCATACAAAAAACTCACATTTAAGTGAGTTTTTTTGTGTCTAAAAGTTGATTTATTCAAGTTATTATGAGATAATTAAAAATATGAAAAGTTTTTTGGAACGAAAACAAAGAGAACGCAATTTTGACGCATTCAATGTAATAAATATAATGCTTTTTATGGGCGTTTTGGTGGCATTTATCATATCGGCTGGTTTTTGTATTCGTGACCTAGTAAATGGAGCACAAACTTCGCCTATGCCACTTATTGGGAGAATACTTTCAATCGCGCTTGTTTTTTTGCCACTATATCTTCGTCTTATTTTTAAAATTCAATTTCCAAGGACGGCAACAAGCTTGTTTTATTTGTTTCTGTTTTTGAGTATATACCTTGGCTCATTTTTAGACCTATATCACATTTTGTGGTGGTGGGATATCTTAATTCATGCACTTGCGGGGCTTCTTTTGGGCTTTTTGGCAATGTTTTTAGTAAACCACCTTGCAAAAAAAGGGGCAAATTCTCCTGTATATATTTTTCTTTTTGTTTTTTGTTTTTCATTGTCGCTAACGGCACTTTGGGAAATATTTGAGTTTATGATTGATGAACTCTTTGGGGCTGATATGCAACGTGCCAGTGACTTAGTTGGTCAAAATGCCTTGTTTGACACAATGTTTGACATAATCTCAGGCACGGTTGGTGCAATAATTTCTGCACTTTGTTGTGCACTTTTGACATATAAAGATAAAAATTTTGTTTTACAATTCAAGGTTACAAAAATTAAAAAAGACAAAATTTCGCAAATTGAGGAATGATATGAGAGTTTATAATGTATTACGCAAAAAAAAAGAAGATTTTTTGCCATTAGATGGCAACAAAGTAAAAATGTATGTTTGTGGAATGACAACAAACGGACTTGTTCACCTTGGCCACGCACGACAGGCAATAACTTTTGATATGATATACAAATATTTAAAACTCAAAGGTTATGATGTCTTGTATGCCTCTAACTATACGGACATCGACGATAGGTCAATTTTGCAGGCAAAAGAAATGGGAATATCTCCATTAGAGCTTGCCGATGAGCGTATCAAGATAATTAACACCACATGGCAAAATTTAGGCGTAGTAGAGCCAGATTTTAGGCCAAGAGTGACAAAATGTATCCCCCAGATAATTACATTTGTTAAAGACCTAATAACAAAGGGCTATGCCTATGAAACAAGCGATGGGGATGTTTATTTTGATGTAAAAAAATATGATGGCTATGGTCGTCTTTCAAATAGAAAAATTGATGAGCTTATTGACTCCGTCAGAATTGAAAATGCAGACAACAAACATGATAACTTGGACTTTGCACTTTGGAAACATACAAATGAAGGAGAGTTTGGTTTTTCATCTCCTTGGGGACAGGGAAGGCCGGGTTGGCATATAGAATGCTCAACCATGATAAAGACATACCTTGGCGACCAAATAGACATACACGGCGGTGGAAAAGACTTAATCTTTCCACACCATGAAAATGAAATAGCACAAAGCTATTGTGAAAACGGTTGTGACCTTGCGAAATATTGGTTGCATAACGGGCTTATCACAATAAATGGGCAGAAGATGAGCAAAAGCCTTAAAAACTTTATGCTTGTTGACGACTTGTTAAAAAAATATGATAGTGAAGTAATAAGATATGCAATTCTTGTAAATCACTACACATCAACGCAAGACCTTGGAGATGAAGCACTTAAACTTGCTGAAAAAAATTTGTACTATTTTTATAATGTGCTTTCAACTATTAAAGAATGTGAACAAAATAATGACCTAAAAGATAAGTTCTATGAGAGTATGGACGATGACTTTAATAGTGCAAAGGTCATTGCAGATTTGTTTAGCGAATGTTCAAAATACAAACTAAAAGACGCCCGTGCAGGCGGTGCAATAAAAGGTGTGTTGCCACTGATAAAAGACATACTTGGACTATTTAAACACGAACCTATTGAATTTATAGAAAGTTTGAAACAAAAATATCTCAATATCTTGGGTATAACAAGAAAAGAAATTGAAGATAAGATAAAACAAAGACTTGATGCAAAACAGCAAAAAAACTATGCACTTGCAGACAGTATAAGAGATGAGCTTGTTTCTTGTGGAATAATTTTAAACGACACGAAGTCGGGAACAAGTTATGACATAAAACAGTTATATTAAAAGAAGGAAAAGACATATGAAAATCGGAGTTGTTGGGTTACCAAATGTTGGAAAAAGTACACTATTTAATGCAATAACAGAGGCAGGCGCAGAGAGTGCGAACTACCCATTTTGCACAATAGAGCCAAATGTCGGAGTGGTTGATGTTAAAGATGAAAGACTGAATGTCCTTGGCAAAATGTACAACACAAAGAAAATCACGCCAGCGTCAATTGAATTTGTTGATATTGCAGGTCTTGTCAAAGGCGCAAGTAAAGGTGAAGGGCTTGGAAACAAATTTTTGAGCCATATCCGTGAAGTTGATGCGATTTGCCATGTTGTTAGATGTTTTGACGATCCAAACATAATAAATGTCAATGCAACTGTTGACCCAATTCGAGATATTGAAACAATAAATCTTGAACTTATGCTTGCAGATTTGGAAACAGTGACAAAAAGATATGATAAATTGTATAAACTTGCAAGAGTTGGAGAAAAGCAATCAGAAAAAGAACTTGAAATACTTAAAAAGATAAAAACAGCACTTGAAAACGGTCAAAACGCCCGTACAGTTAAAGCAAACGACGAAGACGAGCAAAAGATTATAAATTCATTTTTCTTACTCACAACAAAGCCAGTGATATACTGTGCAAATATAGGTGAAAATGACATCGGCAAGCCAAATAAGTATGTTGACCAGGTCAGACAATATGCAGAAAAAGAAAATGCAAAGACAATAGCGCTTTGTGCAAAAATTGAAGAAGAATTGACAAAACTTGATAGCGATGAGCGTCAAATGTTCAAAGACGAACTTGGAATAAAAGAGAGCGGACTTGACCAACTAGTCACTGCAAGCTATGACCTTTTGGGACTCATGAGCTTTTTGACGGCAGGAGAAAGCGAGTGCAGAGCTTGGACAATTAAAAAGGGTACAAAAGCTCCACAAGCAGCAGGTAAAATTCATACTGACTTTGAAAGAGGCTTTATTCGTGCCGAAGTCGTTAAATATGAAGATTTGGTTGAATGTGGTAGCTACAATGCAGCAAAAGAAAAGGGCAAGGTGAGAATAGAAGGTAAAGACTATGTCGTGCAAGATGGCGATGTAATGCTATTTAGATTTAATGTTTAGTAACAAAAAACAACTCCTCGGAATATAAAACAAAAAAGGAGTTGTTTTTTTATGGAAGAAAAAGCACAACAAGACCAAAACCGAGACCAAAACCAAAATCAAAGCCAAGAACAAGAGCAAGTAAGAGAGCGAGAAATAGTTAAGTCGCCATCAGCCATTAACGAGCAAACAAATGACTATGATTTATCAAAGCTTTCTTTGGACCTAAAAAGTGCACGCATAATTGCTCCTGCATACAGTGGCAGAAATAGTGAACTTGGTGCAATACTTCAATATGCTTATTTTTCAATTTGGCTTGAACAGCTAGGTTATTTAGACGAGGCGAAAAAGGTTATGGAGATAGGCGAGACTGAAATGCACCATTTGAACCTATTAGCACAAACGCTCGTAAGGCTTGGTGTTGACCCAATATACACTGCATATCCACCACAGCGTGATGCGTATTTTACAACACGGCTAATAAACTACATAAATGGTGACGCTAAAAGAATAATTGAATATGCACTAAAAAGCGAAAAGTGTGCAATAAGTCAATATCAAAGTATGATATCTTGTTTAACAAATCAAGAAGTAATAAACATATTAAACCACATAATTAGTGATGAGAATGAGCATATTGAGATTTTGAATGGAATATTATCGACATTAAATTAAAAAAGTTGACACCTTGTGGTGTCAACTTTTTTTACTCTGATTTACTTTCTTTCTTTTCTTGCTTTGCTTTTTGTTTGTTTGCTTTTTTCTCAGCTTTTTGTTGTTTAAGTTTAGCTTCTTTTTCTTGCTTTTCTTTTTTAACACGTTCTGCAATTATTCCGCGTTGAATTGAAATCAAGTATTCAGGGAGTTTAAAGTTTTCAATCTTAGCATTGAGAGCTTCGATTTGATTTTCAAGTTTGGTATGTTTTGAAGCATATGCCTTGAAATCTTTTTCCATAGCTTTTGTAATTTCTTGCTGCCCAGATGTTGTACGCTGTTTTTTAAGAACTTCTTGATGTGTTTGTTCCATCTCAGTTAATTGTGCTTTAATGTCATCAATCTTGTTTTGATATTCTTTAATTTTTGCATCTCTGATTTGTTCTGCTTCACGTCTAACAACATCTCTGTGAAGGGTAGTTTCTCTGTCGTATTCGCTTGCTTTCTTTCTTTCCCATTTTTTAATTGTTATCTTTCTCATAAAGTAAGCACAAAGGGCAATGACAAGGGCAACAAACAATATTGCGGTAGGGATGACATACCAAATCATACCATCGGTGTCTTCGTCACTTGTTGTGTCATCAGTTGCTGTGTCTTCGTCTTCTGTTGTTGTGTCGCTAGATGTCAATATCAAAACTTTATTGTCATCAGCATACTTTTCCGTTGCACTGTTATATGCACTTTCATCAATGGTCTCTAGTGTGAAGTTGTCGAAGAATGCTTGACCTAAAATATTTGTGCTTTCGTTCAAAATACCAAGTTGAAGTTTTACATCAGTACTTTCAGAAACTGTTACATAAATTGTGTAAGTTGTCCATGCGTCATTTGAAACAATGTTTTCAAAATTCTTGTCCATACCATTTAGCCCAAACACTGCACCAAAGGCAAGTTTGTCTTTATCATCTACGCCTTCTTGAGCTGTGTCGCCACTAAATCTTGTTAAAACATCGATTGAGATTTTGTAGTAAGTGTCAGCGTCAAGAGTTATTGATTCTTTGCCGGTAAGGGTATATTTGCCAACAGCGTATTCAGAAATAAATGCTGGGATATATTGCTCATTTGATGTGCCGTTTGTACTGTTTTGTATACCGTAGATGTTATTTGTAGCATCAATCATACCACCATAAATTGCAATGTTTCCTTGTTCTGGATTTTCTCCATTTTCAAGTTTTTGCTCATACATGTATGGGGTGTGTATGTCTTTTACTGTTTCGCTTGAAACAAAGCCAAAGTTTGTAAGTGAGAAGTCAAGTGTGTTGTTTGCTTTTTGGTAATCTTCATAATTGTCGTCAGTTATATTTGAATTTGTTTCAAATTTGACATTGTCAATATACAAAAATCCAATAACAGGTGATTGACTTGTTCCGAGTGCAATTTTGAGTTTTAATGTTGTTGCGTATGTGTCTGTGTTGACCAAGATAGAATATGTTGTCCATGCACTACTTGACAAACCTTCATCTGCATACAAAACATTGTTGTCGCTGTCAAGAACATAAACGCTCATAAGTGCGTTGTTTAAATTTTGAGCAACTGTTTTGTAATCAAAAGACAACATTTGATAGCTATTAGCAGTAGTCGAAATATTTGCACTAGTTACTGATTGATATGTTTCTTGATAGTTATACATCATCAAGACATTATTCACATCTTTATCAACGCCAAGAGTTGAAACGCTTGATGGGTTTTGTGGGTTTTGTGCATTGCCGTATTCAGCTCTGTGGTCATTGTATAAAGGTGAGTAGGTGTTGACAATTCCGTACATATTCGATGTGTCATTTTCAGTTTCGCTTGTCCAACTAGCAGGCTTAACAGGATACTCAAAGTTTTTGTCTAGTGTGTCCGATGTGTTAAATGTTCCATTCTCAACTGAAGGTGAACCAGTAAGGATTGTAGGTTCAACAGATATTGCATTTGTTGTTGTCGCGTCGTCAAACTGTTCGTGTGAAATACTTTCAAAAGTTATGTCGTCAAATACAATACTGCCTTTTGCACCTTCTTCATCGTTACCAAAGCCAAGTACGAGTGAGAAAGAAGTTTTGAATAGGTCATGACCTTTAACAAAGATGTAATAAGGTGTGTAGTCATTTGTCATTTCATTTTTAGTGTTTGATGTTATTGAAACTGATTGCTCTATTGGAGTATAAAAGTCTTCAGCATACTCTTCACCATAGAAGTTTGACACATCAGTGCCTTCACGAAGAGTTACATATGCAGTTCCGTCAAAGTCGTCACTGACTTTTGCCCAAACTGTGATTTTATATGTTTCATAAGGCAAAACTTCAAAAGAAGTGCTTTCATACTCAATTGTCACTGCATTTTTTGATGTTGAATACATAAGTAGGGCATATCTGTTTTGTTCGCTTAGTGAAGAACCGAGATAATCAAGTCCCAAACTTTCCATGCTTGCAGAATTTTGTATGCTAACTATTTTTGCGTCGCCACCGATAGGTAAGTAGTTTTCAACAGTCCAGCCAGTGAAGTCGCCATTTTCAAAATCTGCATTTTCAATCATGCCATCGAGTGTATCTCTTAGGTCGATGACATTTATTCTATTTAATGCAACATCGCTTGTTCCAACATATTGACCAGCTTCGTTATAAAAATAGTTGCCTGATAATTGTCTAGCTGTGATGTGGTCAAAGAACACTGCGTTATGGCTGTCATTTGTCTTTGTTCCAAGCCAAAGTTGAATGTTGACAGTCTTTGAATCAATTCCTGTTGCAATATAAAATCTGTATTCAGTCCAGCCGTTTGTTGTGTAGTTTTCAAAACTTGTGTTTAAAGCGTCATCACCAAGCCCGTCAATATATATTGATGCGTGAGCGTTTGTTTGTGTCAATGTCCATATGCTGAAACGATAATATGAATATGCTTCAAGTGAGATGTCATTTGACTTATAGCCAAGGTGGTTTGACTCATTTGTGTCAGCTTCACTTTTTGCATTTATCATAAGAATATGGTCATCAAGCTCATTGTTTGGCTGAGTGTATGGCTTGCTTGGGTTTTGAGAGCTTGTCAAGGCGTAACTTGATGCACGGTTAGAAAAAGTGTCAGCATTGACGCTTATTACACCATTTGTACCATTTGAAGTGCCAACTCTTGACCAACCGCTTGGAGTTGATTGCAAAGATGTGGTTGAAGATGAATCAAAATCGCTATTTGTAATAGTTAGTTCATTTGATGCCATTGTTTCTGCTGATGCAACGCTTGTGCTAAATGTAGGTGAAAAGCATAAACAAATTGCAAGAAGCAAACTAATAATAATGATAGATAAATAGTTAAATTTTCTTTTAGTCGTAAACATAAAACACCTTTTATAATAATTATTAAATTAAACTCAATTAGTATATAGCATTGTGGCAATATTTGCAAATATTTTTTGATAATTGTGCAACAATATTTTTATGAAAAGCAAATTTTCAAAAAAACAAATATTTATTCTAATTGGCTGTGGGGCACTTATAGGGTTAGTGAATGGATTTTTTGGGGGCGGGGGTGGTATGCTTTGCGTTCCAATTCTTGAAAAAGTGATGAACCTTGAAAGCAAAAAAGCTCATGCAACAACTCTTTGTGTAATTTTGCCACTTTGTATTGTAAGTGCCATAATCTACATATTAAATAATGATATAGATTTTGTCAATTTTTCTTGGGTAACTTTGGGCGCCGTTTGTGGTGGGGTTTTGGGTGCAATTTTTTTAAGCAAAATAAACAGTAAAATTTTAAGAGCAATATTTGCAATAATAATGCTTGTGGCTGGGATAAAGATGGTGATATAAATGTGGTATTTATTCATTATTTTCGGCTTTTTATCGGGGGTAATAGGTGCCATGGGTATGGGTGGTGGCACTCTTTTAATTCCATTATTGACAATATTTTCACAAGTTAGTCAAATACTTGCGCAAGGATATAATTTGTTGGCATTTTTGCCAATGAGCGTTGTTGCAATTTTAATTCATATAAAAAATAAACTAATTCAGCCAAAATTCTTATGGCTTCTTATTCCTTCGGGTATTATTTTTGCAATAATAGGCAGTTTTTTAGCAAATTTAATTGATGCAAATGTATTAAAATTATTATTTGGAATTTTTTTGATAATACTTAGTTTATTTGAGTTTGTTAAAATATTCAAAAAATAAACTTTTCTAGTGGACAAAAAAAATATATTATGTTAAACTTAACCACGCATGAAGGAAAAGGAGATTTAGTATGGTAGATCCAAAAAAATGTATATCTTGTGGCACTTGCATAAATATGTGCC
>CALWTI010000003.1 GCA_944384425.1 uncultured Clostridia bacterium | reverse complement strand
AAAAACAAGCGATTTGATGAGAATAGTGCTCGAAAACTACATTGATACAGTCAAAGATGTTTAAATATTCACAAAAGGCAACTTTTTAAAATATTTGTTTAACAATGTTATTCAATATTTAACAAAAAAGGAGGTAATATGAGTATTGAAAATTGGGTAAGTATAGGGACAGTCGCTATTAACGCACTTAGTATGTTTGTATACTTAATTATTATGATAAAACTAAAAAACAAAAACACACTTGAAACAGTAGCAAACATAGCAAAGACATTGCCTACTTACATTAAACAAGCAAAGAACTTGCTAGGAACATCAGCAAGTACAACAAGAATAACTAATTTCGTACTAGACGCAATAAAAGACGACCTAGGAACGTACATAACAAAATCAGTTCAAAAAAACTTAAAAAAGGAGATTGAAAGATGCGCAGTAAAACAAGAAAACGAATAGATAGCGAAATTTTTTCAAGAACAGCACGCAAAACAAAAAAAGTCAATGTTGACCCTAATATTAACAGGGGAGGCATAAGACTATAACTAGAGATTAAAAAATGAATAAAATTCAAAAATGGCTTGAAGAAATTTACAAGCCAAAAATATTAAAGAAAAAAGACCCAAAGGGCATTTTAAAAAATCAAACAAAAATAGAGGAGATAAAAAAATGATAAGTAAAATATATGCAATAAAAGATACAAAAATAGGATTTACAGCACCTTTTGTGATGCAAAATGACGCGGTAGCAGTAAGAGCATTTAGCGGAATGGCACAAGCACAACAGCCAAACCAAGTCAACACTTATCCAGACGACAAAGAGCTGTGGACAATGGGCGAGTACAACGACCAGACAGGAGAGATTACAGCAACCCAACCAAAATATATTGCTAAAGCAAATGACTTTATTATAAAAGAAGGTGAGTAAATGGATAAAAAAAAAGCAGTTGAAATTATAGAAGAAATTACAAAAATTCTATTTAAAAACAAAATAAAACCACTTGAAGCAATCAGAATACTACAATCAATAGAAAGAGCTTATTTATAGGAAATTTAAAAGGAGAGTAACATGAAATTTCTAACAATGCAAAATCCGCCAAAACAAGGCAAAGGGGCAACAGGAGACGGATTTAGAAGAATAATTAAACGCATAACCAACAAAGATGGGTCAATTGACTACAAAGAAACCGGCAAAGTTAACGTTTACGCCAAAATTCAAGAGGGCAAAGAAGACACAATGATATACAACATCCTTGAACGCTTCAAAAATGGAGATTTGGGAGTACTCTACAAAAAACCAGCACTTAACTACGGTGACAGCACCATAACACCAAATAACATTAATGACCTAAACGCAATGGCGCAAAATGCCGGGCAAAAATACCAGGCTATGCCAGAAGAACTAAAAGAAAAAATAATAAGCGGGGAGCAAATAACTCAGCAAGATATTTTAAAAGCTTATAAAATCGAACAACCAAAACAACAGGAGGTAAAAGATGGCGAATAGAAACACAGAACTACATTTTAGCAAACTACCAAATGTGGACATAAAAAGAAGCATATTCGACCTAAGTCACGGTCACAAAACAACTTTTAATGAGGGTGAATTAGTCCCAATTCTCGTACAAGAAATATTACCGGGGGACACATTCAACATTGATACCGGATATGTTATTCGTATGAATACGCCATTAAAACCGGTTATGGATACAGCATACTTGGACCTATATTATTTCTTTGTACCAAACAGATTAGTTTGGGACCATTGGCCAGAATTTATGGGCGAAAATAAAACGGGAGAATGGGACGAAGAAGAGACAGAATATCAGATACCAACAATAATAACAACATATGAACCGGGTAGCATCGGCGACCACATGGGAATTCCAACAAAAAAGTGCATAGGATTACAAAACATTACAAGACCAGAAAAAGGAGTTAACGCTCTACCATTCAGAGGATATGTACTAATCTACAATGAATGGTTCAGAAACCAAAATATAATTGCACCACTAGACGTGCAAAAAAATGTGGATGGCAACATAATAGCATTCCCTACAGCGAAATATGTACAAGCAGGAACTACAAAATGTTTGAAGGTGGCAAAATTACACGACTACTTTACAAGTGCACTGCCTGAACCACAAAAAGGTAGCCCAATAACAATACCACTTGGAGACAGTGCTCCCGTAATAGGAAATGGGACAGCAATAGGACTTGAAGCACCAGGGGCATCAACTGTAAATGACTACACATGGAACTTAGTAGCAGCAACTGCAACAACAAATAATATACTAGAAGGAGTAACAGAGCCAGCCAAAAACGGCATAACAGGATTATATGCATCAAGCGAAGAAACTAGAAAGAACACAGGAGATAAAATAACATCAGTAAACGCAGCGCCATCAAATCCAACAATAATGGGACTAACAACAGATCCAAATCTAAGCGGTATGATAGCCGACCTAACAAATGCAACAGCAATTAACATAAATGACATACGTCTTGCCTTTGCTGTACAAAGACAACTCGAAAAAGATGCGCGCGGAGGAACTAGATATATCGAAATTATTAAAAGCAATTTCGGGGTAACGTCAGCAGATGCGCGCCAACAAAGGCCGGAGTACCTGGGCGGAAAACGTTGTCCAATAAACATGATGCAAGTCCTACAAACAAGCGAAGGTACAGAAAATTCACCACAAGGAAATGCTGCAGCATTTTCAAACACTGCCGGGAGTAATCGAAGCTTCACAAAATCTTTCACTGAGCACGGGTTCATAATTGGACTAGCATGTGTAAGAGTTGTAAATAGTTACCAACAAGGCATTAACAAACTTTGGTCAAGGACTAGAAGATTTGACTATTATTGGCCAGCATTAGCAAACATTGGGGAACAACCTATATTAAACAAAGAACTTTACATAACTCAAGCAGGAAGTCAAAAAACAGAAGAAGACAATAATAAAGACAATGAAGTGTTCGGCTACCAGGAGGCATGGGCAGAATACAGATATAACCCAAACTTGATCACAGGTCAACTACGAAGTAATGCGGAAAAAAATGGAAATATTTGGCACTACGGACTAGAATTTGAAACATTGCCTACATTAAGCCAAGAATTTAACGACGAGGGAACAGAAGCAATTGACCAAACATTGGCAGTACAAAGTACAGTAAGTGACCAATTTACATGCGACTTCTACTTTTCAATAAAAGCAGCAAGGCCAATGCCAATGTACAGCATCCCAGGACTAATTGACCATAATTAAGAGGTGATTTATGGAGTTTAACTATCAAAATCAAGGTACGTGGGAAAACATAAAGGATTGGCTAGGCTTTGGAACAGCAGCAAAAGAAAGGCAGTACAATGCCGAACAAGCAGAAATAACACGCCAATTCAACGCACAAGAAGCGCTTAAACAAAGACAGTGGGAAGAATACATGAGCAACACATCATATCAACGGGCAATTAAAGACATGGAAGCGGCCGGGCTTAACCCGGCGCTTGCCTTCCAACAGGGTGGCGCAAGCACACCAACAGGAATGGCAGCAAGTGGAAATAATGCATTCACTAATAATAATAATCATGGCGCATCACTTGCTAACAACATTAATGCAGCCGCGGGACTTGTCAAAAGTATTGCAAGCACAAACGGCAAAAAACAAGACAGTCCAACAAGCATTGTAAACACAGCAATCAGTTTGTTAAAATTGCTAAAATAAGCAATTTTGTGTCACTCAGCACAAATATAATCAAGTAATAGTATTTGTGCTGAGCTCAACGTCGACGATCACGTCGACATTTTGATTAATCTTAAAAGGAGGAAAACGTGACATGCTTTCATCCATTACTTATGCGTGATACCGGGCTAACTCTTCCAAGTGGCAAGAAAAAGCTAATAATAACAACGGAAAGCAAAATAGCATCAGAGCTAATAGTTGCAGAATACTATTACGGAGAAAAAATCACTGACGATTGGCTCGAAAAAAGAGTAGTTAAAGTTCCTTGTGGTAAGTGCCTTGGATGTCGGATGGACTATGCCAAGACGTGGGCCAACAGATGTATGCTAGAAGCTAAACAGTGGAAAGAAAATTACTTTGTAACTCTCACTTATGATGATGCACATCTGCACACTGTCGAACATGTTGACAAAGAAACCGGGGAAAAGTCAATAAAGGGAACTTTACAGCCCAAGGACTTGCAAAACTTTTTTAAACGGTTGCGACGGCATTGGGAGTATACATACGGATGGAAAAAGACAGATACAAACCCAGGCATAAGATTTTATGCATGTGGAGAGTATGGCGACAAAACAAAAAGGCCACACTATCACGCGTTGATATTCAACATGCCTATTCCAGACAAAAAACCAATGTTTAAGAATTTTCAAGAAGACCAGATATTTACATCTAAAGCCATAGAAGAACTTTGGGGCAATGGCATAATATCTATTGGCAAGTTAAGTTGGGAAACTTGCGCATATACTGCTAGATATGTTATGAAGAAACAACAGGGAATTGATGCAGAGTGGTATAAAAAGCAAGGGCTTGTGCCTGAATTCGTCAGAATGTCAAGAAAGCCGGGCATTGGCAAAAATTACTTTGAAAAAAACAAAGACTTGATATATGAAAGTGACGAAATTTTCTTATCTGACGGAAAGGGCAATGTAAGATCAGCGAAGCCACCAAGATATTTTGATTTGTTATACGAACTAGAAAACCCAGAGAAAATCGAAGAGATAAAAGAACAGCGCAAATTTATGGCAAAATGGAACAGAGAAAAGGTGTTAAAAAACACAAGCTTGACAGAAAAGCAATATTTAATGCAAAAAGAGGATATCATACGTGAGAGAATTAAAAAGGCGAAGCGAAAAAACTAAGCTTTGCCTTTTTTTAGGCTCATAAACACACGAAAGAGTGTTGAGGGTATATAACTACTCGTCCGCGTTCGTTTCGTTCGTTCTAGGCTCTAAAAATGCGTTATTTGGGGCTTTAATGGGGTCAATAACCCCATACCCCACGCGCAAGCGCTATACTATTAGGGTAGGGCAGGGGAGCAACAAACAAAATTTTTTGAAAAAACTGTTGGCAAAATGTTAAACAATGATATATAGTTAAAATGTTTAACAAAATTAAACAAATAAATTTAATTAAAAGGAGGTATATAAATGCAAAAAGTATTTTGTGGTATTAGACTAAAACAAGAAACAATAGACAATTTCAAGCAACTAGCAAGCGAAAAACGTAGAAAAACAAGCGATTTGATGAGAATAGTGCTCGAAAACTACATTGATACAGTCAAAGATGTTTAAATATTCACAAAAGACAGCTTTTGCGAATAATAAGGCATAGAATAGGCGAAAATTATAGTAATTTTGCCAAATTCTTTAAAAAGTTCACAAAATCATAAATTTCGCTTTGTGGTATTAAATTGTTTTTTATTATTGAAGTTTCGTCATCTGTTATTGATTTAAAAGTTTGCATAGCACTTACATTTATAAAATTTATAAGTTTTATAAACATATCATAAGCATTGTTTTCAAATAATTCATCTGGGCAATTATACAAAACACTTTCTAGCAAAATTTGATTTAATGGCTTTGAATAAATATTTCTATACAAACCATTGAAAATTCTAAGCGCTTTTACAAAATTATCATTTGTACTTAATCTTTTTGTGTGAATATTTTTTTCTCTATCTTTAAATTCAATGTAAGTCAAGTTCATTGTCAGCTCATTGAATAAAGTGTATTTTTCACCATTTGAAAAACATATAAAAAGATTTATGTCCATGCCCAAATCTTCGCTACAAAGAACAAGCAAACCATAACTTGACACATATATTGTTGTTTTTGGTGTAAATCTTTTTGCTAGTTCAAGCATCAATTGTTTCTTAAATGCCTGAAAATCATATTTCTCGCCTATTTTAATTTCGTCATTTTTGTCGGTTTTTGTTTTATTTTTTCTTTGCCACCATCTTTTTTTCTTTGGTTTTTTATTGCTTGACCATGCCAATTTTAACTTGTTAAACCATTTTTTTATATAGTTTTTGTTTAGTTTAACTAAGCCAAGCTCAAGTTGTGGAGATTTTATATTCATAAAAATATCAAGTGTTGAATTTTGAAGCTGTGCATCGTTTAAACATTCATTTACTATTTGGCAATTATAGTCTGTTACAACAGGTCGAAATTTCGTGATAGCTTGCATTGATTCATCTAAAATATCAAGAAAAATGCTATAAGCATTTTCAACATATGAATAACTTACGCCTCTTGCAAAAGTTTCAATATACGCTTTATCAAAAGAAAAAATTTGATTTTTCATATTATTATAATAAACTTAAATCAAACAATTAGTCAATAATTTATTTACAACTTGTTTTTGTTTTGCTAAAATGTCGGTATGAGTGATTTTGTTAAAGAACGTGAAATTAAATGTCAAAATGGAATAAGTAAAAGTCTTGAAAAACTCCCCGACTATTGCTTGAATTTTTTCTTGTCAATTGAAAATTACACTTCACCATTAACAAGATTAAATTACAGCAAAGATTTGGAAATTTTTTTCAATTACTTAGCAAACAACGTGTTTAAAAAAAATGTAAAAGATATTACATTTGCTGACCTAGAAAGCTTGAAAATTCGTGATATTGAAATGTATTTGAGCTATCTTACCTATTATGAATATAACGGAAAAACTTATCATAATGGCGAAAAAGGAAAAGCAAGAAAAATCTCGACTATTAAGAGCTTTTTTAAATACAACTTTAAAAATGACAATATAAAAACCGACGTTGCAGCAAAAGTTGACACACCCAAAATACATAGCAAAGACATCATACGCCTTGAAGTCGATGAAGTGGCAAAGCTCATCAATGAAGCAGATTGTCCCGACCATATGACAAAACGCCAACAAGCTTATAACAAGCACACAAGGTCAAGAGATGTTGCTATTTTGAGCCTGTTTCTTGGAACTGGAATTCGTGTCAGCGAATGCGTGGGCATAAATATAAATGACGTTGATTTTGACAACAACTCATTTAAAGTTACACGCAAAGGTGGAAACCAAGTGATTTTGTACTTTTCTGATGAAGTCAAAGATGCGCTTTTAAAGTGGCTTGATGACAGAGCAATATGGCTTGAAAACAGCAAAGAAAATGCCCTTTTTGTGTCACTTCAAAAAAAGCGAATAACAACTCGTGCAGTTGAAAACTTAGTTAAAAAATATAGCAAAATCGCCTCGCCACTTAAAAAGATTTCACCTCACAAATTAAGAAGCACCTACGGCACAAATTTGTATCGTGAAACCGGCGACATTTATGTTGTTGCAGAAGTTTTGGGACATAAAGATGTAAATACAACCAAAAAGCACTATGCAGCAATGAGCGAAGATATAAGACGCAGTGTGGCCGATAAAGTAAAACTTAGGTAGTAAAAATAGAACAAATGTTTGACTTTTGACTAAAAGTTTGTTATTATTAAACCGAAAAAGGAAAAAATATGAAAAAGTCAGAACAAAAAATGCAAGATATATTATCTTTTATTGAAGAATATACCAAAAATTCTGGATATCCACCAACCTATCGTGAAATTTCGGCAAATGTCAATCTAAAATCAATAAACTCCGTAAAAAAATATCTTGATAGACTTGAACTCGCTGGTTACATTAAAAAATCTGGATTCAAAAGCAGAAGTATTGATTTAGTTAAACAAGAAATACCAACTGTGAATTTCCCTGTTGTCGGGCGAGTTGCGGCTGGGCAACCAATTCTTGCAGAGCAAAATATTGAAGAACGACTCGTAATCTCCTCTTCCCTTATCGGAAATTATGATGATAGTCTTCTTTTTGCACTAAAAGTAAGAGGCGACAGTATGATTGATGCAGGAATCAATGACGGAGATTTGGCAATAGTTCATTCTCAAAACACCGTTGAAAATGGAGAAATTGCCGTCGCTATGGTTGAAGATAAAGCAACTGTTAAATATTTTTATAAAAACGAAGACAAGATATCGTTGCATCCTGCAAACCCTTTATATCAACCAATCGAAGGCAAAAACATAAGCGTTGTCGGAAAAGTAGTTGCTATTATTAGAAAAATATAAATTATTTTTAAAAAACATTTTAATAAATCGAGGAAATATTATATAATAGATATGTGTTGCTGATATGGCTCAGTCGGTAGAGCAATTGATTCGTAATCAATAGGTCGCCGGTTCGATTCCGGCTATCAGCTCCATAGCATCTTCTTTTCTTCCATTAAAATAGCCACAAACTTTGAGTTTGTGGCTATTTTTTATAATTATAATAAACGCTTTTATAGCAAAAATCCACCATCAATAACTATGCTTTGTCCTGTGATATAATCACCAGTTTGTTCTGCCAAAAACAGTGCAAGATTACCTATTTCCTCACCTTTAAGCATACGTTTTTGAGGAATACTTGAAACAAGGTCATCAAGTTCCTGCTTTGACAAATTTTTATTCATATCGGTATCAACAACACCTGGGCAAATGCAATTAGCTGTTATGTTGTTATAGGCATATTCTTTTGCTATTGAACGAGTAAAGCCAATTATTCCAGCCTTAGAGGCGGAGTATACAGCCTCACATGAAGCCCCTTCCATGCCCCAAATTGATGATATGTTGATGATTTTGCCCTTACCATTTTCTAATAGATATGGTAACGCATATTTTGTAACATTTATTGTGCCTTTTAAATTTGTATCTAAAATATCGGTTATAGTGCTTTCGTCTTCGTCAATCAAAAGTGCTTTATGAGCAATTCCTGCATTGTTTATAACCACATCTATATGACCAAAACACTTAATTGTGTAGCTTAGCATATTTTTTATCTCATCTATATTTGTAACATCAAGTTTTGTTGAAATGGCGTTTCCGCCGTTTTTAACAATTTCCTCACACAAATTTTCTGCACACTCTTTTGATTTGTTGTAACAAATAACCACGGCATAACCTTGCCTTGCAAATACTTTTGCTATATCTTTGCCAATTCCCCTTGACGAGCCTGTTATAAGTGCAACTTTCATAATAACTCCACAGTGTTAATATATCTCATTTGCTTATATCACGCAAGTATTTTAATGCTCTTGACTTTTTTTTAAGTTTAATATATCATAACTACAAAAGAGGTGCTTATGGATAACAAACAAAAAAGAGTACTTTTATCATTGATTTATAGAACAATGATCGTAATAACTTTTATCTGTCTAGTAACCGCAATATTTCTTTCAGCAAGAAGATTATATCTTCAAACTTCGATTGTAACATGGCTTGATATAACTCTCACCACTGTTGCTAGCATTTTGCTTTTGTTGACACTATGCGACATTGTTACAACAAAAAAACTTGATGGCAAATACACCCTTGCAAAATGTTATTATATTATGATTTTATTGACATTTTTGGCGACGATTGCACTTGGAGTATATGTTGCAATGTCAGACATAACTTTTGTTGATTATCTTTCATATGTTTTGCCAATAGGACTTATACTTGGCGTAGAAGTTTTTCAGGTGATTTACTTTGTTGTCGGTTTAAAATTGACTGGACTAAGTAGAAGGACAACAATAACACTCGACTCATCTTCCCCTGCTCCAAATTTCGATGATGAAATACAATTAAAGAAAAGACTTGACACATTAAACAGAAAGCTTGAAATAAAGAAACTTCAAGACCAAATAGATGATGTCGAGAAAAAATTAGACGAATAAGAAACTTAATCTATTATCAATATAACTAAAATACAAAAAGGAGTTTTGCAAAATGGCAAAACTCCTTTTTCGTTGTGTTTGTTCTTTATAACTTGAAACTAATTCTATCTTTTTCTATGTCGATGCTCTTAATTTCCACTTCAACTTTTTGACCAAGTTTAACTATTTCATAAATTCTTTTATTATTAGACGAAGTTGCATCAGAAACATGTAAAAGCCCAGATATATTCATATCGTCCAATTTTATGATTGCACCAAAAGCAAGAATTTTGACAACAGTGCCTGGGTACTTCTCACCAACTGCCAATTTCTTTAAAAGTGTCTTTCTTGGATTTTCAGTTAACTGCTTTAAACCAAGTGATACTTTGTGATTAAGCTTATCAATCTTTATAACTCTAAACTTATAAGTTTGACCAACTTTTAAGTAATCTTCAATATTTTCAACTCTTTCATATGCAATGTCAGAGATATGAATAAAACATGAAATACCATCAACTTTAACAAAAGCCCCATATGGCATAATTTTTTCAACAACGCCGTCGACAACTTTGTTGATAAATATACTGCTCCAAAATTGATTTTCTAATGACTCTTGTAGTTGTTCTTTTAACATCTTCACTGAGCAAACAATTTGCTTGTCATCACGATTGATTTCAGTAACTATTCCTTTTAACTGTTTGTTTAAATAATAGCTTAAATGTTTTGGTCTTGTATCAATTTCATCATGTGGGACAACCAAATCATATACACCAAGTTTTGAAACGAGATCTCCGTCTTTTATTCCTGTCACATAAAAAGATACTTCTGAACCAAATCTTAACTTTTCTGCCGTTGTCGAGCCTATGATAATTCGGTCGGCAATCTTTTTTGAAACGCACACCATTCCATCTTCAGTCTTTGTTCCAAGTATTGCCACTTTGAATCTATCACCAACTTTGACGGCATCATAATCTTCAAAATCACTTTTATCAATAAAGGCATCACTTTTCCCGCCTATATTGAATATAACTCCGTCATCTCTTTTAAGTATTACAACGCCATCATAAATGTCATCTTTTTTGTATCTGGCAAATGTCTTGTCTATCTCACTCAAATTAAACTTTACTTCTTCCATCGTTACTCCTAATTATAATTTAACAGCATTCACAAATAAAGTCCACTAAATCAAATTATTTTTTCTTGATTGTTTGGTCATGAAGAGCTAATAGCTTTTGCTTTATAATCTCTGAACTTTCTTTAAGTTGATCTTTGTTTAGCGAAAAAGGCTCACCAACATAGATGGTATTTAAACAAAAAGGTTTTGATTTTTTCTTTATCCAAATTGGCACAACCGGTGCATCGCCTTTGATTGCCAAAAGTCCTGCTCCTTCTTTTATTTCAGCAAGCACTTTTCCCGTTTTGTTTCTTGTTCCCTCAGGGAAAATACTTAAAATTTTGTTATTTTTTAAAACCTTCAAGCACTGTTTAATGGTTATGATTTCAGTTTTTTCTCTATCAATAGGAATAGTTTTCATTCCCTTTAAAATTGCCCTAAGCATACAATTTTTGTAAAGCTCTTTTTTGGCGATAATATGCTGTTCACGCCAAAACATATTGAGCATGATAAGTGGGTCAATGTTGCTCCTGTGATTTATGACAAACACACATTTGCCTTTGGGAATTTTAGCAAATTTTTTTACTCTTGTTGGATACAAAAGCCAAAATGGTATAAATGCAATAATTTTTATTAACCAAAAAAACATTTTATCTCCTAATAAAACAAAGTATCTTATCTAAGCTTTGCTTGACTGTGTCATTTGTTGTGTCAATTACAATAGCGTCGTCTGCTTGCCTTAGTGGACTAATTTCCCTATGACTATCCTCGTAATCACGCTTTTTTAAGTCTTCTTTTATTTCATTCAAATCAACGCCTTGAATCGTCTTTTTCAATGTTTCATATCTACGCATTGCACGAGTGTCAAGGTCTGCAATTACAAAAAACTTGTAATCGGCGTCTGGAAAAATTTCTGTTCCTATGTCACGACCTTCAACGACTAAATCATAAGTCTTTGCAAACTTTCGTTGAATTTGCTTAACTTGTTCCCGAACAACATTTAACTTTGAAAACTCAGACGCTAGGTGTGCAACACTTGGCAAAGATACATACTCTGAAACATCTTCTTTGTCAATGTAAACTTTTTGTTGGCCATTTTCAAAATAAACTTTAATATCACAATTATCTAAAAGCGTCGCAATTTTTGATTCATCATGAATAGTCATGCCTTTTTTATTCAAAAAGTATGCTATTGCACGAAAAATCATTCCAGTATTAAAAGAGTGAATTTTTAATTTTTCAGCAATGAGCATAGCCAAAGTTGATTTGCCTGACCCCGCTGGTCCATCAATCGCTATAATCATATCTCCTCCATATTACTTAATAGCCAAGACAGTTCATATTCATTTAATTTTTTGTACATTCCCCTTGGTAAACCACCAAGCTTTATTTCTCCAATTCTAACTCTTTTCAAAAGTATTATGTTTTTCCCTATACATTCAAACATTCGCCTAATTTGCCTGTTTTTGCCCTCATGAATAATGACGCTAAGTTTTGTCATACTTGAATTTTGCTCAATAACAGTGACTTTTGCTTTTGGTAATCTTACACCATTTTCAATAACGCCATTTCTAAGAACAGCCAATTCGCTTTCAACAATACCACCCTCAATTTTGACAGTATATTCTTTTTCTATTTTGTTTTTTGGGTGCGATATCTTCTGCGCAACATCACCGTCATTTGTTAGCAAAATTAAGCCTTCTGTATCATAATCAAGTCTACCTATTGAAAATAGGCGCATATCACTTTTAACTAAGTCGTAAATTGTCTTTCTATTAGTTCCATCTTCCCTACTGCAAAGGTAACCTTTTGGCTTATTTAACTTATAATAAACATAATTAGAAGGCAGGGATAATACCTTGCCTTCTAGTTCTACCTTATCTTTATCTATGTCAATATCAGTTGACAGTGAAGTGACAAGTTCTCCATTTACCTTAACTTTGCCACTTGTAATAAAATCTTCACTTTTTCGTCTTGATGCGACTCCGCAGAGTGCAATGTATTTGTTTATTCTCATAATCACCAGTTTTCTAAAATTCTTTTGATTGTGTCAATCATCTTATTTGATTTAACATCTTCCATAGTATATATTTTTTCAGAAAATAGCAAGTGATTATCAAAATATATTTTTATTTCACCAACAACTTGTTCTTTTTCAAGTGGTGCCGTCAAGTAGTCATCGGTGATAACCTCAATTTTAATTTTTTGCTCTTCTTCGTTTGAAAGCGGATAAGAAAAACCTCTTTGCGTATAGACTTTAACATCAGTCTTGTCACTGTTTTGTACAGGTATGCTTTTTATGTAATTATAAGGTGGCAATAAATTTGCCATATGGTACTTAGAAAAACAATTCGAGAGCATACTTGCACTTTCTTCAAACATTGGTCCACAAGATAGCACAACGCAAATAAGGTGCATATTTTGACGTTTTGCACTACTTACAAGACACCTCCCTGCATCATCTGTAAAACCAGTTTTCACACCATTGCACCCGTCAAATGACCAAAGCAATTTGTTTTTGTTTTTTAAATATCTATAACCACCTTCGCCGTTTGGTATTTTTGTGTTCTCTGTTGTGACAATTTCCTCAAAAATAGGATATTTATAACATTCTCTTGTTATTTGAGCAAGGTCGAAAGCCGTAGTTTTGTGTCCGTCTTCATCAAGCCCATGAGGATTTTTGAATGTTGTGTTAAGCGCTCCGCAAGCTTTCGCCTCTTTTGTCATAAGCTGAGCAAATTCTTGTATTGAAGGGCTAATATGAAGGGCAAGTGCCGTTGCTGCGTCATTTCCTGACACAAGCATCATACCATATAATAGTTGCCTTACTGTAAGTTTTTCTCCTTTCTTTAAATATATTGATGTTCCCTCAATTCCTATCGCCCTATCATCTACTTCTACAATTTCGTCAAAGCTTTCGCAATGTTTAAGTACTGTCAAAAATGTTGCAATCTTTGTTGTACTCGCATTTGCTCTTTGCACATTTTCATTTTTCGCCATAAGCACCCTATTTGAATTGGCTTCAATAACAACCATAGCTTGTGCACTTGTATCTGCAAACACTTGTCCATTTACAGAGATGTTAGTTGGTACAAAAATAAACATTAATAAACATAATAACAAAAAACACGACAATTTATTTTTCATCTTTCACACCTTTTTTGTCTAATTTATTGATAAGTGCATTAGCTAAATTTAGTACAGTTTGATATGCCGACTTGTCTTCGACATCAACAAACTTAACTTCTTCACCATCTTCGACAATAAAGCCTATTGGAGTAACAGAAAGCCCGCCACCGCTCCCACCTGCAAGTGGATAAGGTGGTTTTTTGGTGATAGAATTATATTGTCCACCACCAACAACAAAACCAACTGACACCTTACTCACAGGTATGATAATTTTTCCAGTTGGACTTACGATTGGGTCACCTATTATTGTGTTTGTTTCTGCCAAATTCCTTATTTTTTCAATAGATGAATTGATAAGTTCTTCAAGATAATTTTGATTGTTTTCCATATGCCTTACTCCTTAAACTAAACAATGAAATTATTAAACTAAACAAAAGGTCAAATATGGTGATTGTAAAACTTACATATGCACACAAAATAAACACTGAATTTTCATAGCAAGGCGAAATGTTGGCACTCATCGAACAAGTTGGTTTGTAATTTTTTAAGTATGCAAACAAAGTTTTTAAAGCAATCAAAATACTTCCAGTGGCCACTGCTGTGTTTTTTGCATCATCTAACCCGACTTTACCATAAAAATTGACTTTTCTAAGTGTTGTTTTGTCTTTTAAGTTTTCACCAATACTTTCAACAAAGTAAATTTCTTTAATAGAAAGTTTTATTTCAATTTCTTTTTTCTTGCGTTTAGTTAGAAGATATAGTTTGTTGTCTTTAACATATACCTTCAAGGTTATGAGTTTTATCTTCCATAAAAATATGCTCGTAATGGCTTGCTTTTTGTTTACATCCAAAGCAAGTTTCACCCTAAGCGAAAGTGGGAAAATCATAAGCACAACAAAAAATAGTGGTATGAGAAAATATAAACTTTCCATATCACTATTGTTTGTTTAATTTCAAAATTTATACTATAAATACTTAGCTTGCACTCTCTTCGGGCTTTGGAGAGAAATCCATCTTTTGAATGTTGTTCTCTTTAAGTATCGCATCGATTTTGTCAAGCATAGCATTGTCCTGAGCCTTTATCTTTTGAACATCTTTTTCGTCTTTCAAAAAGTCTGGTACTTCCTCTTCTTGTGGAACATCATAATCTCTGTATAGCCCGTCACTTGAAAGCTGATTATCATATGTTTCATTTCTAATAACCTCTATTCTTTCAAGTAACTGTTCATAGTCAGGAAGATCACTCAAATCTTTTAAATCAAAGCGCTTCAAAAATTCATCAGTGGTACCAAACATATATGGCTTACCCACTGCATCTTTTCTGCCTACAATTTCAATCATATGATTGTCTAAAAGTACTTGAATTGCATAATCTGCAGAGTTTATTTTCCTTATCTCCTCAATTTCAAGCTTTGTTATTGGCTGTTTATATGCAATGATTGCGACAGTTTCAAGTGCTGCCTTTGTGAGCGCTTTTTCACGAATAGGATTGAGTACAGTTGAAATCAGCTCTGCATAATTTGGATTTGAACAAAGTTGAATTTTGTTTTTGTACTCAATAAGGTGTATGCCACTGTCATTGTTCAATTCCTGCTTTAACTGTTCAACAGCATTATTTAACTGTTTTTCTGTTACTTGCAGTTTTTCACTAATAGCACTTTTTTCAACGCCTTCGCCCGAAACGAACAAAATGGCTTTAATAACTTCCTTCAAGTTGTTCATCAATTTTAATCTCCTTATCTATTCCTTCTTCATTAGCAATTATGTCAATTTCTCCAAAAATTTCAGATTGCTGTGCTTTAATAATTTGCATTTTCAACAATTCAAGCAGTGCCAAAAATGTGTTGATTAGTTCACTTTTTGTTAGGTCCGCATCAAACAAATCTGTAAACTTAATCATCTTTTTCTCTCGAATAATGCTTTTTATTGAAAGGATTTTTTCAGCAACGGTGAACCTATCTTTGACTATCTGTTTAGCTTCAACTTCAACTACTTTTTTAGGCATTGTTGCCATCATTTTAGCAAACGCATCAAGCATCAAATCAAGTGACATATCTTTAAGTACAATCCTTACATTTCCTGCCATCTTATCTGGTTTTTTATAAAGTTTGTCAAGGTCTTCATCTTTTGCTAGTTTTTCACTTGCCTCACGGAACAATTTAAGCTCTTTTAGTCTTGCCAAAAGATTGACCTCTGGATCGTCCTCCACTTCTTCCTCTTCGTCTGGTGGAAGCAGTGTTCTCGATTTAATTTCAATAAGCTGTGCAGCAATCTCAATAAATTCGCTTGCATTCTCCATATCAAGCTTTTGTATCTCATCAAGATATTCCAGGTATTGTTCAGTTAAATCTGCAAGCTTGACAGTTTCAATGTCCATTTTATTGTCTTTAATTATTTGCAACAATAAATCCAGTGGTCCTTCAAAGTTTTCAAGGTGCACTTTATAGACCTTGCTCTCATCCACTTCATTGATTTGAACTTCGTCTTCACTATCTTTCATCATTTGTTCTTCCGTCATACAAACAACCCCCAAAATAAACTAAATACACTCAAAATGCCATTGGTTACAAAAATATAAATATAATCAAATATAGGAGTGATTAAAAATATTAAAAGCACGATTGTCCCATATTTTAGCATAAAGTTAACAAAAGCATTGTTAGGCTTTGTGAGTGCCTTGATGAAGTTGAAGCCATCAAGAGGATAAATTGGCAACAAATTGAACACCAAAAGCGACAAATTCAAAATCACCATAAAATATATGAAAAGGTCCAAAAATATTAAGAACATATTTTGAGTATTGGCAAGCAGTGGACTAACAAAAAAGTAAATTCCGCTAAAAATGAAAGCCAGTATTAGATTTGCTGTCACGCCAGCGATGGATACAAATGACATATCCCTTTTGTAGTGCTTAAAGTACATAGGGTTAATTTCAACAGGTTTCGCCCAGCCAAAGCCAAATAAAATCAAGCACAAAAAGCCTAGGCCATCTATGTGTTTTAATGGATTTAAAGAAAGTCTTCCAAGTGATCGAGCGGTTGGATCGCCAAGTTTATATGCCACAAAGGCATGAGAAAACTCATGAGCACAAAAAGAAAACATAAGTGCAATCATGTAAGCTAAAATAAATGCTAGTATTTCCAAAAAAGGCATTCCCGAGCCTAATAATTGATATAACATACTTAGGTATTATACATATATTAAGAGAAATTTGCAAGAAAAAAATTGGCTTAGGCTTTTGCCTAAACCAACTTTAATTTACCAATTTTCTGCAATTCGTTTTATTGAATCAAAATATGTCAATTTTTGCAAGTCGCTATTTACAACCAAATCTATTTCTTTAACAACCTGCCCTTGTTTTGTGACAAGTAGTGTACCAACTTTTTCACCCGCTTTTATAGGTGCTTTAATTTCATCAAGCTCATACTTAAATTCGTATTCGTCGTTATTACCTTTGCGTGATAACCCATAAAAGTTCTCTTTTGCATAGACATCTACGGTTTTTTGTTTTGACATTCTTACTTCAACATCGGTTAAATAAGGAGTTTGACTATCGAGTATTAACTTGTTTTCATAGTTTGCAAAGCCATAGTTAAATAGCGATGAAACATCTGTGAATCTCTGTTGCCCATTTTTTGAACCAATCACGACAGCGACAAGCCTAAAATCATTACGAATGCAAGATGCAGTCAAGCAATAACCCGCCTCTGATGTTGAACCAGTTTTGCCACAGTCACAACCCTCATAATATCTTATGAGTTTGTTTGTGTTTACTAGCTCGGTCTCTCTACCAGATGGATGAACAAGTTTGTCCATCCAAATAGTACTTAATGTGTGGTAATGCTCATGCTTTAAAAGTTGCTTCAAAACTAAATAGCAGTCATAAGCACTTGAATATTGCTCGGGAGCAGGAAGTCCTGTGCAGTTTGCGTACAAAGTGTTTTTCATTCCAAGTTCACTTGCACGCTTGTTCATCAAAGAGACAAAAGCGCTTTCACTTCCACTTATATACTCAGCCAAAGCAACGCTTGCATCATTTGCAGACGCCATGACCACGCTTTTGAGCAAATCTTCTGCCCGGTATTCAACATATGGGTCAATAAACACCTGTGACCCGCCCATTCCTGACGCATTTTCAGAAGTTGTTATCATTGTATCCAAAGTAAGTGAGCCATTATCAATAGCTTCATATGTTAATAGTATCGTCATAAGTTTCACCATACTTGCTATTGGAAATCTTGCGTTGCTATTATTTTCATAAAGGACGGTGCCGGTTTCATAATCGACCAAAAGTGATGCCTTTGCGTCATTTTTCAAAAAGTCGTTTTCAGCACTAACCGAAGGCATAACACCACTACATAATGATAATGCAATGATAAGCAAAACACTAAATATTGATACATAGTACTTTTTCATAAAAAAACTACTCCTTTTATTGAGTAGTTTTTTCAAAATGTTTAAATTTATTCTTTTAATAACTCAGATAATATTATTTTTATTTTTTGACAAGTTTTTTGTGCATCATCAAGCACTTTTTTGTGATCTAAGTTTTCATCATTACCCGAGAACACATTGACAATGCTTGCAATTCCTGCAACTTTCATACCAAGGTAGTTGCATATGATGCAATCAAATACAGTACTCATCGATACACTATCTGCACCAATTGATTTTGCGAACGCAATCTCTGCCATAGTTTCATAGCTTGGCCCCAAAAATTGTATATGCACTCCCTGTCTAACATTTATGTCATTTTCATCAGCAATTTGAGCCATCTTATTAAACATATCTTTATCATAAGCGTTTGTCATTGATGTAAATTTAAGGTCTTTAATTGCAACAAGTGGATTTTGCCCTGTGAAGTTAATGTGGTCGGATATAAGCATTATATCGCCCACTCTAAATGTCTTGTTTATTCCACCAGAAGCAGTCAAAAGAATAACCTTTTTTGTGTCAAGATATGAAAGCACTTCATATGGCAATCTAACTTTGTTCATATCGCCATACTCATAGTAGTGAACTCTCGACACGACGGCAACATTTTTACCGCAATATTTTCCAAAAATAAACTTTCCACTGTGTCCACTCACACGAGATTTAGGCATTCTTATTTTATCATAAGGTACTATGGTTATGTCTTCAAGGTCAACCACAGCATCTAAAAGCCCAGAACCAGCCACTATGGCATAGTCGATATTGCCTATTTTATATTTCTTTTTCAATATCTCTGCAATTTTTTTTGCTTTATTACATTTCATAATTAAAGTATATTTCATAAATAATTTATTGTCAAATTAAATCACAAGTATAACATTACTCCTAAAAATAAATAATAGCGTAGTTTCTAGCAAATTTATAATAGTTAGTAGAAGCGAAGCTATAACAAAAGGATACAAAATAGATTTTAATCTGCTACGCTTTAAATATTTACAATTTTTCATTTGATAACTCACATAACAGAAAAATGCAATCATCACGGCGAGCATAAGCAATTGGCAAGGCAACAAAATAAGCAAAGCTTTTATCACCCCATTAAAACTAAACCAAAGCAGTATCATTGTACAGTTAACTGCTATCAAAAATGTTCTATAAGCAAGTAAACACCAACCAAAAACATATAGCGAAGGATGTAGTGAAAAAATTGCAAGTATTATTAACACTAGTTCATAAGAAAGTAGCCTTCCAAAAAAATTAGCGGAAAAGTTCTCAAGGTCGTCAAGTTGATACGTTAAGTTAAAACTTTCAAAAATTTCTTCTTCGTCAATTCCAAAAATTTTGATAGCAGTCAAAATCCCTGTAAGCAAGCCGACCAAACAAAACACGATGCAAAATATTATTTTATATTTGTTCTGAACGCAAAATTCTTTGAGAGAATATCTCATCGTATACAGATTTTTTGCAAACATTTTAGATTTCATATAATATGTTTATTCACAAAAAACCCAATTATTCGTCAAGAAACTTCATCAAGCATAAAATCGGCATAAACGCCATAACCCTTTGTTGGGTCATACAAAAACACGTGTGTTACTGCGCCTATGAGTTTACCGTCTTGAACAATGGGTGAACCACTCATTCCTTGAACAATTCCGCCTGTCAAATTAAGCAGTCTTTCATCTTTAACTCTAAAAATAAAACTTTTGTCATTTGTAGAATGTTGATTGTATGTTTTTATAATTTCAATATCATACTCTTCCCTTATGCCACTCACTGCACTAATCAATTTCGCTTTACCAACTTTGACCACAAGCCTTGAAGCAATTGGACAACTTAAATTTTTGTCCACAAGAGTGGTATCTTCGTTGATGTCACCAAATACTCCACAAGTGGTATTTTTCTCTACTGTTCCATTTGACATTGAACCTTCGACGAACAAGCATCTAAGTTCGCCTGCCTTGCCTTTACTCCCCTTTGTTATTCCAAGCATAGTGCAAGGATAGATATTCCCATCACTAACAGGCACTGTCGCACCTGTTTCAAAGTCAGTTATTGCATGGCCAAGCGCACCAAAGTCATTATCTTCAGTAACAAATGTAAGTGTGCCTATTCCTTGAGCGTCATTTCTTATCCAAATGCCGAGTTTATATTCACCACTTTCAGAATCTAAAATTGGCGTTAAACTGCACTTGTGTTCTTTGTTATTTCTTAAATATGTCACCTCAACATCATTGCCATTACTTTTATCGAGTTGTTCTTTTATGTCTTCAACATTAAAGATATCAATGCCGTTGACTTTCGTGACTATATCACCATTTTCAAGTTCTGTATTGGTCTTCTTACCCTCATCGGTCAAAACGCTATTTGAACCAACAACAATAACTCCCTTTGTTGAAACACTAAAACCAAGTGGCACTCCTCCAAGATACACAGACTCATCATCACACACCACAACGGTGGTCTTTTTTATAGGGATAAAACCAAATAGTTTAACCACCAAAGAAGTTGACTTTTCTTTTACTCCACCCGTTGTCCAAATATCTTCCGTCAGCTTTGTATCCACAAAATTTCCAAGCAAATGCTCGCTATTTAACTTGTCCAAAGTTTCTAGCGTTATGGGCGTATCGTCACATAGTGCTACTATACTTTCAAAATCAACATTTTTTATAGTTATGACAAAACAAACAGCCAACAACACACCAAATAATTTAAGTACAATCTTTTTAACCATAAAAAAACCACCTTTAAAAATCTATAAGGTAGTTTATATGCTTTTTTGTTATTTATTCAAATCAGCTTTCTTTTCACTTGCTAAATCAAGTAGTTCTTTTGCGTGAAGTTTTGATGTATCACTATCATAACCACCCAAAAGTGTTGATAGATATTTAATCAAATCATCTCTTTCCAGCACTTTTGCACAGCTTTTTGTTTTGCCATTTTCAACTTCTTTATGTATGTAAATATGTCTATCAGCAAGAGCGGTGACTTGTGGCAAATGGGTTATACAAATAACTTGCGATGATGTTGAAAGTGAATACAATTTTTCACCAACTTTATACCCAACCTCACCACTGACACCACTATCAATTTCGTCAAAGACAAGTGTTTTGACATCGTCTTTTGTGCCAAGCACTGTCTTAATCGCAAGCATAAACCTGCTCATTTCACCACCAGATATGGTCTTTGACAAACTCTTCTCAGCCTCACCTTTGTTTGCAGAGAACAAAAACTCAACTTTATCAAGTCCGTCGACGGTATAGACATTATCCGCGCTTTCAGATATTGGCTTGAAGCCAACTTTGAATGTCGTGTTTTCCATTTTCAAGTCAGCAAGTTGTTGGAAAACTTGCTTTTCAAGGGCATTTGCAATTTTAACTCGCTTTTCATGCAGTGACAAACTCGCATCATAAATTGCACTATTTATCTTTTGTTTTTCGGCATCGAGTTTTGCCAAGGTACTTTCAGCGTTCAAAATATTGTCATATTTTGTTTCGGCATTTTTGATATATGTCAAAATCTCATCAATGGTTGACCCGTATTTTCTTTTTAGTGATTTTATCTGCTCTTGTCTTAAAACCAAATTGTCTAAATCTTGCTCAGAAAATTCAAGCGAGCTTAATACCTCTTGCATAGATTGTTCTATGTCCTCAAGTTCTATTTCAACGCTTTTGAGCCTATCATAAGCAGAAGAGATTTCGGGACTATATGACAAAATTGATGACATAGATGAAAGTGCGTTTGATATCTCGGCTGAATTTAAACTATTAAGGCTAATGTTTAATGCGGAAGATATTTTCTCTGCATTTGAAAGCTTTGATATTTGATTGTCAAGTTGTTCGTCTTCACCAACGCTTAAATTGGCGTTTTTAATCTCATCTATTTGGTATTTAAGCAAATCCAAAGTTCGCTCTCTATCCTCACCAGCTCCACCAATTTCGTTGATTTGGCTTTGCAAAGATTTTAGGTTTGAAAGTAACGATTTTATGTTTTCCTTGTCTTTAACAAGCATTTCATTATCAAAACTATCCAAAAGCTTTAAATGATTTTTAATGTTTAAAAGTTCGATACTATCATGTTGACCAAACATATCATAAAGAGTTTCGCCAATTTCTCTTAGCATTGAAACACTAACAACTTCTCCGTTGACTTTAACCGATGATTTGCCATCTACATTATATGTACGACTAATGAGCAAAACATCATCACATTCAATGTCAAGCTCTTTGAGTTTATTTACTGTTGAGTGTCCAACATCAACAAAGGTGGCTTTAACAAAAATTTCATTTTCGCCATTTCTAATATCTTCTCTTTGCGCCTTAGCACCAAGAACAAATTTAAGTGCATCCAAAACAATACTTTTTCCAGCACCTGTTTCACCAATCAAAACATTGAAGCCTTGGCAAAATTCAAGGCTTGTGTTTTCAATTATAGCAAAATTTTTTATCAATAACTTTTGTAACATAATCTTATCTTATAAATTGTTCAAGTGTTGCCGAAGCTTTTTGTGCAGAAAGTGAAGTTGGCATTATTACCATAACTGTATCGTCTCCATAAACAGAACCCATAACATCTTCGACATTAAGTTTGTCTATGATTGCACAAATTCCGCTAGCAAGACCTTTGACTGTCTTTATAACACACAAGTTGCCCGCAGGTTTTATCGAAATAACAGATTCTCTGAAAATTGAAATGTTTTTGTTAGAAACGCTTTGGTCAGTTGATTCCATTAAAGAATATTTGTATTTACCGTCAGGAGTTTGAATTTTGATTAGACCAAGTTCTTTTATATCTCTTGAAATAGTCGCCTGTGTGATATCAAAATTTGCTGCTTTTAAACAAGCAACCAGCTCGTCTTGAGATGAAATCTCCTTTGTCGATATCAATTCCAAAATCTTAGATTGTCGTGATGACCTTGCCACTTTTGTATCTCCTTTAAACGCTGAAACTCTTATAAATAAAGGCATTCAGCCGTCTATGAATAATTATGCACGCATATTTATTCAACCAGTTTGGAATTATTATACAATGTAATTTATAATTATGCAAGCATTTTTTGCATAATTATTCATTTGATTTTTTATGAATATTCACAAATTTTATAAAAATAAAATTGGTATGTAATAATTATGCATACTATAAAAAACAAAAAAAGAATGCCGTAATTCGACATTCCCTTACTTCTTCAAACTCTTATCAATTTGAACGTTTTATATGTTCACCCTACTTGCCAAGCCAAGCTCATTTATCACTGTCTGTATTTTGATTATTGGTAGATTGTTCATCCTCACCTTTTGAATCTTGTGAGATTTGGCTTTCTTCTTCATCGAGCGAAAGTTGTTTCTCTTCTACTTTTGTTTGTTCTTCTTTTGTTTCAGACTTCTTTGATTTTTTGCCCTGAGGAGTAAACCAGCTCATCACTCTACCAACAACAAGCATTATCTTATTGCAATTTTTCATTGCGTACTTCTTGCCTAGTGATTTTCCAAATATTGTCATACTAGCAATTACCGCACTGACCAGCGACGCAATAATTATACCAAGAGCAGATTCTGAATCAATGGCGATTTTAACTATAATACTTGCACCGGCAGCACCTGACAAAATTCCGCACACGTCACCGACGACGTCGGCAATAATGCTTGTAAACTTATCAGCGTTTTTTATTAGTTTTATCGCTTCTTTCGCTCCCCTAATCTTTTTTGACGCCATAGCTCTAAACGGCTGAATGTCGGCAGCGGTCACAGCAACACCAATCATATCTGTCAAAATAGAAATTGACATAAACACGACAATGACAAGTACCGCAATGACTATTCCTGTGCCACTTAGAAAAAATTCGCTCAGCACGCCAAAGCACATAGAAAGAGCAAACGATAGCACAAGCACTTTCAGCGACCATACAAGTTGTTTATTGTTTTGATTTTGTTTTTTTACAGTTTTGCTTTTCGGGTTAGGTTTCTTTTTCACTTTAATTCCTTTTTATAAATAAAAAAATGAAGGTAACACTTTGAGTAAACCTTGTGGCATAGGTTCGGTAGGATTTCCCCAAACTTCGCACCCACCGTCACCGTATGGGCAGTTTCCTTTTAAGCAAAGGCTTACACCGAATCGCCACTAAGACCACACTATAATCCCCAAAATGTTTGACATAAGTCACAGTCTAGAAGTTTTCCTTGACAGTCTAAGCTGTTCTTAGCTTTTTTTGCAAACTTGATTTCAAATACAAAGTAGATTTATCGATTGGCCGGTCTTTAAATTACCTTAACGCACTATCCCTACAAGTCCACTCAAAGCAGGCTACGCTGCACACAGCTATTTTTGTTTCACCGCAATGCAGGTTCTTCCCAAACAGTGCCACAAAATTATCATGCCACCCTTTTGGGTCTCCGCGAAAATTGGGTCGGGGGTTATATGCCGTTATAACTCGCCCAATAATCTTAACTTCCAGCACGCACCCCAATTTGGGCAATCGAAGCACGCACCAGAAACTTCACAGTTGTGCCCTTCGTTGCTTTTTGTATCAACTTCCAAACAGCTAAGACTGACTAGAATACTGCACCTTCATTTTTATTATATCATATATATATGTAAAATTCAAGCGATTTATCACTTCATTTCACGCTCAACAATGCCATCAAGTTCTGTGACAAGTTCTGTGATTTTGCCCTTGTTTGCATCCAAAATTTCAGAGCAAGCTTTTGCAATATCCTTTCCTTCTTCAAATAACTTTATTGCTTGGTCAAAAGAACATTCTCCACTTTCAAGCTGCGACACAATTTCTTCAAGCCTTTTTAATTTTTCTTCAAAATTCATTTATTTCTCCTTTTTGGTAACAGTGGCGCCAATCACGCCGTCTAACATTTCAACAACAATATTATCGCCCACATTTACTTCATCAACCGACTTTATTTGATTTTGCTTTTTTATTACTGCATAACCAAGTTTCAATGCCTCATTTGGATTTAGCTTATTAAGTTTATTAAAGAGTACACTAAATTTGTTCATAATATCATTATTAAACTTTTCGGCATTATATTTTAGTTTCATTAAAAGCTTTAATAATACAGTTTGATATGCTGAATTTTTGCCCTCAAAATAATGCAACAAATCTTTTGCTTGACTTGTGTACATTGTAAATTTATTAACATAAACTTCTTGAATAGCTTGTCTTAGCCTTGGCAAAAGTGATTGGAATTTGTCTATTTGCTCACTCATGTTTTTGCAAACGAGTTCGGCAGCCGCACTAGGAGTTGGAGCTCTTAAATCACTACAAAAATCGCAAATAGTAAAATCTGTTTCGTGGCCAACTGCTGAAAGCACAAACTTCTTCGCACCATAAACTGCGTCAGCCACCACTTTTGTGTTAAATGGAGCAAGGTCTTCCAAAGAGCCACCACCACGGGCAACAATAATCAAATCAACATCATAATCGTCCAAAAATTTAATGCCTTTGGCAATTTCATACTCAGCCTCATAGCCTTGCACTTTAACAGGATAAAGCACAATATCAATGTATGGATTTCGCCTTGTCCTAACATTTATAATGTCTTGAATAACTGCACCCTCTCTACTTGTCACAACACCAATACGCTTGATGTTTTTTGGCATTTCGATTTTATGTGCAATATCAAAATAACCTTCTTTTTCAAGACTTTCTTTAAGCTTTAAAAATTGTTGATATAGTTCGCCAAGTCCTGACTTTTCAATCTTTTGAACATTAAAATTAAGCTTCCCGCCCTTAATGTAATATCTAGGCGTGCCAGTCAAAATAACCTTATCACCATTTTGATATGAAAAATTAGAAGTGTCGAAACACACGCAGGACATTGTGGCATTTTCATCTTTCAAAACAAAATACGCAATGCCTCTAACCACGCTTAGCCCTGAAATTTCGCCAATTACACGGACATTGAAAAGCATTTCTTCAGCGTCGAAGATTTGCTTAAAGTATGTTGAAATTTGGGTTACCGTCAACGCTTTTTGTTCCACCTAAATCTCCCCTATGACGTTTTTAAGTAAACCATTGACGAAAGCGTAGCTTTTTTCGCTCCCATATTTTTTAGCTAAATTAACCGCCTCATTTATCACAACTTTTGGTGGTGTTTGCTTATAGTATTTTATCTCTGCAATTGCAACATCAAGAATTGCCCTATCTACTCTATATAATCTATCAAGAGTGTAGTCTTTAAGGTTTGAAGAGATAACACTTTCTATGTCGCTTATATTATCAAGACAACATGACAAAAGTATTTTGGCAAACTCAATGTCATCAGGTTTTGTCAATTGTTCAAAATCAAAAATATCACCTTCGTTGGTTGTTGAACCAAAAAGTGTTTCAAATACTTTACAAAAAACAATTTCTCTTGCGTATGCTCGCATATCTTTTCTCCACACAAAAAATCCACTTTTTATAGTGGATTAATTTTGCTCCTCTGCTTTAAAATCAACACCTACGATATGAATGTTTATTTTATTAACCCTCATCTCAACCATAGAAACTATGTTGTTTTTGATGTTGTCCTGAACTCTGTATGCAATATCAGGAACGTTGTTTCCACTGTAAATTCTTATATACACATCAATAATAAGTTGACCATTTTGAGCGATTTTTAGTTTGACGCCAGTTGAATCTGACTTTGAAAACAACTTTTTTAATTTCATCGAAAAACTATCTTGCAAGCTGGAAACACCGCTTATCTCTTTTGTTGCCAATGAGATTATGGACAATAAAATATTTCTATCGCAAGTTATTTTACCTTTATCTTCTTGAAGTTCATTATATAGTTGTGACACTAATGCCCTCGCTTTGTTATATTATTAGGTTTACACCATTTTTTAATAATATAACATACCTAAAAAACTTTTGCAATTATTCTACGGGAATTATTTTAATATTATCAATAGATTTTTGTGTCTGTTCTTGGACTATTGAAACAATTTGAGCAACTTGTGAGCTTTCAAGGCTTGCACACTTAACTATGACATTTATGTTATTTGCAGATGTTGTGACAATGGCGTCCTCAAACCCTTTTGCTTTGATAAGTCCTTCCATAACAAGTTCTGACTCCATTTGGTCAACAATTTCAAGCTTCATAGCTTCTGCATTAGCTTTTGCCTCAGCTGTTGAATCCTCAGAATTTATAATTGCGTCATAATACAAAAGTTCTTGGTCGCGAGTTGTTTGCCTGTCTTCTCTATATGTGTCAAAATAATTCATTTGTGTAACTGTGCCAGATGTTGGTGTTGTCACATTGTTGTTTAATGCAATGTTTAAATATCCCGTAACTCCAAGTAGTAGTACCATAGCAACCAAAATAATAATTTTTGTCCTCTTTTTCAACATAATAAATCTCCTTTTTATTTACCTACCAAAATTTCTATATCTTCTGCATCAATTTCAAGTAATGCCATAACTGCCTTTTGTAGTTCAAGCATTACGCTTATGTTACTTGCTCCACTGCTCACAATCAGCACACCACTGACCTTTGGCAAATTTTCTTTTATGACTAAGGGAGAATCTTTGCCCGACTGCGAAACTAAAATAAGTTCTTCGGTCGTTGTGGTCTGCGTTGTTGTCACTCCATTGTTTGTTTGAGAAGTGGTTTCTTCTGTTGCGTTTGTCGCATAAACATATTCAACTCCGCAAGCCAGTGTCACCATCACACTTACATTTCCTGCACCATTTATTTGTGACAGTACATTTGATAATTTATTCTCAAGGTACTCCGCATATTCCTCTGTTGTTAGTGCAGTCAACGTATTTTTCTCACTTTTTGTGGAAGAAAATGTCGAACTGTAAATTAGTAGCAGTATGGCACAAAACACCACGACAATTATTATTTCAAAATGCTTGATGTTTTTTAACTTCTCCCAAATTGTAATCTTTTTTTGCTTAGTATCCACTAAAAACAATATTCTCCTTTTCTATATCCACAAATGAGATTATTACATCGACTACCTCATTCTCTATATCTATATGCTCCTCATTATCCACTATAACTAAATTGCTAAAATCGACATAAATCGTGTCTATTTTCATAACCGTCGTGAAAATGTCAGCAGAAATAGAAATATCAACATTTTTAAGCCCCTTTGAATCAAGTGTGCTTTCAATGCCCTTTTCAAGCATAGTAAGTTTGTCGCGATTTAATTGATAAATGTAGTCCTCTTGCAAAACAATCTCAGTTTCTGTAAATATGTTAGATGTGTCTATGTCTGACTCAATTAGCGCAGGAAGTGGAGCGATTATTATAAAAACTATCACATAATTGAATATGGTTTTTATATAGCCATTCGTTTGACCACTGGGCAGAAATAAATCAATGAGTATTGAAAGCACGCTCACTCCCGCAATTGACAATATCCAAGCCGAAATATCCATAAATTCCTCCTTTTAAAAGAAGTTTGCACTAAGCATTATCATTCCCGCCATAAGAACATACATGAAAGCGCAAGATAAAATCATCACAATCAAGAGCGATATACTTTTTGCAAGCATTGAAATAAAGTTAGATATTCTTGAATCAGTGATAGGCTCTAAGATAGCTGCCACTAATTTTAATGACAACATAAAGACAATCAAATTCAAAACTGGCACAATAATGGTAGCAAAAAGCAAAATCAGTCCACCTGCACCAACTGCATTTTTTATCAGCACACTGCTTGCAACAATTAAGTTCAACCCGTCAGACAAATATGAGCCCACAAGTGGTATTGAGTTTTTTATAGCGTATTTGGCAGTTCTAAATGATATTCCGTCAACGCTTCCCGCCGTTATGCCTTGAATGGCTAAAAAAGCAGAAAACACGGTGAACACTCCACCAACTATCCACTTAAACAGACTTGAAAAAAATGATGCAAATTTGTCTAGTTTCACATTGTTGCTAAGGTTTCCAACGATTGAAAATACAAGCCTAAAAATAAATATTGGCATAAGTATATTGGTGAAGATATTAATAATGGTACCACTAAGTACAGCCACAGCAGGTTGATATACACTCACAGAAGTAGTACCACCTATTGCGGTTAGAACAGTTAATAGAATTGGAAAAGCAAAATCCATTTGCGTTTTTATATTTTGTAAAGTGGTCGATGTGAGCTTCAACATATTCACGCTGTATCCGACCAAAACGAGTATTATGGCACCATAGCAAACAAAGTGTATGACATCACCAAGCGACTTATTCTTTGATGCAGGTCTTGAAGCACTCACCAAACTATATGTCACAGCTATTGCAATTACCAGTGACAAAATGGGGAGAAAAGCCAGCACATCATCAAAAAACAATTGCAAAATACTTGTCCAAATTGAATTACCATTTTCTGTGAATTCTCCGCTAAGTATTTGCTTTATTTTGTCAACAAAAGAGTCGTTGCCAAATATCTCATGCCCTTCTTCATCCAAGTTATCAAGTGCATCTTCAAGTTCGCTAAAATCCAAATCTCCAAGTTGTGATTCAATGCTATCTTCAATTATGTCCTCTATCTCAGATGAAGTTAGTTCATCATCACAGTAAACAACTTCATTCGCATTTTCCGCAAACAAAAAAGGACAAACAACCAAAACCACAACAAACAAAAGTGCAAGATATTTTTTCATGGCAATATCTCCACAATAATTTCAATTATGCTAGTGACTATCGGCAAAGCCATTGCAAGAATTATTATCTTGCCCGCAAACAATATCTTGTCAGCCACACTGCTAGAACCTGCGTCCTGACATATATTTGCAGCAAATTCAGTCAAATACCCTACGCCAATTATTTTTAAAAGCGTTTTCAATAGCCCTGTATTTAAGCCAGTTTTTTCCACAATGTTTGTAAAGGCATCTATGATATCAACAACGTAGTTAACTGTTTGAATTAGAATAAGTATTCCGCCACAAAGTCCAATGATAATGCTAACTTCTGGCTTTATGGGTTTAACCAGCATTGAGGCAATGACTGTAATAAGACCTATTCCAATGATCTTTACTATGTCCATTTCACCTCCTTAAAGGCCAAATAAATTTCGTACTGTATCAAAAAGCGTGCTGATTAAATCTAAAACCATTAGTAGCACAATGATAAGCCCAGCCAAAGTTGAGAAAGTTGCAATTTCTTCTTTTCCACTTTGCTTTAATATTTGCCCCACCACTGTCGTCAAAATGCCCACCGCTGCAATTTTGAAAATGACTTCAACACCCATAAAATTCTCCTATATAATGAGTAAACAAACAAGTATGCCAACAATTATTCCAAGCTTAATGAAAAGACCCGAGTATTTTTTGCACTCCTCTTGCGCTTGTAAATTATAATCATTTATTCTCGTCTGGTATGTTTTGATTTCTTTGCTTTGTGCCGTCACATCATATCTACCGAGCTGAGAAAAAAACTTATACAAAAGTTGTTTTTCGTCTGTTTTTAATATTTTGACGCTATCGAATAGTTTCTCATCAATTAGTTGTTTACTCTCAATCGCAAGCACCATATTTTCGCATAGCAAACAAAGCTCTTTACTTGCACAAACCTCTGTGTTTTTCTTTAAAATATTGGCAAGCTTATCCCTACTAAACACAACATCTGCCTCCATGTTTGAAAGCATAAGGACTAGTGATGAAAAAAACTTTTTCCTGCTTACATAATAAGAAGAAAATTTGAAGCCAATAAGAGCAAAACAAAAAATTATAATGACAATTAAAATTATGGTCATAGGTCACCACTTCACAATTTTTGAGAATTTTTCGTTATAAGTTCCCTCATATGTTCCAGGTCCTTCTCTTTTTGATAGAAGCACATAACGCTGAAAATATTGTGATGGCAAAGTTGCAAAAAAATCTTTGCGTCTTAATTCTTCAATGCTTGATGCGTGCGCTGTCGCAATAACCTTGACGCCACAATTCATTGCGTCAATTAGACATTTTGCATCTTCTTTATCACCAATCTCGTCTGTTACAATAAGTCCTGGGTTCATCGACCTTATACACTGCATAAAGCCAATGGGTTTACTACAAAAACTTATGATGTCACAAAAATTACCAATATCAAGTTTACTATCCACCCCACCGGCAATTTCTCCACGCTCATCAATCACGCTGACATTAAGGCAATAGTTGTGCGAAGAAAGTTGGTATAAAAAATCTCGCAGAAAAGTAGTCTTTCCTGCTCCGGGAGGAGAAACAATTAAAGTGTTTTTTATGCCCGTTTCATCTACAATATCATCAAAAGCACAAAGTGACATATTCTTTATTTGATGTGGTATGCGAATGTTTATGCTTGACCAATTGGTAATAGTTTTCACTTCACCATTTTCTTCAATAACATTACCGCATAGTCCTATTCTTACGCCATTTGACATGGTGATAAAGCCATTTCTTATTTGGTCATTTACCGAATAAATAGAATAGTCGCTTGCCTTGTAAACAATGTCAGCAATCATCTCCTGCGTACAAAACATTGCACTATCAATATCGCAACAAAGTCCCTTTTCGCTAACATAGTATGGTTGTCCTTTAACAAAAACAACAATTGGCTTGTTTGCTCTTAGGCGAATTTCAGAAAGTTGCGACAATGATATTTTGTAGTTAATTATATTTTTTAGTGGGTCTGATAGTATTTCTTGTAACATATTTTTCTCCTACAACAATGTATAGTGAGAGAAAAATAAATTCATTACTAAACACAAAAAAAATATGCAATATTACATAATACTGCATATTTTGACAATGTTTATTTTAAATTACTTTACACGTTCCATATAGCTTCCGTCACGAGTGTCAACACGGATTTTTTCACCGCTGTTAACAAATAGTGGAACGCCAATAACATAGCCTGTTTCAAGTGTTGCTGGCTTGTAGCTTGACTTTGCTGTGTCGCCCTGAACACCTGGTTCGCAATCAACAATTGTGAGTTCAACAAATGTTGGTGGCTCAACTGAAAATGCTGTTCCTTTGTAGAATTGCACTGTTGCTGTCATATTCTCTGTCATAAAGTTCATTGCATCTGCAACCTGTGATTTGTTGAATGGAATTTGGTCATATGTTTCCATATCCATAAAGTAATACAAGTCTCCTTCATGATAAAGATATTGCATCTCTTTTCTCTCAATCACTGCGACTTGGAACTTGTCTGTTGGGTTAAATGTTCTTTCAATAACCTGTCCAGTAATGACATTTTTCAACTTTGTTCTTACAAATGGTGAACCCTTGCCTGGTTTTACGTGCAAAAATTCAACAACCGTGTAGACATTTCCGTCCATTTCAAATGTTACGCCTTTTCTAAAATCTCCTGCTGTTATCATTTTTTCTCCTTAAATAAATTACATCATAATAAGATTATCATATTCCAAAAATTGTTGCAAGTATTTTTTAATGTCCATAATGAAAAATGTATGGTTTTCTTAGATATTGTTCCAGTTTTCTCAAACTTTGTCTTAGTTTAAGCATACTTCCGTCATAAAAATCTGTCCGTCCAACTCCATTCTCAAAAAAAGTATCTCCACTAAAAAAATGATTCCCAATTACATAGCACACACTTCCTTCGCTATGGCCGGGAGTATGAACAACTTCAATATCAAAATCACCAATCTTTATGCTCCCTTCGTTGAGTTTTTGGTCTGCATAAAGCTGATCAAAGTTTATTCCAAACAAATTTGACAAATTTCCATTGCCATGGAGCTTGTCTTCATCAAGTTCATGAATGTAAATTTTAAGTCCATCATTTTGAAGTCTCCTGCAACAAAGGCAATGGTCAAAATGTCCATGTGTCAAAAGCACTGCAAGTGGTTTTAAGCTGTTTTGTTTCAAAAACATTGCAATGTCTTCATATGCGTCACCTGGGTCAATAATAAGTGCGTTATTCTCTGAATATATAATATAGCAATGTTCCATAAATAAATTTGAAACAATTTCATGAACATTATATTGATTCATAAATATCCTTCATAATTAAACTATCTGTCGCCATATAGTCTTTTGATTCACAAATTACTGTTGGAGTGAAATTCAAATCTTTCAATGCTTTTGCAAGTGGTGCAAAATCTGGACCATAAACTGTATCATCATAGTTTAAGTGTCTTATCTCACCTTTTGCCCCATATTCGATTTTTGAGAAATGTATATGGCATGACTTTGCCCTTTCTCCCAGCTTCTCGACAGCCAAATCTAAGATTTTTTTATAATCATCGTATGTCTTCAATGTTCCGCCAGTCAATGCGTTTATGTGTCCAAAATCAAATGTTGGAACCAAGCATTCATCCATAGTACATAAGTCAATAATTTCTTCATATGTCCCTATTTGCTGCGGCTTACCCATTGTCTCAATACAAAGTCTTTTTCCATTCTTAAGAAAATCGCCATTTTTTAAAATGACAAGTAAATTTTTCAAATTCGTTTTTATGTTACTAATAGCTTCTTCTCTTGAATGCTTGCCACAAGAACCTATATGTACAACATAATCTCTACCACCAAAACATTCAAGTAGCGTTAGCCCTCTTGTAAAGTATCCAAAAGACTTTTCAATCATAAGAGGGTCAGGATTAGCCAAATTGATATAATAAGGAGCGTGACAAGAAATCAAAATATCATATTTTTTCGCCTCTTCTCCTATCTTTGTGGCAGTATCTTCTTTTATTGTAAAGCCTCTACCAAACGAAAACTCATAGGCATCTAGTCCCATTGAGTGAAGCCACATAGGTGCTTCAATACTATGTTTATGACCTTGTTCATAAAATAATTTTTGATTGCCAGATGGGCCAAACCTAATTTTATCTATCATATTTCACCTTCTTTTGTTTCAATCAGTTTAAAATTATCATTTTTTATATCTTCAAGAGTACAACTGTCTTCAATACCATAATCACCACATTTAGTGCGTACAATAGCTAGCATAGTACCACATGTTGATAATTTTTGTGCCATATCACGACAAATACTTCTAATGTATGTTCCCCCAGAGCATGTTATTTCAAACATAAAAGTATTTTTGTCTACCTTTGATAAACACTTAATATCATATATGGTAACCCTGCGAGTTTTTAGTTCGAATGTTTCACCTTTTCTTGCCAAATCGTAAGCTTTTTTACCATTTATTTTTTTTGCCGAATACATTGGAGGCAACTGGTCAAATTCTCCAACAAAGCTTTTAGTCATATTTATTACATCATCAAGTTTTATATCACATGGAATTTCTTTGATAACATTCCCTTCGCTATCAAGCGTATCAGTTTGTTTTCCAAAATAAAATATAGTCTTATATGTCTTTGTTTTGTTTAAAAACTTATCAAATAATTTAGTGGCTTTGTTGACACCCAAAATCAAAACGCCACTTCCTAATGGGTCCAAAGTACCCATATGTCCTATCTTTTTAGGTTTTAAAGCATACTTGACAATTTGAACGGCCTTGCTACTTGACATCTGCGTTGGTTTATTTAAAACTATTATTCCGTCTTTTTCAAATACTTGCATCTTTATGTTGTATCTCCAATTTTAACTCATCAATTACTTTATTTAGACAAACATCTCTATCCCCGCCTATTCTACCACCTGCTGCTTGAGAATGTCCTCCACCTCCAAACTTTGTTGCTACATTTGCAACATTATAGTTTTTCAATGACCTAAAACTTAACGAATAGAAATCTTTTTGAATTTCTATCATAGTGAAAGATATTTTTGTTCCCTCTAAATTAAGCAATGTGTTCACATAATCACCAAAATCAGACTTTTTGCAATTGTTATCTTTCAAGAATTTTTGTGATACAACGACGTATCTAATGCCGTTATCAGTTTTAGCCATCTCGTCTAATTTTTTAGTAAGTTCATAAGTTTTCTTTGTCACAAGTTTAAAAAGATGATAGTTTACTGTTGCAAAATCTGCACCATAATCAAACAATTTTGAAGCGACATAGTGCGAATAACTTGTTGTACTGTCGTGCATAAAGCAACCTGTATCATCGCTGACGCCAAGATATAAAAAAGTGGCAACCCATGAATTTAATTTGAATTTTGATAAAGTTAACAGTTCAAACAATATTTCACAGCAAGAAGCTTTTTTGTCAACATATGTTATTTTGCTAACAAGGTCACGAATTGAGTGATGGTCTATTGATATAGTGCTATGATTATCGTCAAAAACAGCACTATATTTCCCGAGTTGATGTTTATCTGCGACATCAACAGAGATAAACAAATCATAGTTCTTTTCATCAAACTCACAATTGTTTATAAACTTTGTATCCAAAAATGAAAGACGAGATGGTATCTCATCATCGACAAAAGCATCAACAGTTTTTCCAAATTTTTCACATAAAAAAGAAATGGCAGCTAAACAGCCAACGCAGTCACCATCTGGCGACTGATGACCAAAAACTGCCACTTTACTGCTATGTTTAATCTTCTTCAGTATTTCCTTCATCATCTTCCTCTGGAATGTTGAGTGTACTTAAAATTTCATTTATCTTGTCACTATGCTTTGCACCTTCATCCAAAACAAAAGTAAGCTCTGGTGTGTAAGGCAATTTTACTTCTTTGACAAGTTCATGCTTAATATACCCTTCGCTTTTTCGAAGTTGGCGTATAACTACATCTTCATTTTCAGAATAAACACTTATCCCGACTTTGCAATGCCTAAAATCTACCGATAGATGTGCATATGTCACAGTGATAAATTCATTGCTTAGCCTTGGATCATTTAACCTATTTGAAATGATGTCAGCTAGCACTTTTTCAACTTCGGAATTAGCACGTTCTGTTCTTATACTACTCACAATTAACCTCTTTTTATTTCAACTTTTTGATATACTTCAAGTGTATCTCCAACCTTGACATCTTGACTATCTTTAAGTTTTATACCACATTCGAAGCCATAAGGAACTTCTGCCTTATCGTCTTTTTGAATTCTAAGAGCAACGATAGATGTTTCAAGAATTTTTTCTTTTCCTCTAAACACACGAACAAAAGCATTTCTTGCAACCTTGCCATCTGTTACATAGCTTCCGCAAACAATACCACTTGTTGATAGTTTAAACATCATTCTCACTTCGGCATGGCCAATGACTTGTTCTTCGTACTTAACACTGAGCATACCGCTAAGAGCTTTGCTGACTTCATCAACAACTTCATAAATGACTTTGTATGACTTTATTTGTACAGACATTGACTCTGCAAGTTGTTCAATTTTTGATGAAACTTTTAGGTTAAAGTTTATAATTACAGCTCCGCAAGCCTGTGCAAGCAAAAGGTCTGATTCTGTTACTGCACCAGCACCACTATGGATGCACACAACACGAGCCTCTTCATTCTTTAAAGCCAACAAGCTTTGCTTTAATGCTTCAACTGACCCTTGAACATCTGCCTTAATAATAATATTGAGTGCTTTGAGTTTTCCTTCGTTCACCTTATCCATAAAGTCTTCAAGTGAAACGCCACTTGTCAAATGTGAACGTTGCTCTTTTGCCTTGCTTATACGCTCATCAATGACTTGCTTTGAAAGTTTTTCATCAACGGCGAACACCTTATCCCCTGAATTTGGTACGCTATCTAGTCCCAAGACTGAAACAGGTGTGCTTGGTCCTGCTGATTTTAAAGCTTTGCCATTCTCATCAAACATAGCCCTAACCTTACCAAAATTAGTACCACTTATGATTGTGTCACCAATATGAAGTGTACCATTCTGAACAAGCACAGTCGCAACTGCTCCTCGGTTTTTATCAAGTGCCGCTTCAAGAACAGAGCCTAAGGCGCTTGCTTTTGGATTTGCTTTAAGCTCTGAAACTTCGGCAACTAGCAATATTGTTTTTAAAAGTTCATCAATCCCCGTTCCTTTTTTAGCTGACACAGGTACAAGTATCGCATCGCCGCCCCATTCTTCTGGAAGAACGCCATTTTCAGCCAACTGCTGTTTAACTCTTTCAAAATTTGCCTCTGGCTTATCCATTTTGTTGACTGCAACAATCATTGGCACATTAGCCGCTTTAATATGATTTATCGCCTCAATAGTTTGTGGCATAATTCCATCATCGGCAGCAACAACCAAAATTGCTATATCTGTAACTTTTGCACCACGAGCACGCATAGCAGTAAATGCTGCGTGACCAGGAGTATCAATGAAAGTGATTTTTTCACCATTATAATCTATTTGATAAGCACCGATTTTTTGAGTAATACCACCTGCTTCGCCTGCAACAACGTTTGTTTTTCTTATTGCATCCAAAAGCGAAGTTTTGCCGTGGTCAACGTGACCCATAACAGCGACAACTGGTGGACGCTTAACCATATCTTTTTCATCGTGTTCTTGCTCTTTCACATCGTCAAGAAGTTGCTCTTCATATGATTTTTCAATTTTTTGTTCAAGCTTGACGCCCAGCTCACTTGCAACAAGTTCAGCAGTTGTGAAGTCTATTGAACTATTGATATTTGCCATAATTCCAAGAATCATTAACTGCTTAATGATTTCGGTAACAGGTCTTCCGGTTTTTTCTGAAAGTGTTTTCACCGTTACATCTTCTGTTGTTATGACTGCGTTTTCAATTTTTGGAGCAACAAAAACTTTTTGCTCTTTTTTCTTGTGAGCAAGCTTTCTGTTACCCATTCTTTCGCCATCGAAATCAATACTGTCATCGACAATAAAGTTCTTTCTAAGAAGTGAACGCTTGTTTGTCTGTTTCTTTTCGTCCAAACTTCTATTTGATTTGTTCTTGTTGCCGAAATTACGCTCTGGTTGAGAAAGAACACTACTGCTCTCCATTGGTCCAAATATTTTAATTGAATTAGCTTTTGAGCTAACGAAAGAACTGCCTTTGTTTGGTCTGTTGCCAAAAGGTTTTTGTTGAATATGATTGTTTTGAAACTGAGGTCTTTGATTTTGATTAAATGGCTTTCTAAAATCTCTTTTTTTGTCGAAATTTGTTTTATTTTGAAAGTTTGGTTTTTGAGTTTGTTGTTGTTGAGGCTTGCTAGGCTGGGCTTTAACTTCCTGCTTTGGGGCTTGTTGCTCTAATGAACTAGTAGGCGTTTTAGGAGCTACTTTTTCCTTAGCTTCTTGACTAGCAGCAGTAGCGCGCGCTTGTTTGTCTGCCACAAGCTGCTTCAAAACATCATCAAGCTGAGATTTTGACGCTCTTAAATCACGAAGCAGTATTTGAACTGTTCCGTTCCTTTGAAGTCCAAAAATAGATTTTAAATTGTTTAATCCGCCTTGTTGATTTTCTGCTTGTTTTATCAATTCACTTCACCTCTTATTAACTCAATTATTTTATCCGAAATTGCCTTGTTTTTTAAGGCAATTATTTTGCAATTATCTATATTTGTCACCGTATCAAAATCGTGCTTTTCTAAACATATTGATTGATACATTGTTGTGCTTTTGATGCGACTAATGACTGAAACAATGTTATTTGTGGGCTCTGTATAAAGTACAAGATACAATTTTTTATCATAATTTTTTAAATTGTCTTGCCCCACAATCACAAACCCTGCCTTTTTGGCAATGTTTAGATAACCTTTAATTTGATTTAGTTGTTTATCTGTCAATCAAAACCTCTTTCAAATGATTTGCTTCTTCGTCGCTAATTTTACATCTAAATGCCCTGCTAGCAGTCTTTGAATCTAAATTTTTTAAACACTCAGAGCAAATGTAAATTCCTCGACCACTTCGTTTTGTCTTTGTAAAAGTAAATTTGTCCTCATCTTTTGTAAATCTGTAAAGCTTTTTTTGAGGTAATCTATTTTTACAAACTCCGCACATTCTTACAACTTCCATTATTCACCAATTATTCATCAATGTCTTCCAGTGTTGCAAAACTGTCATCATCACCAAGGTCAGTTAGTTCATATTCAACTTCTTTAACATCTTGGTCACCTTTTACTGAGCTTTCTGGTTTGACATCTATCTTCCAGCCCGTAAGTCTTGCGGCAAGTCTAACATTTTGACCACCTTTACCAATAGCAAGTGACAATTTGTCGTCAGGGACAATAACTCTTGATGATTTCAAACTCTCGTTGATTTCAACGCTTATGACTTTTGCAGGACTAAGTGCGTTTGCTATATACTCCATTGGGTCATCTGAATATGGTACTAAATCAATTTTTTCGCCATTGATTTCGCTCATTATAGTATTTATTCTAACACCACGATTACCAACGCACGCACCAAGAGCGTCTATATGTGGCTTTGTTGCCATAATTGCAACTTTGCTTCTATTGCCTGGGTCTCTTGCAATGTTTTTAATTACAACTTCCCCACTTTCAATTTCAGGCACTTCAATTTCAAAAAGTTTTCTCAAAAATCCAATGTTACTTCTTGAAACTTGAATTTGAACACCTTTGAAACTGTCCTTAATCTTTTTTACATAAACTTTTATTCTGTCATTGACATGGAAAGTTTCGCCAGGTATTTGATCTTGTTCAAGCATTACACCTTCGGTGTGTGAACCTGCGATTTGAACATAAACAACACCTTGGTCAATTCTTTTAACAACACAAGTCAAAAGCTCATCTTCTTTTTCGCTAAGCTCGCCAAGTGTAATTTGTTTCTCAATCTCTTTTAACTTCTGCATAACGACTTGTTTTGCCGTTTGTGCTGCAATTCGACCAAAATCTTTTGTGTTTTCTTCTTGAGCAATGGTATCTCCGATTTCATAACTTGATTTAATTTTTTTGGCATCTTCAAGAGATATCTCTTTATCAGGATTTTCAACTTCACTTACCACAGTTTTGTAACTATATATTTTAATAGTGTTTTTTTCTGGGTTAAGTTTCACCTCAGCACTTTTTGCCTCACCATACATCTTTTTATAAGCTGATGTTAAAGCTGATTCAAGTGCCTCAATGAGTTGGTCGGCATTGATCTTCTTTGTTGTTTCAAGTTCTTCTAATGCTTGAAAAAAATCTTTGTTTATCATTTCGTTCTCCTTAAAATTCAATAACTGGACTAATTTGTGCAACGTCGCTATGTTTAAAAACAAATGGTTTATCGTCAATGTAAATTGTGACATCACTATCCGTATAGTCTTTCAAAACTCCTACAAACTTCTTTTTGCCATCAATTTGTTTGTATAAAGTCACCTCAACCATTTTGCCTTCATTTCTCAAAAAGTCTTTATGGTTTTTTATTGGTCTGTCAAGCCCTGGTGAACTGACATTTAGTAAATATGTTTCACCTTGCGTTGGATCCAACTCGTCCAAAGCGTCAGAAATTGCATCACTAACTTTTTCACAGTCTTCAACGGTTATTCCGTTTTTACTATCAATGAAAAAAGTCAAATTCATACCATCAACTTTTTTTTGATATTCAACCTCAACAACTTCATAGCCAAGTGCTTCAATTATTGGACTTATTTTCTCGTTGCATATGGTGACGACCTTACTTGCCATAATAACTCCTTACTACAAGTAAGAGTGGGCAAGTTCTTGCCCACTCTTAGTCTAGCATATATAGTGTATCACACTAATATATTTAAATCAATTATTTTTTATAATTTTTCTATTTTTTATTATACCTCGTTTAATTTCAAAAACACTTCGGCAGTTGCAATAGCATCTGCAATAGCTCTATGAGCATTTTTTAGTTTTAAGCCAAGAGCGTCCACAACATTTATTAGTTTATAGCGCGACAAATACATTTTTTTTCTAACTATTTCCATAGCATCTACACTTTCATTGGAGAAATATAATTTTGCCCTTTTTGCAGTATTTTGAATAAAGCCAAGGTCAAAAGAAACATTATACCCAACAAGCACACACCCTTCACAAAACTTATAAAAATCGGTTATTGCCTGCTCACCATTTGGTGCATCTTTTACCATTTCATTGGTTATTGTCGTCAGCTGAGTGATTTCGTCTGGTATTTCGTTTTCAGGACAAACAAAAGTCTGAAATTGCTCTTTTATAAGCCCGTTTTCAATCTTGACAGCACCAATTTCAATTATTTCATTATAGTCACAGCTAAGCCCTGTTGTCTCACAGTCAAATACCACAAATGTATGTGTTTTTACATAATCACTGTAATTTGGTTTGACATCAAACAAATTTTCTTGCCTATCAAGAATATATGGCGCAGGTTTTACAAACCTATATTCTGCAATATGAACATTTTTGACAATAGGCTGTTTATCTTCTTCAACTTTTTCTTCTTTTTTTGCAGTAACAGAACCATCTATCACACAAAACGAAATGCTTTTTATGTACAACTTTTTTTTGTCATAATCTTTTCTTATATCGCCGACAACAAGTACTCTGTCATCATCTTTTAGCACATTCACCTTTTTGTAAGTGATCTTATGTGCAAAATATATTGCATCAATACTCCCAGAATAGTCTGTAAGCGTAAACGTAAAGTAGTGACTAGGCTCATCTATTCCTTTTAATTTGTTCTTTTTTGAAACGTATGTCTTATCTGCAAAATTAGAAATCTTGCCTGCCAAAATTACAGAACTTTTTGCATCTTCTTGGTTTATAATTGGCTCAGGCATTGGAGTGATATCTTGCCCAACCAAAAGCTCAGGTTCAAAAACAGGATAACGCTCAACTTCTTTTTGTTTTGGCAAATTGTCATAAACATGTTTTTCGTGTTCTTCTAATATCTTGTCATCAATATTTTTATTATTTTTAGTCAAAACCACATTGAAGTTTGCAATGAAATCATTGTTTAAATGATTCAATATTTTCTCGCTCACCTTATTGTCAGTAAAATATTGATACACAACATCCATAAGCGATAGCTTTACTTCAATGTTATCAGCATTTTTCGATATTGTTATCATATCATCGTCATCATATACAAACATTGACGGATAAGAACTTTTTAAAAACTCAAAAAGATTTTTCTTTATTAGTGGTTCATCAAGATAACTGCGCTTAAACTTTATTTTTACTTCACAACCAAGTGCAAGTTCTTTCTTTACGAAATCAGAAATTTCGAGTTTTTGTTCATCTTCAAAATTCGTTATATTTTCAGGATACAAAAACACTATTTGAGCAGAAAAAGAACGGGTGCTATAAGTTACACTTTGCACCCTAAGAAAATTATATTTGCCACCAAATTCGGTGTTTATCCTATCAAGTATTTCCATCAAAGCCCCACTACCGCAATGTGAACAATGTCCACCACCACAACAAACAAGAGCAAGACAATCAGACCGTAAAAGTGGATATAGTTTTCGACTTTTCGACTGACAACAGGCCTGCCACATATCCATTCAAGTAAAGTAAATACGGCATGCCCACCATCAAGTGCAGGAATTGGCAAAAAGTTGAATACTGCAAGATTTGAAGCAAGTAGTGGCAAAAGAATTAAAAAGTTTGCAAAACTTGTCTGCATAATCTCTGACATCATACCAATAGTTGAGATTGAGCCACCAAGCTCTGAGAATGCAATTTGCCCTGTAATGATTTGCCAAAAACCTTTAAGCACGACCCAAGCAAAGCCAAATGCAAGTTCAAAACTTCTGCCAAGTGCCTCCCAAAAGTTGTGAACATATGCTTCTGTTGAGAAACCAGTAACAAGCCTTTTTTCTTCTTCACCTTGTTCGTTAGTCACTGTCTCTTCAGAAAGTCTAATTATAACTTCCATTCTTTCATTATTTCTTTCAATGTCAAGCGTGATATCAGTGTCGGGACCAGCCTTAGTTAAAAGTTGCGATAAAGTGCCAGAAAATGCGAAACTTATTCTTGTTCCATTCACTCCCCAAATAATGTCACCTTCTTGAAGTTCGCCGTAGAGATTTGCATAGTTTGTATCCAAAGATGCAACTCTTGGAATGTCATAACCATAAGAAATTAGTAAAATAAAAGAAAATATGATTGCACTTAAAAAATTGAAAGTTACGCCTGCCATATAGACAAGCAATCTTTTCCATGGCTTTTGATTTATAAAATCACCGCTATGGTCAACTTTTTTGCTTTGTTCTTCTTTGCCGTCAGTTATGTCGTTTATTTGCTGAATTATCTCAGTTGTTTGTTCATTTTTTGTTGTATTTTTTTCTTTTTTGTCGTCTATTTTTTCTTCTTTTGTGATATTGTCTGTTTTGTTGTCATTTTTTTCGCTTTCTGTCAACTCAACAGCCTCATTATTTTTCTCTTCTTTATCGTTTGGCTTTTTGTCGTTTTCCGGTTCATCATCATCACCTTCACCAGCAAAAGCACAATATCCACCAAGTGGAAAAATACGCAAAGAAATTTTTTCTCCACGCTTATTCACCTTACTAAATATCGCTTTACCAAAACCAATAGAAAATTCAGTTATCTTAAAGCCAAGCCATCTACCAATGCAGTAGTGACCAAATTCATGTATGAGCACCATAACAAGTAGTACACATATCGCAAGTATAACATAACCTATCGTGGTTAAAATAGCCATTTTTACTCCTTATAACAATATCACTAAAAATATAAATATAAGCGGAGCACAGACAATATGACTGTCCATCCTATCCAAAATTCCCCCATGTCCAGGCAAAATGTCGCCAGAATCTTTGACATTTGCTTTTCTCTTTAAATAACTTTCAAACAAGTCACCTAGTTCGCACACAACAGATACAACAAGTCCGACAATGATAAAATGCCAAAACTGGAATCCTATCTGTACAAAAACCTCATTGTACATATCAAAAGCATTGAATATAAGGTACAAAACAACTGCCGAAATTGCACCCCAAAGCGCACCACCGATAGCCCCTGAAATTGTCTTGTTTGGACTGATTTTTGGACATAGTTTTTTACCTCTAAACAACGAACCTGTAAGATAAGCGAATGTGTCTGTAAACACAGGTATAGAAAAAGCCAAAATAAGACCAAAAGTGCTAATTAAAAATAGTGCGTTGTTGTTTAAAGCCGTAAAGTAGTTTGACATTATTGAAATGTCGTTTATAAGCACAAAGAAAAGCATCAAAAGAGCTGGATATAAGTAAATATACATTGTTTGAATAGCTTTGTATATAGAAAAAGATTCAACTCTTAGTTTAAGATTTCTTGTTGCTATTTCATTTTTTGTTGACTTGTACATAAATAAAGACAAAAACCATTGTGCCATAACAAAAACAATAATAAGAGCAAGTTCTAAGAGTATTAGCATATACCAGCGCATATCAAGATTCAGACATAAAATATATAGACCATATGCAAAGAGTGGATACACTATTGCAAAATATTTATTGTTGTAAACTCCCATTTTTGCAAATAGACGGCTTGTCTCAAAGCAAGCATACATTGCTATCAAAAGTATGAAGGCATCAAAAATGTATGTTGAAAGTTGCCTTGCAAGAAGGACAAGTATTAACACTGCAACCAGTGTTGCCCCAGTGATAATTCTTTGTTTCATTGATTTTTCTCCTGTTTAACATTACCAAATCGCCTTTCACGGCTTTGGTATTCAATAATTGCTTTTTTTAATTGTTTCTCATCAAAGTCTGGCCAATGAATTTTTGGAAAATATAACTCACTGTAAGCACTTTGAAATAACATAAAATTAGACAGTCTCATCTCCCCACTTGTGCGAATGATAAGGTCTGGGTCAGGAAGATCATGCGTGTAAAGCTCACTTTTTATGTCTTCCTCAGTGATTGTGGTTTTGCCTTTTTTGGCAAGGTTTGTAAATGCTCGTGCAAGTTCGCTTCTTGAACCATAGTTTAATGCAATATTGACGATAAATTCTGTATTGTTTTTAGTCTTTTCTGTGACATCTAGCAAAAGTTCATAAAGTTCTTTTGGAAGTTTTGATATGTCGCCCATGGTCATAATTTTGGTCTTGCCATTAATAAATCTATCATAATTTTCTTTAAGATTTTTTAACACCAAATCAAAAATGCCATCAACTTCCTGTTTGCTTCTTTTCCAGTTTTCTGTTGAAAAAGCGAAATATGAAATAACTTTTATGCCAAGTTTTTGTGCAGCCTCAGTCACCCTTTTTAAAGCATCAACACCAGCCTTATGCCCTGCAAGTCGTGGAAGCAAACGCTTTTTTGCCCACCTACCATTTCCATCCATGATTATGCCTATGTGAACAGGCAAATTTTGCATATCAATCTTTTTGTACATTACTATCCTTTAAATTAAACAAAAATTCGCCATAAGTTACAGTTGCACTATCATTTTGCACTTTCACATTAGTCACAAGTTTAGTGTCACCAAGCGTACCATTATTGTTGCACACCACACGACATTTAATACCTTTTTGTGTCAATATGCTTATAACTTCGTCAAGTGGCATTAAAATGTAGTCCATTAAATTTCCATAACCTCTTTTTCTTTTGCTTCACTTGATTTGTCGCACATATCAATGTACTTATCTTGAAGTTTTTGAACTTGTTCTTCAAGATTATTATATTCATCTTCACTGAGCATGTTGTCTTTTTTCATTTGCTTGTACATATCAAGGCAATCACGCCTTGCACTACGCATTGCGACTTTGGATTCTTCACAAAGTTTTTTTACTTGTTTAACAATTTCTCTTCTACGCTCTTCTGTGAGTGCTGGGAAAATTAGTCTTATAATTTTTCCGTCATCTGTTGGCTGAACTCCAAGGTCAGCAAGCTGTATTGCCTTTTCAACATTTTTTAATTGAGATTGGTCCCAAACATTTATCGCCAAAATTCTAGCTTCTTGCACTTGAATGTTTGCCATTTGATTGAGTGGAGTCATTGCCCCATAATAATCAACCATAACCCTATCCAAAATGTGAGGATTAGCTCTACCTGCACGAATAACTTGATATTCGCCCAAAAGATGCTCATGTGCTTTTTTTAGGTCTTCTTCATAACCTGACATGACGTCTTTAACCATTGTTTCGTCTTGCATAAATACTCCTTAAATTTAAACTAAAAAATATTTTACAATAATTTACTAATAAAATCAAATGAAAAAATGCAATTATGAATTACTGCACAAAAAAATCCACATAATGTGGATTTTTTTATAATTATTTATTTGTCATCTTTGCAATTTCTTCGGCAAGATTGTCATGACGCTTTTCAAGACCTTCGCCCATTTCATAGCGAACAAATCTACGTACATTTATTTTTTCGCCAATAGCAAGAACTGCTTCATTTATCACTTCTTTAACTGTTTTTGAAGTATCTTTAACGAACTCTTGCTCCAACAAGCAAACTTCTTGATAAAATTTGTGCAATCTTCCTTCAACCATCTTTTCAACAACATTAGCAGGCTTGCCTTCGTTGAGTGACTGCTGAATAAGAATTTCTTTTTCTTTTTCAACTTCTTCTGATGGAACATCTTCAATACGAACATATTTTGGACTTGCAGCTGCAATTTGCATTGCAATGTCTTTTAAAAGAGTTAAAAACTGCTCACTACGAGCAACAAAATCGGTTTCACAGTTAATTTCAACCAAAACACCAATTTTGCCACCCATATGAATGTATGAGCCAACTGCACCTTCTGCAGCTATTCTGTCTGCCTTTTTTGCTGCGGCAGCAATACCTTTTTCTCTAAGCCAAATGACAGCCTTGTCAAAATCTCCATCACTTGCTTCAAGAGCTTTTTTGCAATCCATCATACCTGCACCAGTGCTGGCACGAAGTTTAACAACATCTTGTGCTGTGAACATAATTATTCTCCTTTTTCTTCTTTTTCGTCTTGCTTTGCTTCTTCTGCTGGTTGTTCAGCTTCTTCTTTCTTTGCTTCTTTTTCTACTTTCTTGCTTGGCTTTTTTGCCTTTGCTTTTTTAGGTTTTTCTTCGTCGTCTTCTTTAACTTCGGTTGGTTTAACTTCTGAAAGAACGGCGCTGATATCAACATCTTCCTCTTCTTGAGGTTCTTTGTTTACAGAAACACCTTCACGAGCTTCAATAACTGCATCTGCAATAGCGCTTGCAATAAGTTTAACTGAACGAATTGCATCGTCATTACCTGGAATGACATAATCAATGTCTGATGGGTCACAGTTTGTGTCGATGAGTCCAACAAGTGGAATGTTGAGAGCTTTAGCTTCTTTTACGCAGATGTGTTCTTTTGTTGAATCAACTACGAATATAACTCCTGGCATTTCATGCATATCTTTAATTCCGCCAAGGTTAGTTTCAAGCTTTTCTCTTTCTTTCTTTAACAAAGCCACTTCTTTTTTAGGCAAAAGGTCAAACTCGCCAACTTTTTCCATCTGATTGAGTTTGTTTAATCTTTCAATTCTTTGTCTAATGGTTTTGAAGTTAGTAAGTGTTCCACCAAGCCAACGATTGTTGACATAGAACATTCCGCAACGAAGAGCTTCTTCTTTAATTGCCTCCTGAGCTTGCTTCTTTGTGCCTACAAAAAGCACTGATTTACCTGATGCAACAACATCTCTAACAAAACTGTATGCCTTGTCAATAAGTTCAGATGTCTGTTCAAGGTTTATAATGTGGATATCGTTTCTGGCTGTGAAAATATATTTAGCCATTTTTGGATTCCACTTTCTTGTCTGGTGACCGAAGTGAACACCAGCTTCAAGAAGTTGTTTCATTGAAATAACTGACATAAAATTTTTTATCCTCCTTGTTTTTAGTCTTCCCCAGCGTTTTAAAACTCCTTTTGCAACCTGCAAAAAATGCATCGGCAACCGCAAAAAAATGTTCACTGGGTGTTAATTTGCCAATGAATGACTTTTATAACATAACATAATATTAAAAATAATGCAAGCAAATTTTTTCATCTAAACCACTTAATTTATAAAATTTTTATGCCAAACTTCAATACAAAAATAGCCATCAATCTTCACGACAAAAGCAACATCAATCTTCAAGTTTAGCCGTGTTCATAGACAAGCTCTATACTTTTAAATTATTGTCGCATATTTATGAATTTTGTTTTATATTGTTGTTTCTAAACAATATGTGTTAAATTTTTGGTTTTTGTTTTATTTTATTGATAAATGTTTTGTATTGATAATTAAAGTTGTAAAATGTTAGGTTTTTATAGCTTTTGATTTATTTTGTTTTATATTATAATATTCTTTTGGTTTTTTATATATTTTTTTATAAATTGTTGTATTTTTTTTATTGTTGTTTTATTTTGTTGTAAAAAATTGTTATTTGTTTATTATTGTTATAAAATGTTTTTAATTGTATATAATTTGTATTAAATATTTTTTAATATTATATTTTCTTTTATTTTATACTATTTTATTATTTTTTGTATGATTTTGTTTAATTTTTATATAATTTATTGTTTTTTGTACTTTATAAATGATTTTTGTTTTAAATTGTTGTTTTTTGTAATTTCGAGTATTACCATTTCACCTTAGCTTTTGAGAGCATACTTTTTTCTCTTAATTATTCTTGTATTCAAAATTTGGTTGTAATGTGTACTGTATTACTTATTTTTATTTTAATTGGTACCATTATATGTTATTTGCTCTATATAAAAAAAATCCACCAGCCTAGCTGGTGGTTTTTCATATAACGGGTAAAACCCTACTTCAAAGGCAGCACGAAATCGTGCG
>CALWTI010000002.1 GCA_944384425.1 uncultured Clostridia bacterium | reverse complement strand
CTCATGATTTGGACGCGAATTTCCATCATCGCGCATCTGCTATCCTTCTGTGTCATTGCATCGGCTCTTAGTCGACATTCGGTGGTACAGGAATATCTACCTGTTGGTCATCGCCTACGCCTTTCGGCCTGAGCTTAGATCCCGACTTACCCTGGGAGGACGGCCCTTCCCCAGGAAACCTTAGACTTTCGATGGTGTGGGTTCTCGCCACACTTTCGCTACTCATGCCGGCATTCTCTCTTGTTTGCAGTCCACAGTCCCTCACGATACTGCTTCAGCCCGCAAACATTGCTCCTCTACCGATTGTCCAAAAGGACAATCCCCAAACTTCGGTGTTATGTTTTAGCCCCGATAAATCTTCGGCGCATTGTCACTCGACCAGTGAGCTATTACGCACTCTTTAAATGAATGGCTGCTTCTAAGCCAACATCCTGGTTGTTTGAGCAATAACACATCCTTTACCACTTAACATAAACTTTGGGACCTTAGTTGTGGATCTCGGCTGTTTCCGTTTTGACAATGAAACTTATCTCACACTGTCTGACTCCTTGCGAACAATTGACTGGTATTCGAAGTTTGATAGGATTCGGTAACCGGTGAAGGTCCCTAGTCCATTCAGTGCTCTACCCCCAGCAATCTTTTAGCAAAGGCTAGCCCTAAAGCTATTTCGAGGAGAACCAGCTATATCCAGGTTCGATTGGAATTTCTCCCCTATCCACAAGTCATCACCGACTATTTCAACAGGCGTGTGTTCGGACCTCCGCGGTGTGTTACCACCGTTTCATCCTGCTCATGGATAGATCATCTGGTTTCGGGTCTACGCTATGCAACTGTCGCCATTTTCAGACTCGGTTTCCCTTCGGCTCCGTGACTTAATCACTTAACCTCGCTACACCACGTAACTCGCCGGCCCGTTCTACAAAAAGTACGATATCGCAGGGGGACAAGCCCGCGCTGCTCTATCTGCTTGTAAACATACGGTTTCAGGTTCTCTTTCACTCCCCTCCCGGGGTTCTTTTCACCTTTCCCTCACGGTACTATACGCTATCGGTCACTAGGTCGTATTTAGGCTTAGGAGATGGTCCTCCCACATTCACACCGGGTTACACGTGCCCTGTGCTACTCTGGATACACCCATGCCTTGTTCGGTTTCGGTTACGGGACTATTACCCTGTTTCGTTCAACTTTCCAGAAGTCTTCACCTACCAAACTCGGTCAATTACGGTGTCCTAACCCCAAGGATATTACTACCCTTGGTTTGGCCTCTTGCAATTTCGCTCGCCACTACTTTCGCAATCGTTGATTTACTTTCTTTTCCTCCAGGTACTTAGATGTTTCAGTTCCCTGGGTTCCCCTCATACCACTATGAATTCGTGAGTATGATACTACCAGATTAATGGTAGTGTGTTGCCACATTCGGAAATCTGCGGATCACAGTTCATGTGCAACTACCCGCAGCTTATCGCAGCTTGTCACGTCCTTCGTCGGCGCCTAGTGCCAAGGCATCCACCATATGCTCATTGTAGCTTAATCTAATCAAGGTATATACGATTGATTCTCAGCATTTTTGCTTTGTTAAATCTACTCAACGCAAATTGTAATTGTTTTATGCATATTACATTTTACTCGTAATTATTAATTACTGATATTTGATCTAAAATTATGCAGTTGTCAAGGTACTGAGTGGAGAACAAACTCTCCACATTGCATCTCCTTTCTGAGTTGCAACACCGCAATATTAACACAATTAAAAAAGGCATGTCAACATCTTTTTCAAAAAAAATTCAATATTTTTTGCTTTTTTTGCACTTTTTTTGACTTTTTGTGAACACCCGGTGCGTAGTATGGTATTTTGTGCTGTTTTTGATACTTTTTTGGTTAAAAATTTTTTCTAAAATCTAAAAATTTTTCTGTTTTTAGGCCAAAAAAATAAAAAACGCAAACTTTTTTGCTTGCGTCTTTTTAAATATCACACTTTGTTATCTATACATTGCGCCCAAGGTTCTAGTCAATTACTTTGCAATAAGCAACATATCATTAACTCTTACCAAAACAATTCTTTTAAATAAGGATAGCCATTGTTTATATCTGCATTTGTTGCCCAATATGCTTCGGTAAAGTGTGTTGACTTTAATTCACTTTCAAGTTTTTTGCAAGAAGTGTCAAGGTTTGGCCCTCCAATTTCCATACTGAATATTACACTGTTTGTTGCCGAATTGATAGAATTAGATAAATCTTTGTTTGAGCCTTCAATGGTAGATGTCGCAGTCAATATTCCATCTTTTTCTTTAAAACGCACTAGCATAGAAGGGTTGTAATTTCCCTCATCTGCACCGCTTATTTCTGTGTAATTAAATCCTGACACTCTGCCTACGCCACTATATTTATCAACGTACAAGTAATAACTTTTTCCAGGACCAAAAGCAGATATTCCCGCACCGATCCCACCATTAGCGGCGTTATCAATATAATCTAAAGAATTAAAAAAATTATTACCAGTTCTTATATACATCTTGATACCATACTCGTTATCTGACGAGTATTGATAGTAAGAAGAAACTATATTTGGACAATTGGCAATTGGCTGTGTGTATAATTGGTCAGCAAATTCTGCCGAAAAACTCATCCATTCGCTATATTTGGTTTCTGCCGCAGCCCCAAAAAGCCCTGAGTGAAATGTTTTTATTCTTTGTGATATATAAATTTCGTAGCCATGCACTCCACCTCCCATTACCAAACCAACCGTATAACAGCCAATAACAGAATTTGAACAGTACCCAGCAATTCCTCCCCCATATGATGCAAAATTAAACTCGGTTACTTCTGGCTCTTCTCTCGTATAGTACATCTCTTGCTTGTAAGACCATGCCGCACCGCTATTTTCATAAACCAAAACATCATTATAAGTTGTGCAATCAAATTTATTTAATATGTTTTTGTCAGTGACTTTGATTCCAGTTCCATTAGCCTCATCTACCCAAGTTGTTATATCTGCAATATTATAACAATTTGATATATTACATCCATTGGCGTAACCCGCAATGCCACCAGCATAGGTAAGTGGTGAAAATACACCTACAGTTCTTTGGTACCCCGCCTCGACATCTCCATAATTTGCACACTTTGAAATTGTTTGCTCTGTGGCTCCAACAATTCCTCCCACCATGATGCCATTGCAAGATTCAGGCAAAACCCCAATTGTAATATCTGCATAGTTAACACACAAGACAATTTTTCCACCACTTGATGTGTTGTCTCCGCATATTCCTCCAACTCGTGGACTTGGATCGCAATTTTTTGCATCGGTATCGTTTGAAATTACACCATAGTTATAACAAAAACTGACTTCGCCGTTATATTGCCTGCCAACTATGCCACCCGATGCTTTTGAACGGCTAACCGTTGCATAATTGATACAATTTTGTATAACTCCATTATTGGTTAATGCCCCTGCAATTCCACCAGTTTTTCGGTCACAACCGTTTTGATAAGCAGGCCCTGTTATTGAGCCACTTAAAACCGTCACATTATATATATCGCCAAAACATTCGCCAGCAACACTACCTGCCCCGCCTTGTGATATGTCTGAAGTGTTGTTGTTTGTAACCGTAATGTTTTTTAGGAAAATATTTTTTATTGTTCCTGTAAGCTTTTGCACCATGCCAACATAGTTAAGCGAACTGCTTGTGATTGTCAAATTACTAATCACATGATAATTGCCATTGAATATGCTTGTGAAATTTTCTGTTGGAGTCCAATTCCTTCCCGACATATCAACATCATTTATAAGTATATATTCATTATTTATTTTTGAAACTTCATTAGGATTGTCCATGCTTGTTATACTGTCCGCGAATACAACGTTTTTGTCATTAGAACTTTGATTTGTATTATTGTCCATAATAAACAATCCAGCAAGTTGCTCAGGAGTTGAAATGCCGTATGTGTTTGTCAAAACTCCATCTTCCAAATTTTGTTCAACAAGTTCAAATTGGTAACTTGCCACATCTTGCCATGTTTTTGGTTGAGAAAAGTAATTTGCAAACAAGACTTCTGAATATATGATACACAAAAAACAGAATGCCATATATATAATGGCAAACAAAATCGAGTTATTTTTTTTATTTATTATATATCCTGCCATATTCCCTTGTTTAGTATTATATACAAAAACACCCATAAAATCAAATTTTTTATAGGCGTTTTAGTCTACATAACTTTACAAAAAGCAACTAACAATAGAAATTATCGCAAGATAGATTGAAAAGATGTAATACTTTTTTGTCTTTGCAAATCTTTTCATAATTTTGATTGCAAAAATACCGCACAAAAAAGCCAAAACAATGGAGATGATTAAACTTGGCACAGAGCCAGTGAAAATTACAGTGCTATTTTTCACACATTCATAGACTTCATACACAAGTGACAAAAGTATAATTGGTATGCTTAGTATAAAAGAATAAGATGTCGCCTCGTCACTACTAAGACCAAGCATTGTCCCAGCAAAAATTGTTGAGCCACTTCTTGATATCCCCGGAAGTACTGCCACGCCCTGCATAAGCCCTATGCCTGTCGCCTTTAAATATGTCATTTCATAGTACATTTTTGGTTTTTGCGTTTTGAAATATGTGAGCATTAAAAGTATTGCAGTGACCATAAAACAAATTGGCAAAAAACCACCACCGAAAGCGTTTAAGAAAAAACTTTTAAAAGTTAGGAACACGACGCCAGTGAAAAATGTCGAAACAACTAAAAATCTGACTTTTTTTTGAAGTGGGTGACGAATAAGGTCAAAAATTTCTTTTCTATATAATATAACAACAGAAAAAAGTGTTGCAATATGTAGCATAATTGACACAAAAATGAAGTTGCCCGTTTCAACTCCAAATATTTTATCTAAAAGCACAAGATGCCCACTTGACGAAACAGGCAAAAATTCGGTTAAGCCTTGCACAATGCCAAGAAAAATAAAATACACTAGTTCCATATGCCTAGTGTATGTTTTTTAATATTTTTTTATTACGCCTTGATGTTCACAATTTCCACAAAGTAACTAAATTCGGGGCTTACGACAACTTTTGCCCTGTCGCCCACCTTTTTACCAAAAATTGCTTTTGCAAAAGGAGATTTAACGCTCACCTTTCCATTTTGTGCGTCTTGCGAAATTGTTGTCACAATTTGGTATGTCATCTCTTTCCCTCCGTCAAGACGAACTGTGACCGTGCTTCCAAGTCCGACAATATCACTTCTTGTGCTGTGCTCAACAATCTTTGCAGTTTTTATCATATTTTCAAGATAGGCAATTCTAGATTCATTTCTGCCCTTTGCACGCTTGGTTTCGTGGAGCTCTGAATTTTCAGAAAAGTCGCCGAGTTCTTTCGCCGCCATTATTTTTTCATGAAGGTCAGCTCTTACCACTGTTTTTCGATAGTCGATTTCTTTTTGCATATTTTCGATATCTTGTTTTGTTAGTTCATCAAACATATTTTCACCTATTTTAAGTACTTTTCTAAATACTTTCCGTACTCTGTCTTTTTCAGCGTTTCATAGTTTTGCTGTAATTTTTGCTTTGAGATGTATCCGCACTTGTATGCAATTTCGTCCAAGTGTCCGATTTGGTGCTTGGTCTTTTTTATCATCTTTCTAACATACTTACTTGCAACAAACAGCGATTCGCTGTTGCCTGCGTCAAGCCAATAGTTCTTTTTGCTAAGTTTGACAAGTTTAAGATTTCCTTGCTTTAAGTACATATTGTTAAGGTCGGTCACTTCATATTCACCCCTTTTTGAGAGTGGACATTTATAGGCATAGTCAAGACAATTTTCGTCATAGACATATATTCCCGTAACTGCCATATTGCTTGGTGGGACTTTTGGCTTTTCAATAAGATTTGTAACCTTGCCTTCTTTGTCAAACTCTGCCACGCCAAATGCCTGAGGATTTTTGACAGGATAACCAAACACATACGCACCCATACCATCTTCTACTGCTTTTTTCAGTTCTTCGTCAAACTGGTCGCCATAAAAGAAGTTGTCACCAAGCACAAAGCAGACTTTTTGCCCATGCACAAAATCTGATGTCACCTTAAACGAGCCAATCGTACCCATAGGATTATGGTCGACAAAATACTGAATACTTATGCCAAAGTCACTGCCGTCGCCAAGTTGCTTTTGATAAAGCTCAAAGTTGTCTTCATTTGTTATAATTGCAATTTCTTTGATGCCCGCCTTCATAAGCATAGAAATTGGATAGTAAATAAGCGGTTTGTCATAAAGTGGCAAAAGTTGTTTTGACAATACTTTTGTTGATGGGAAAAGTCTTGTGCTCTTGCCCGCACACGCAATTACTCCGCGCATAGTTATCTCCTTTTTTCAATTTCATTTTTTAGTAGTGAAACAAAGTCATTAAGCACAAACTCAACAGTGTTAGCTTGCCCACGTTTTCTTACTGACACAACATTTTTTTGTATCTCGTTTTCACCCATTATAATAACATATGGTACTTTTTGAGAAATAGCACTTCTTAGTTTGTAGCCAAGTTTTTCGTTGCGTCTGTCTAGTTCTGCTCTGACACCACAGTCTTTCAATGTCTTTTCAATTTCTTCGCATTGCGCTAAGAACTTTTCGCTTACTGGCACAATTTCAACTTGAACAGGACTTAGCCATGTTGGAAAAGCCCCTGCATAGTTTTCAGTTATGATACCCAAAAATCTATCTATTGAACCATAAATAACACGGTGAAGCATAAGTGGTTCTTTTCTTTCGCCGTCTTCGTCAACATAGTCAATACCAAAACGCTTTGGAAGTTGCATATCAAGTTGGATAGTTCCGCATTGCCATGTTCTGCCTATGGCGTCTTTGATGTGAATATCTATCTTTGGACCATAGAACGCACCGTCACCTTCATTGATGACATAGCTTTTGCCGATGTGCTCTAACGCACTCTTCAAACTGCTCTCTGCAAACTCCCAATCTTTTATGTCGCCGATATGACTTTCTGGCATTGTTGAAAGTTCAAGGTGATAGGTAAGTCCAAAAGTTGCATACATCTCGTCAACAATAGACAATATGTTTTTGACTTCTTGTTCAAGTTGGTCGGCTTTTAAGAATATGTGTGCATCATCTTGTGTGAAGCATCTAACACGGAAAAGCCCGTGAAGCGTGCCACTCGCCTCTTGACGATGAACTTTTCCAAGCTCTGCAACACGAAGAGGAAAATCTTTGTATGAGTGCAAGTTTTCTTTGTAATATACAAGTCCTCCTGGGCAGTTCATTGGCTTTATTGCAAAGTCGTCATCTTCAACTTTGAAAGTGTACATATTGTTTTGGTAGTGGTCCCAGTGTCCCGAAATCTCCCAAAGTTTTCTGTTCATTGCCATAGGAGTTTCAATTTCGAGATAACCTGCCCTTTGATGGACTTCACGCCAATACTTTATGAGTTCGTTTTTGATTATCACGCCTTTTGGCATATAAAATGGCATACCTGGTGCATAGTCAGACAAAAAGAATAGTCCTAGTTCTTTGCCGAGTTTTCTGTGGTCACGCTTTTCTGCTTCTTCAAGCATTTTAATATAATCTTTTAGTTCTTGCTTGTCTAAAAAGCCATAGACATAGATGCGTTGCATCATCTTGTTCTTTTCGCTTCCACGCCAATATGCCCCTGAAACTCTGTTTATCTTGAAAGCAAAACTTCTCAAAACTTTTGTGTTTTCAACATGAGGCCCTTTGCATAGGTCAACAAACAAATCTCCAAGGCTGTAAATAGAAATTTCACTGCCTTGTGGCAAATCGTTAATAAGTTCAACTTTGTATGGTTGGTCCTTAAACATTGCAAGTGCTTCGTCTTTTGAAATAACCTTTTTGGTCATATCAAGATTTTGCGAGATAATTTCGTGCATCTTCTCCTCTATCTTGTCAAAATCTTCTGGTGTGAGATTGTGCTCCATATCAAAGTCATAATAAAAACCATTGTCAATAGCAGGTCCAATACCAAACTTGACACCGTCACCAAAAATGCTCTTGACAGCAGCCGCAAGAACATGCGACATCGTGTGTCTTGACCTGTACTCTAAATCTTTTCTTTCTTCGTTTTCCATAAATTCTCCTTTTAAATAAAAAAAGTCCATTAGAGTTAAACTCTAAGGACGCAAAAACCTTTCGCGCGGTTCCACCTTAGTTACAAACAAAAGTTTGTCAACTTGTTTTGTGGCGTTGGTGCCACAATCCCTTATCCAAAAAAGTGGTACAATATTAAATCTTTTCAGGCGAATTTCAGCCACGTTCGCCATTCTCTACGAAAAGTAGTTTAAATTGCGTGTCTTTCTTATAGATAAATTACACACAAATTATACAACAAAAATATGTTTTGTCAAATCTTTTTACTCATTTTCGTCAACATCTTCGCCGTCATCTTCTGTTTCAATTATCACATCAGGCTCCACTGCCGTCACTTTTTCTTTATCCCCAAACTCGCCCGTGCGCTCAAAATAAAACATAAGCACAAAGCCCAAAATATATAGCGCTAGTTCGACAAATACCCCTGCGCCAAAAACAAGACCTTTGTTTGCCAAAATTGTGAACCACAAAAATAGCATTTCAATAGTTAAGCACAAAATTGTGACAATAGTTGCAAGTTTAATCAAAATGTATGATGTCACCTTTCTAAAAGTTACCTCAAACTTCACAAGTTTAAACGCACTCAAAATTTCAAGAAGTGATACCGCCAAAATAAACACAACAAGAATAAACACAATCACATGAAAAATTTGTGCAAGCACTCCCCATGCGCCCATTCCTCTCACATCTGCAAGAGCAAAACCGTTAACGCCCGATATGTTTGGCACAACAAGGTATGCAAAAAACATACACAAAACCGAAATAATCGAAACAGTAAGTGCAACAACAAAAGGCAATTTTTGTTTTAAAGATTTCATATAACAACTCCATTTTTATTATACAACATTATTTTTTATTTACCAATAAAAAAAAGGCACATTAAACATGAGTATATATGACAAAAACGCGCTTCTTGTGAACTTTTTTGTTGACAAAACGCTAATAGTTTGGTACTCTTACATAGCATGGCCTTATGGTCAAGGGGTTAAGACGCCACCCTCTCAAGGTGGAATCACGAGTTCGAATCTCGTTAAGGCTACCAAAAAAATTAAAAAACCACCAAAAGTTTGGTGGTTTTTGTTTTTATTTTTTAAAGATTGATATCAAAATCTTGTTCTGTGTATCCTTCAAGTTCTGTTAGTGTTGTCACTGGCATTTGAAGTTCAACATCTTTGTATTTAAACTCAAAGTGCAATTCTTGTAGTGATTCAAGTTCGCCGTCAACATATTTGGTGTCGCTCGCAGTATATTCACTGATTTTGTTGTCACGAATTTTGTATTCTTTAACAGTGACTGTTTTTTCTTCTTTTTGTGTCTCTGTTGCTTGTTGTGTGACAATGGTAAATTCAAATCTTAGGTCATATGAACCCTCGCCATTTTGAGTGAGATTCATTTTTACACCATCTCCCTCAACTTCAAGTTCATCTTGCGTTGGGGCGCTAACGGTGATGATTGTAGACTCATAAGCCAAATATGCAATACTCGTCGAGCTTTGTGCATATGCTTTATTTTTTTCGTTTACCTGGTATGTACTTCCTTCAATATTGCCCACATAGTACTCTGTGCTAGCTTTGGTTGTGGAATCAATTTTTGTTGCTCCCGTTGACTTCATCAGTACATCTGCTTTCATTGTCTGGTATGCAACACTGTTATCTGCGTCATATCTAAGCGTTGCAGTTTGCTTCATTGTTGTTGTCATGGCATCTTGTTTTTGTTTCATGGTCATTGTCATTGACACTTCATAGTCTCCCACCGACTCAACAACTTCCGTGCTAATAGCCGCATTTATTGCATCAAGTGCTTTTTGCCTTTCAATAGGCTCACCGCCACAAGCACTAAGAATAAGAGCAAACACCAAAACAAGTGTTGCGAAAAGTGCTGTCATAATGCGACTTTTTGTTTTTACTTTTTCCATAATCTTTCCCTCCAAGTTTAGAATACCATAATATAAACATTTAAGTAAAGCTATTTTATATGTTTTTTTTTGAGGCACTCTCCCTTGAATTTATGTATTTTTAACCTTTATTGTTAAAATCTTTTATAAAATATATTTTTCAATATTTGCCAACATTATATATTTTTAATATACTTATAACTATGAAGACATTGAAAAAATTTTTTCTAATAACTGCTTTTTCTCTTTTTATTCTATTTATATTTATAATAGCTCTTCTTTTGATGTTTTGGCCTAAAAACCTTGAAAACTATTATCAAGATATTGACTACACACAAACAAACAGCTTTGTTCAGAACCCAGACCAAGGATTTTATAGGACTGTGTTTATAAGACTTGAAGATGACGGTGGAACATTCACCCCTGCTCTTTACGACGACTTTCAAATGTACCATTTGAGAATTGACATATCACAGTTATCGCCACAAATTTCTTCGCAAGCACAAAGAACGCTTGACAGTGCCTTAAAGTTTTATTTTGACAATCAAAAAAATGTCATACTTAGATTTAGTTATGACAGTTACTTTGAAGGTAACATTAACGCCGAACCACAAATGGACACAATAATTTCACATATAAAACAACTTGCTGAAATAATAAACGACAACTATTTGGTGGTGACAGCCGTAGAAGCGGGCATGATTGGTCCATGGGGAGAAATGCATTCAAGTGACATTGCAACGCCTAGTAACATAAATGCAGTCATTGACGCATGGCTTGAATATGCACCAAATACCAACATCCTTGTTCGCACTCCAAAAATGATTTATGACTATCTTGGCATAAGTTATGAAGATATAACAACATATGATTTTGTTGCAGATGAAAAAACTTCAAGACTTGGCTTGTTTAACGACGCCTTTTTGTCGACAGATAGTGACATGGGTACATACACAAATAGGCAAAGTGAAATTGAGTGGATACAAAACAACATAAAATCATCTGCATATGGTGGTGAAGCTTTATCTTCTGAAATTGGACTAAACGACTTCCCTGACTGTCTTGACGAGATGTATGCGCTTAATTTGTCATATTTAAATTATGAATATGACGAAAAAGTCATATCTTTATGGCAAAACACAAACTATGAAGACACAACGGCATACGACTACATCGCATCACACCTTGGATATAGATTGACACTTTCAAACTCCGTCTTTCGCTACAACTCAGAGTTTAAAAAACTTGAAATTGATTTGACAATTCAAAATGACGGCTTTTCAAACTATGTCCGTGAAAAAGATATTGTAATAATTTTTGTTGACGAAAGTGGCAATGAGTATGAATATGTTTGCGGAAAATATAACGGCGAAAAAAAGTTGCACCTTAGTTTGACACAGTTGCCTCAAAAACAAAATTACACCGTTTATATCTCGCTTTGTAACAAAGTAAACGACAATAAATATTATGAAATCGCTTTTGCCAACAACTCACTATATAATAAAGACCTTGGCGCAAATATGATTGGTCGCATTGAATTTTAATTTTAATCAAAATAATGCTCTTCATACATAAAGTTGCAAATGTTGTAGCTCTTTATGCCCTGCTTTTTTGCGTAATTGTAAACATTTAGGACATCAAAATTTTTCTCGTTGAAAATATAAAAAACGACACATTGACAATTATTTATTACTACCTCACCAATACATTCAACTAGCGTCTTCAAAATATTTGATTTTTTGGTTATATCATCAATCAAATTTATTTTTGAGTAATTTTTTATTATATTATAATAATGTTCCATTTTTATCTTTGCGTTGTCCTTAGCAAACTGTTTGACCACTTCATCGGCAATTTTAGTGAAATTGTCATTAAGAAAAAAACAAAAAGTGTTATAGCCCTCATCAATCAATTGTTTAACAAATTTTTGTAAAGCGCTCTTTGTCTTGTCTTTGTATTTAACGCTTTTGCTCCCGTAAAATAAGCATACTTTTTCTTCACTCATAGTATGATAATAGCACCTTTGAGATAATCAATCAACCATTTTTAAACAAAAAAAATACAAAATCAGACATTGTATGATTGACTATGATACATTTTTGTATTGTTTTGGTCGCTAGGTGTCGCAATAAAAATACCATAATAGGTTAAACTAAAAATAGAAAATAGGTGACCATTATGAGTAAAAAAATTACATATGACGACATAATAAACAGAATTGGGTTTTTTAGAAATAACGCAAATTTGTCAGCGAGAGAAACAAGTTTGCGACTTGGATACAGCGAACAGTTTATGAAACGAATAGAAAACAAAAGTGTTGAACTTAAAGTGAGAACTCTTTTGGAGTTTTGTGACCTTGTTGACATATCAATTTTAGATTTTTTCTACTTAGGCAAAGACTTCAACAAAGATGACAAAAACGTGTTAGAACTTTATCATTCTCTATCAAGTGAAAACAAGCAAATAGTTTTGGACCTTATGAAGAAGTTGAAATAAAGAAAATAAAAAAATATCGTGAATTTCTCACGGTATTTTTTCAAACTGCAAAGCAATGTTCTTATATTTTGCTTTGTAGCAGAAACAAAGTATTGCGACGGTTTTCGGCAAGCACTAAAAAAAATAGACTGACAAAAACCTAGCAAGACGAGGCTCGACATGTCGTGACACGCACGAGTTTAGTTCCCTAAACGACTGTGTGGCACGGCATGGCAGTAAACGACGTATTGCGAAGTCTTTCGGCAGTCTAATAATTAGGCTCTTGTTGAGAGTTTAACCCCAGCGCCCATAGTAGTTGCAACAACAACATTACGGATATATTGTCCTTTTGCTGATGCTGGCTTTGCTTTTATGAGTGCTGACATAAGTGTGTTGTAGTTTTCAACGAGTTTGTCTTTTCCAAAGCTAACTTTTCCAATTACAACATGGACATTGTTACCTTTGTCCAAACGGTATTCAACTTTACCTGCTTTGACATCATGAATTGCTTTTTTGACATCCATTGTAACTGTTCCACTCTTTGGGTTTGGCATAAGTCCTTTTGGTCCCAAAATTCTTGCTATTCTACCAACAACGCCCATCATATCTGGTGTTGTTATGCAGACATCAAAGTCAAGCCAGTTTTGTGTTTGGATTTTTTGAACAATTTCTTCTGCTCCAACATAATCTGCGCCTGCTTCTTCAGCTTCTTTAGCTTTTTCACCTTTGGCGATGACCAAAACTTTAACGCTCTTACCTGTTCCATTTGGAAGAACAACAACTCCACGAACTTGTTGGTCGGCATTTCTACCATCAACGCCAAGGCGAACATGAAGTTCAACTGTTTCGTCAAACTTTGCCTTTGGCAAACTCTCTAAGAGAGCGAAGCCTTCTTCAACATCATAAAGTCTGTTTTCGATTTGGCTTTTTGCTTGTGAATATCTCTTACCTTTCATTTGCGCCTCCTCTACTCTTCAACTGTCACGCCCATACTGCGTGCTGTTCCCTTTATCATTTCCATTGCTTGTTCAACACTTGATGCGTTAAGGTCTGGCATCTTTGTTGTTGCAATTTCACGAACTTGGTCAAGGGTGAGTTTTCCGACTTTTTGTTTGTTTGGCTTGCCTGAGCCTGACTCGATTCCGAGTGCCTTTTTAATAAGCACTGCTGCTGGTGGTGTTTTCAAAACAAAGTCATATGACCTATCTTGATAAATTGAAATAACCACTGGGATAATAAGTCCCGCTTGGCTTGCAGTTTTTTCATTAAACTCCTTAACAAACTGCACACTGTTTACACCGTGTGGTCCAAGAGAAGAACCAACTGGTGGACCGGCTGTTGCTTTTCCGGCTGGCAATTGAAGTTTTACAACTGCCGTTAATTTTTTTGCTGGCATAATTTCCTCCTATGTGGTGAATATTGAGATGCATGCAAAATTTACATCTCTCCCACGTTATTTATTTTAACAAGGCATTGCCTTGAAAAAACCTAAATTATTAATTATTATCTTTAATTTTTATTATCTGTGTGTAATCAAGGTCAACAACTGTGTCACGACCAAACATCTCAACACTGACTTTGCATCTTGATGTTTCTTTATCAATCTCAACAACAGTTCCCACCATGCTTGAAAGTGGCCCATCAATGACTTCAACTTTGTCGCCAACTTCAAGGTCAACTTCAACGGTTACACGCTCAAGGTGCATACGCTTGACTTCATCGTCTGTGAGCGAAAGTGGTCTACCTTTTGGTCCTGTGAAGCCTGTTACTCCGTGAGTAAGCGTCACATTGTGCCAAATGTCATCAGCGTAACGCATTTTGACAAGGAGATATCCTGGCATTGTCTTTCTTTGAACAAGTTTTTTCTTGCCATTTTTTTCTTGAATTACATTTTCCATAGGAATGACAATGTCCATAATCCTATCTTCAAGTCCGTATTTTGTAGCCATGGTTTCAAGGTTTTCTTTTGCGACATTTTCATAACCTGTGTAGGTGTGAATGACATACCACTTTGGTTCTATTTTATCAACATCAACATTTTCCATAACTTTCTCCTTATCAACCTGCCATAGATGTTGTCAAAAGTTCAAACAACCACGCAAGTAGCCTATCAATACCAAAAAGTATAACTGCAAAAATGATAACTACTGCCAAAACAACACCTGTCTTTTTGACAACTGTGCCAAAAGTTGGCCAAGTGACTTTTTTGAGTTCGCTTGTTGTTTCTTTTATTCTTTTAGCAGTTTTTGATTGTTTCTTTACTTTTTGCTTTTTGCTTTTTTGCTTGTCTTTTTTGCTGTCGACTTTTTTGTCGTCTTTGGACTTTGCGACTTGCTCGTTTTTTTGCTCGTCTTTTGGCTCTTGTGTTTCTGCCAAGGAAGATTCAACAACTTCGCCATCTACCTTTTCCTCTACATTTTGTTGGACTTTTTTGTTTTTCTTTGCCATGAAACATCTCCTTACTTGGTTTCTTTGTGAAGTGTGTGTTTGTTACACCTTGGGCAATATTTTTGCATCTCTATTCTCTCAGCTTGATTTTTCTTGTTTTTGCTTGTTGAATAGTTACGCTCTTTGCACTCTGTGCAGGCAAGTGTTACTAATGCTCTCTTTGGATTTGCCATAATATTTCTCCTTAAAATAAGTTATTACTTAAAAAATAGCACCCGCTTTTTATGGTGCAGGGCTATATTATCATAAACATATATGTTTGTCAATTATTTTTTTGTATTATCTACTAAATTCTTCGTCGTTTGACTTTTGTGTGTCTTGCTGATTTTGTTTTTGTTGTTCTTCCTCTCTTTGCCTTTCTTCCTGCTCTTGCTTCTCTTGCAATTCTTGCTCTTCTCTTTCTTTTCTTAGATTTTCTTGTATCTCGGCTTGTCTACGCATATCTTCTGCCTTGGACTGCTCAACCGCCTTGTCAATCTCTCTCTTCAATGTTGCGTTGTCCATAACTTTATTTTTCAAACTTTGCGCCTTGGCATAAACAGTACCCGCACGCTTTTGAATGAGTGCCATAAACTGCAAAATAAGTGCCTGCATGTTTGCCTTTTCGGTGAAGGTGTCTTTCAAAAGTTCACCAAGTTCGCCGTCCATTCCATAAAGTTCAATATACATCTTTATTGCATTGGCGTCTTTTTGTTTAAGTTTTGTTATGTCAAGTTTCAAAAGTTCGCTCCTGTTTTTAAGCGAAACTATTGTCTTGCCTATTTGTTCTTTGAGTTTTGCATCGCTTGTCACAAACTGTTCATTTTCAAGTGCCGTAACTAAACTAGTGCCATTTTCAAGTGCTGTGGTGAAGTTTTTTGAAATTTCACTATTTGACTGCTCCAAAAAACTTTGACTTTGTTCACTAGCATCGACCTTGTTGTGCAAAATTTCACTGGCATAGTCTTCTGTCAAAACAAAATTTTCACCATATGGATTATATCCCTGTTCAATATACAACTTCCCCAAACTTTCATCTGCAATAGAAAGTGCGTTAAAAACATCAACACTCTTTCCTTGTGGGAGTGCATCTTTTTGAACTTCAAGGTCATCAACTAAAAACTCATTTTCCATAACTTTATATTAAATTGTTTTTTGCTTTTTGTCAACTGTAATGACAGCGCTATTTATTTCCTTTCTCATCAAATCCCGCTAGTGCCAAAGCAAAAAGACCGATGCCGAGAAACATTATCAAAGTTTTAATATCCACTGCATCATCAAGTATGCTTAAAACCACCACCGCAATACCCATTGCAAGTGCGACCGCTTTTAACACCAAATGAAAAATATCTAATACTTTTTGTTTTGACTCCAACTTTTTTTGACTTGACTTTTGAGCCGACATAAGTTCGTCTACAGAAACATTAAAAATTTCGGCAATTTTGGTTATGGTGTACACATCGGGACAAGAAACGTTTCTTTCCCACTTTGACACCGCTTTATCTGTTACATTCAGTTTTTGAGCAAGTTCGCTTTGCGTCATATTTTTTTGTTTTCTTAGTTTTGAAATTGTTTCACCTAAATTCATTTTTACTCTCCACTCAAAATTATACTATACAAAACATCAAAACTAAACCGAAGAAGTGTAGAATTTACTCTACTTTGGGTTTACTTTCGCTAAGTAGCGTAAAAAGTGTTTGTTTGAAATTAAATTCATTCATCAAATCTTTTGCCTCATCAAACATTTCATTTTTTACACTTTGTGGAATATCAGTTTTGTATGCGCGTATTATCAAATTTTTTGGAGTGATGTCAAAGTTTACAAACTCCACAAGGTCAACATGATAACTTTTGCTTCTTAGCAAATTGCACCTAATTATATCGGTAAAAAGTGCACTAAGTCTTTCTTTTACTACTCCGTATCTTGTAAGAATTGGGAGTTTCTCACTTTGTATCTGTTTGTTGACCTCGTGCTGACAACAAGGCACTGAGAAAATGAGTTTGGCATTCCATTTTATTGCATTGTAAAGTGCATAGTCTGTGGCGGTATCACAAGCATGAAGTGAGATGACCATATCCACATCAAAGTTTGGAAGATAGTCCTTAATGTCACCTACATAAAATTTTAGGTTTTCATAACCATATTTTTGTGCTGTTTGATTGCATTTATCTATGACATCTTGTTTTAAATCAAGACCAACAATATTTGCGTCTATCTTTTTCCAACAGCATCACCTATAATTTCTATAAATCTGTTGATTTGTTTAAACTTGTTGTACATTGATTTTATTATTTTGCCGTCAGCAGTAAAAATACCCATATCTACAAGTGGCAGAATATTTTCGCCTTCGCTGAATATATATTTTTTTTGTCTATTTTGAGTTTTTTGCTCATTTATTTTATTTTCTTTTGTATTTTTAGTGAAAAATATTTTATTTTTTTTGGTAATTCTTATAGCGTATTCAGCGATTGGAGAATAGAAATTAAATTGTTTATAATTTGTTAATTTATCTATTATAAAATCTACAATTTCATTATTTTTTATATTTTTATTAAATACTTGTTTTTGTGTGTATGTACTTACGAAAAAATAGTCATTTATTTTTTTTATGTCGATTTTTTTATAAGGTGCAAAATTTTTGGAATTACTTATTACAATTTTTAAAATATTATCACTAAATATATTTTTTATTTCGTTTTTTATTTTATTAAAATTTATTTCCATAAATTCTCCTATAATTTTTTAATAAAACACATAATTCTATTTGCTATTTTGAAATTTTCTGCAGTATGAAATCTTATACTATCTTTATTCTCAAGTTCACAATCACTTGCAAATTCCTTTGCTCCATTTTCTTTCGCCCAAAATTCACAATATTCTAAAAGTTTATGTGCATAGCCTTTATGTCGAAACTCTTTCTCAACAAAAATTCCCTCAAGGTATCCAACAGGTGAACTACTTGAACCCTCAACATAATCATTTCTAAGTTGGCACTGAGCAAAACCAACGGGCAAATTTTTTTCATAAACAATAAAAAACACAGCAAAATCACTATTCAAAATTTTGCCAAGTTCACTTTTATGTTGAGTTTCATCAGCTTGCCATAATTTATTTGCGAAAGCGCATAAGATATCTAAATGTTCTTTCTTTGCTTTAATAACTTTTACCATAAACATAATATAACATTTAATTTTGATTAAGTAAATTTATTTGTTGCATTCATTAAGATTCAAAAAGATTTTATTTCTAAAGTAACATTTAAATACTTTAACGAAAAAATAAGCATAAGTTTTTGGAACTTCATACTAATGCTCAAGAGTTTAATTACCTAAATGACTGTCTAGCCTAGCATTGCAGTAAACGCAGTATTATAATGTATAATAAAAAACCACCAAAAAACCAGAAAGACAAGGCTCGGCGTGTCAAGTCCACGCAGGAGTTTAGTTCCCTAAATGACTGTGTGGCTTGGCACACCAGAAACAAAGTATTTCGCAGCTTTTTGGTGCGTTTTTTGGTGCGAGTGACGGGACTTGAACCCATACTCTTTCGAACTTGCCCCTTAAACAAGCGCGTCTTCGTCGAAACTCTCGCTTATCTCTTCAATTTGCTTTTCGCAAATTTTCGCTTTTCGCTCAGTTTCTCCTCTCCCCTAAAAAGTTTCCGTGGGTACTTTTTGGGGACCCCGAAAAATGGCAGACGCGTACATTGTACCTAGCCCAGCACCAATAAAAAAAGACCTTTCGGTCTTTTTCTTTTGGTGCGAGTGACGGGACTTGAACCCATACGGTTTCCCACTTGCCCCTTAAACAAGCGCGTCTGCCATTCCGCCACACTCGCAAAATGCAACAGTATAATAACATCTTTTTTACACCATTGTCAAGCGGTCATATCAAAATATTTGACAATTTTTTGTGTTTTGCACAATAATATAAATATGATTCTAAACATTGTTTTGTATTCGCTTATTGGCGTTTTGGTTTTGGTTATTGTAGTTTGTCTTGCAATAGCCAATTATGCCGGCAGTAATTTGGTGACGGTTTTTGAAAAGTACGAAAAGTATAACGCTGACTTTTTTGACACCATGACGCTTGCAAAAAATATATCTTATGGCGAGTTTATGGGATCAATCAAAGTTGGCACAGCTAACGGGTTTTTAAGCGACTATTACTATCGCGGAACAATTCACCTTTCCCCGCGCGTTGCAAGTGCAAGCAACATATCTGCCTTTTCAGTTTGTGCTCACGAACTTGGACATGCAATGCAGTACCGTGACGAACCACAAAAAATGAAAAAGTTTGGCAAGAAAGTTATGCTTTCGAACACCATTTCAAAATTTACTTTACCACTTTTTGTTATCGGAATAATATGTATATTCTTTAATATAATAGTAGCAATTTCAGTGCTTTCACTTAGCGTAATAATGTTTTTAATTGGACTTATGACAAAGCTTAGCACAATCAAAATTGAAAAAGAAGCATCAGAAAATGGCATCAAACTTTTACAAAAATACGCAAATTTTGATGAAAATCAAGTAAAATATGCAAGAAAAGTGCTTAATGCGGCAAAATTGACATATATTGCATCGTTTTTGAAAAGTATGCTCAAATGGACAATGCTTGTCAATAAATATGATTTTTATTAGGAGGTTAATATGTGGATTTTATTTTCACCAGAATATTTGGAATACACGCTCATGGGCATAATTTTAATCCCTGGGCTCATATTTGCAATGATTGCAAGTGCACGCGTTAAAACAACTTTTAGTAAATACGAGCAAGTGCTTTCGTCGAAGGGTTTAACAGGTGCACAGGTTGCACAAAAGATTTTGGAGGCAGAAGGTATTTTTGATGTACAAATTCAAAAAGGTCACACAAACGAACTTGTGGACAACTTCAACCCAAAAACAAAAATAATAACGCTTTCAAACAAGGTATATGACGGAACAAGCATATCTTCAATCGGCGTCGCAGCACACGAAACAGGGCATGCAGTGCAGTATGCAAAAGGCTATGCCCCTATGAAGATAAGAACGGCGCTCGCATATGTTAGCAACTTTATGAGCTTTTTTGTTTGGCCACTCATATTTATCGGCATAATACTAGACGTTGCATATGTTGGCGGAGTTGTTGGAAAGTCTTTTTTGTGGATAGGTGTCGCATTCTTTGGCGTCAGTACACTATTTAGTTTGGTCACCTTGCCCGTCGAATTTAATGCGTCAAACAGGGCTTTGAAACTTTTGGTGTCAACGGGTTGTGTTGACGAGATGGAAGTCAAAGGTTGCAAAAAAGTGCTTTCTTCTGCCGCAATGACATATGTTGCCGGACTTGTTGTGTCAATTTTGGAACTTTTGAGATTTGTCCTATTCTTCCTTTTAAGGTCGAGAGATAATTAGTAAATATTTGGCAATACTAAATTTGTTTATAAGGAGAAAAAATGAACAAAGAAAATGTTATTTCAAAGTATAGCGACGACAAAAAAAGAGATATGGAAAGTTTTTGCAATGACTACAAAAACTTTTTGTCAACTTGCAAAACAGAGCGTGAGTGCATAGACTATATAACAAAGATGGCAGTTGACCACGGGTATATCAGTCTTAACGAAGCGCTAAAAAACAACACAAAACTCAAAAGCGGTGACAAAGTGTACGCCGTAAACATGGGCAAGGCAATGATGCTCATGGTAATAGGAAAGCACGAAATGATGCACGGTCTTAACTTTGTTGGCTCGCACATTGACAGTCCCCGTCTTGACCTTAAAGCAAACCCTGTCTATGAGAACAACGGGCTATGTCTACTCGACACGCACTACTATGGCGGAATAAAGAAGTATCAATGGACAACTCTTCCCCTTGCCATTCACGGCACAGTTGTTAAAAAAGACGGCAAAAAAATCACTTTTGTGTATGGCGAAGATGAAAATGACGGCGTGGTTGGAATTTCTGACCTTCTCCCTCACCTTGAAAAGACAAAGAAAATTGAAATTCAGGGCGAAGACCTAAATATCCTTGTTGGCTCAACGCCAGATATGTCACAAAAAGAAGACAAAGTTAAGGCGAACATATTGAAAATATTAAAATCGTACGACATTGACGAAGAAGACTTATTCAGTGCCGAGATTGAAGTAGTGCCAAGTGGCAAGGCGCGTGACTTTGGTCTTGATAAAAGTATGATTATGGCATATGGTCAAGACGACAGATCTTGTGCATATGCTTCACTTAGAGCAATGATGGAGATTGAAAACCCTATGCACACAAGCGTATGCCTTTTTGTTGACAAAGAAGAAATTGGCAGTGTTGGCGCAACTGGAATGAGCAGTAAGTTTTTTGAGAACAGCATAGCAGAAGTGATGAACCTTTGTGGACAATACAGCGAACTGAGTATGAGAAGAGCGTTGAACAAATCTCGTATGCTTTCAAGCGATGTGACGGCGGGTTATGACCCAAACTATCCAACACCTATGAATGAAGCAACCGAAGCACACCTTGGCAGAGGTATTTCATTCAATAAATACACGGGAAGCAAAGGCAAAAGCGGTGCAAATGACGCAAATCCTGAATTCATTGCAAGCCTTAGAAATGTCCTTGACAAAAATGGCGTTGGCTACCAAGCCACAGAGATGGGCAAAGTTGACGCCGGTGGCGGTGGTACAATCGCCTATATTATGGCAGGATATGGTATGGAAGTTATTGATGCAGGAGTGCCTGTCCTTAGTATGCACGCACCTTGGGAAATAACGGCAAAGGTAGATATTTATGAAAGTTATTTATGCTACAAAGCATTTTTTGGAATGTGAAAAAGATAGCGTTATTTACGCTATCTCAGACTGTCGAAAACCTTCGTGACCGAAAAAATTTAAAATTTTTTCTTGCTTTGTTTACTGCAAAACGCCCAAAAACAGTCATTTAGGTAACTAAACTCCTGCTTTTGGGCATTTTGCGAGCCTCGCCTCACTTGTTTTTCGGCAGTCTGATTGTTTGTCTACACGCCGAGATAGTGTTGTTTACTCTATCTTTTTTTGTAGTTAAATATTTTCTGCCAAAAACATTGTCCTAAACTTTTCGTTATTGCTAAAAAGTTCGTCAAATGTGCCAGTGTCGATAATCTTGCCTTCGTCCAAGAAGAAAATTTTGTCGGCATCTTTTATTGTTGAAAGCCTGTGCGCAACAATCACAACTGTACTCTTCCCTTTTAGTCCGTCAATGCTCTTTTTTATGTCGTTTTGTGCTATGTTGTCAAGCGAGCTTGTGCTTTCATCAAAAATGATTATGCTGGAATTTCTAAGAAGTGCCCTTGCAATTGCTAAACGCTGTTTTTGTCCGCCTGAAAGTTTTATTCCGCTCTCGCCAACCTTTGTATTGATTTTATTAGGAAGCGAGTCGACAAACTCTTTTAGCGACGCTTTGTCTAATGCTTGATAAATTTCTTCGTCAGTTGCATTGTTTTTGGCAAGAAGCAAGTTTTCTTTTATTGTCATATCGAATATGTATGGAAATTGATTTACAAGTGAAATGTTACTCCTTAGCGATTGTTTGTCAAGGTCGTTGATGTTTATTCCGTCAATGAGTATCTCGCCCTCATCAACAACATACATTTTGCTCATCAAATTTAAAATGGTGGACTTGCCAGAGCCTGACTTGCCGACAAAAGCCACAGTTGTATTAGGCTTTATTTTAAATGATAAATTGTCGAAAATCTTGTTGACAGAAACAACTTTTTTCTTTAACTTTACCCTGTCTTTTTTCTTTAATTTGAAAGTATTTTCGTCGTTGTATGGATTGTCATATTCAACATATGAATATCCAACATTTCTAAATTCAATTTCACCTTTTAATTTTGAAGCACTGACTTTTCCGAACTTTTCGCACTCAAATATTTCGTCATCAAAAATTGAGAACATTCGTTCAGAGCAAACTCTGATTTCAACAATAGTCGTAAATATTTCACCAAAACCCCAAATAAGCGAATATAAATTTCCGTTATTTGAATATACAATCATATATGTCGCAAGTGTAATTGTTCCAATATCAATAAAATATATACCCAGAACAAGTAGTAGTCCACCAAAAACTTCTATAATGAGATTTCGCGTGGAATAGAAATTCATATTCACAACATCTCTTTTTGCGTTGGCTTTTTTGTAATCAATATAGTATTGACTTGACACCTTACTTAATGAAATTTCAAGACCAAGTGCTTTTATATCTTTTTCACTTCGAACTATCTCTGTAGTTAGTGAATTTATTTTATCTCCCTTTTTCCTTGCAACTCGTTGATTTTTCCTAAGTGCCTTGCTTCGAAAATACTCAATAACAAAACAGAAAAGAATAATAGTCAATAAAGCCAAACCAATATAAACGTTAAGAAACGAAATATACACAACCATAATAAACGATGAAATAGTGTTGGACAAGAGGTCAACGACATCTGAAAGCGTGGACACTATTCTTTCTGGATCATTAACAATTCTTTGAACAAAAGTGCCTGTGTCATTGTCGGAATATGTTTTTGAAGTCAGTTTAAAAGCACGCTTTGATAAGTCAATGTTAAGATCTGACATAATTTGATATGCGTATTTGTTATAAATTAATCCTGACGTATACCATGAAATTCGACGGACAACATAAATTCCAATTGCAATTAAAAGAGTCACTATCCCTTTTTGGTACAACTTGAATGTTATTTGTTCAACAGATTTTGCAAAAAAAATTGTAATAAAAATATTCGCAGTTGCTGCTAAAGCGTAAACAATTAAATACATGGAAATACCAAATTTATAATTTTTTAAATATTTCCAAATACTAATATTATTTTTCTTTTCAATTATATTTTTTCTCATAAAAAACCTCCATATCAATTTTACATACGAAGGTATTTTTTAAGATTTTGTATTATAAATTATATCTTAAAAGAAGTGCCATTCGCATGACTTATTTTTTTGTTTGTATTTTTTTTATTTGTTTGTTTTTTCTCCATTTTTAAATGGCTCTCCTTTTTTTTAATTTAAATTATTTCAATCGACATTAAAATAATAAAATAATTATATTTTTTTGTCAATACCAATTTTTAATAATTTTATTTTGTCGAAATAATATTTATTTTTTATTATTTTAAATTATTTTTTTTAATATTTGTTTTTCAACAATAAATATTAAAAATTATTACTATTTTTGCAATTTTTCTAGTGTTTTTGTAATTGTTGTCATAACTTGATGAGCGTTATGCCACCAATCTCTTGACCATACTCGAAGCATATTCCAACCTTTTTGTGTCAAAAACTGATTTTTAAAGACATCTCTTTCAAGCGTCGATTTTGATGACGCAATTGCAGATTGGTCGGTTTCAATTCCAAGAATATATCTATCTTTTTTGCGGTCATAGACTGCAACTGATATTTTGCTGTTTGAATTTCCAATATCTATTTCTGTCTTGTAGCCGAGTTTATTCAATTTTTCTGCAATCTGATTTTCCATTGGCAAAAGTCCAAGTGGCTTTTTGCTTTCAATATGTGTTCCACCGCCGACACTGTCCAAAATGACTTTAACTTCATCACCACTTCCACTTGACACTGCACGAACATATGCCAAATAACTTCTTAAGAGCTTTGGCCCCATGAACTTACTGTTGTCTACTTTAAGCTCCTCAGGCTCAATACTTGTCACAACATATATCTTCTTTTTTGCACGGGTTATTGCAACATTTAGTCTATTTTCTCCACCCTCTGCTGAAAGTGAACCAAATATTGCGTTGACTTTTCCAAACTCATTTTTTGCATATGCTATTGAGAATATGATTATGTCACGCTCATCACCTTGCACATTTTCAAGGTTTTTGATAAACAAACTAACATCTTCGCCATTTTCAATTCTTGAAGTTTCTTTTAAGTACAAACTTCTAAACTCTTCGTCTATGTAGCACTGCTTATCAATAAGATCTTCAATCGCACTTTCCTGCTCAACATTGAATGTTATTATTCCTATTGTTTCGCCGTTCTTTCTTGTCTTTAAGATGTTTTTAACAAGGTCAACAACTTTTTGTGCTTCCACAACATTTTTTCTATCACGCCATGTACCTTCTACCAAAATACGCTCAATTGGTTTGTGTTTGATGTTCTTAGAAATGTTTGGAGCAATTTGAAGTGTGCTGTTATAAAATGCTTTGTTTGAAAAGTCAATAAGCTCTTCGTTTTGACTACGATAGTGATATGTAATATTCGTGCTTGAAAATCTTGATACGGCAAGATCCAAAAGACTTTCAACTTCAAGTGCCGCCTGAACAGAATAGTCAACATCATCGTCAACAGTACTGCCCATATACCTTTTCATAAATGTCGTTGTTGGCCTTAATTGCTTTGCGTCACCTGCAACAACTATTGTTTTGCCACGATATATTGTTGGTATAGTGTTTTCAATAAACACCTGACTTGCTTCATCAAACAAAACAATATCAAACATATCTTTTTTTAGTGGCAAAATTGTTGAAACATTTTCTGGTGAAAGTAGCCAGCATGGGAACAGCTTGAAAAGATAGTCGCCATAAACTTCCATTGTCTTTCTGATTGGCCAAAAGTTTTGCTTTTTTGAGATTTGATACAAAAAGTCCTTGCTCTTTGGCGAACCGTCCATAAGTTTTTGGTACTCTGGACAAAAACTTTGAAGTGCTATCTTTTTGCTTAATTCGTTTTGCTTTTGTTTTAGTGTGACAATTCTTGCACGAATATTTTCAAAGTCAACAATATGTGAAAGCGTTTGTTTTTCGCTGTCCTCATATTTCACCACTTCGTGATATATCCTTATTGGCAACAACTTTTCAAGCGTGTATTTGTATTTTGCATAGTTGCTTGAATTTTTATAGGCAAAGTCCAAAACAACTTTTTGGTCTTTTGAAAGGCCTTCAAGTAGTGTCAAAACATCTCTTTGTTCAATATAGTTTTCGACGGCGTTTAAAAGAAGTTTAAGTATTTGACTGTTGCCGTTCAAAATGCCGTCTATCGCCATAACATAGCCACTGTCTGACAATATGTTTTTCAAAAATTCATAGCCCGATATGTATTCATCTATTGCCGACAAAGTGTCTTTAAAGGTGGCGTAAATTTTGTTTTCAACTTCGTTCATCTTTGCTTTTGCAAATGGGTACATAGGAAGAACAACATAACTTGTTTTTAACATACTGTATGTCTTTGGCTGTTCAAAGCGTGCAATCATCTTTGCAAGTGGCTTCATGTCCTGATAATTTTTTGCACGGGAGTAATATGTCAAAATCTCTCGTGAATATTTGTGGTTTGCAAGGTCAAAAAGTGCCATACGCTCTGAGCAAAGTTCTCTTAGCTTGGACTGAGCAAGTGCAACATCGTGGACGCTTAGGTCACTTTTTAGGTGGTCGATGAATGGGTTTTTCTTCTTTTCTTCAACAAAGTTATAATATATCTCCGCCTTGTTCTTTTCATTTACAATTTCAAGTGCTGAGGAAAGTTTTTCGTAGTCTAGCTTCATGAGCGCCTTGTCTTTGAGCATAGCTTTGTATATTGAATACTCCCCGCTCTTTTTGCCAATTTTGAAAGAGTTATAGTACATTGTTTGAAGAGAAATGCCAAAATCTGTCTTTTGTGTCAAAACATCGGATATGATGTTTAAGTTGTTAATCTCGCTATTTAATTTTTGAGTAATGTCGTCATACTCTTTAAACAAATTTTCGTCATATGTCATGCCTTCGGCTATGGTGTGCGTTTTGAAACATCTTTCGTAGAAGTTTCTCTTCTCTTTTTCTGCGTCAATCAAAAACATAGCTTTCTGATTCAAATTGCCAAGCCTGTTGAACACAACTTCCATTGCTGCCTTTTTCTGAGAAACAACAAGCACTTTTTTGCCTTTGCATATTGCGTCAGAAATGACATTTACAATGGTCTGGCTTTTTCCTGTACCTGGTGGGCCATATATAACCATGTTGCCCTGCTCATTGACTTTTCTTACAACCTGTTCTTGGGCATAGTCAACATTGTTTATTAAATACAAGTTTTCACATTTTTGTTGTTTGTGCTTTATCTTTTTTGTGTTTAAAAGTTCGTTTATACTGTCGTTTGCAAGATGTTTTTTCTCCAAACTTGAATAGTCGGAGTATATTGAGTTTGCAAGACTGCAACGAGCAAGAAGACAAGTGTGTTTGACTTCTGGTGCGTCTAGGTTGCCAGGTTCACCATAGTGGTTAAAATCAAAAACCTTCTTCCTTGCTGAATATTCGATTTTAATTCCAAAGTCTTTTAAGTATGCAATGAGTGCTGAGATGTCTTTGAAGTGTGAGCCAAGACAATCATACTCCATTTCCAAATCTTCTAAGTTAAGGTGAAGAGCATCACTAAATGCAAGTAAAAGCGCTTTGTTTAACTGAACATTTTCACCAGCTTTTGGATAAATGTTGACTGTATTTTCGTCAACGACATCAATGACAACTGGAAACATGATAAGTGGTGCTTTAAAGGTATAATTTTTTAGCGTTCCGTAAACAAAAGGATAGCATAAAAACAATTCATATCTTCCCGTTTCTTTTTCAATTTCGTCTATTTCGCGTTTGAGTGCTTTGAGTGATGTCACTTCACTTTGAACAACGCGCCTTGAGTACTCTCTTTTTTGACGCTCATACTTTGCTTTTTCTTTGTCGTTTTCAAAAGTTTTGTCTGGAAATCTAAGTTGAATGTTTGACGCTTTGACTATGTCGTCTTTTGTGTCTTTGCCTACAAGAGTGTAAACGACGTTTTTGCCGTTCCAAAAAATATCAACAAGTCTTGCAATCTTGTCTTGGTCAAAAGTCAAAATTCTACCAATATCATAGCCGTTCTTTTTGTTGAAAGACTTTAAATACAAACTTCTGTTTTTACCACTTATTTCAATAAGTCTTTCTTTGTAATATGTATATATACTCTTCATTTTTATCCTACTTATTTTAAGTATATATTACGCAAGACTTTTTTTCAAGCATTATAAAAATAAAAAATTAGGACAACTTTTATGTTCTCCTAATTTTTCAATTTTTTTTTACAACCAGCCTATGACATTTTTTGAAAAATTATACTCTTTGTAAATATGGTACAAGACCACATTATTTTGTTCTATACAGTCTGATATTTGAGAATCTGAAACATTTGGAATATGAACAACATAATCACGAATTCCCTTTGTTGAAAACGAAACAACTCTTAAACACCTTCTCTCTTCGTTTTCTATTGATATTGTACCCAAATCTTCGACTATATTTAATGCAATTACATTTTTAACATCAATTTTTGCAAGTCTTGTGCCGTCATCAATATAGTCTATGATTTGCTCTGCATATGAGTTTATGCCACTTGGCGTATTCTCTGCTACTATAAATGTCCTTGTTACTTCCCCTGTTCTTCCTGCGTCATCTTGGAAGCTGATTGTAACTGTATATGTTCCAAAAGCATCAATATTATACTTAAATACGCCATTTTTAATGACAACATTATTCTCGTCGACATTCAAGTTTTTAAGTGTTTCATTGTTTGGACCAACGACTTTGATACTAATTCTATCTTTTTTTTGGTCTTCTGTAAACTCAACGAACTCACCATCGCCGTTTATGTCTGTCACTTTCGTTCCAGCGATGTTAAGCGTCAATGTTGTGTCAATCTTTACATTTGATGGGATAAAGTTGTCTAAAAGTGTGATGGTTGGGTCGACAAGGTCACCAACATTTATTGTCTTTGTAATTATTGTTGAATTTTGAGCTATTGAATTGTCATAAACTGTGTATGTTACTGTGTAAACTTCGTTATAGTTTAGTGGAACATACAAAGCACCGTTTTCTCCTTTTTCAAATTCAGTCGCCATTTCGTAGCCATTTATTGTTCTTCTTGAACTTTCTGAAAAAATGACGATTGATGAGTCATCAAGATTGATACCAGAATAATCCTCTGCTGTAAATATTGGTATGATAACACTTTCACCTTTTTTATATGAAGCGTCAAGGTCCCATTCAACACGAACTGTTGGGTTTGTTGTGTCCTTGACTTCAAGAGTGAACTCTTTTTGGTCAACAACTTCGGTTGGGTTTGAAGTTTGATAGAGAGAATAAACTATTGTGTATGTTCCCTCTCTCTTTGGCTGGAATATCTCTTTTGTGATTAAACCTCCGACTGGACCTCGATAGTCAACGCTATAACCATAATCTCCTTCTGGAAGCTCTGGAATTGGAAGTGTGAGCGTTTCGCCAAATTCAAGTTTTCCACCATTTAAACTTTCTGGAAGGTTACCAAACCCTGTATTTGTTTTTGCGTTTAATGTTTGAGAAAGAAAAGAAGATTTTTCTATTCTCTCTGTGCCTTCTTTTGAATAATTGTCTTGTTGAAAATTGTAGACATATATTGGTTCAAAAACATAGTCGTCACTTTGTATTGATGTTGATAAAAGTTTTTTTATTTTAATAGTTTTGTTTAATGTAACATCGTAAACAATATAGTATTGAGCTCCGTCTTTTTGATAAAACATTGCAAGCTTTAAGTCTTTTATTCCGTCATTTTGTATCTCTCCAAGGTCCCACATATGATAAGCTACATAATCTTTGCCTTGGTCATAGACTTTTCCAAGAACATCTGTAACAATACTGTCGTAAATTGGACATAGTACATCATCAATCTCAGTGTAACTTGTTTGTATCATACCGTCCAGTTTCTCTTGTGCGTTGTATCCACACCCTGAAAACATAAATGTAAAGCATAGAAAAAACGCCATTAAAAAACTTATTTTTTTTACTCTCATAATTTTCCCCTTTTTTATCATTTTTAGATTATTTCAATTTAATAATATTGTCAACTATATTTAATAGCTGTTGTATATGGTAAAGCGCTGACGCTCGCTTTTTTGCCGAAAGCAAAAAAAATATGCGAAAGCATTTCGCTTTCGCATATTGCAAACATCGTTTGCGTGAGCGTCAATATTTTCTTTAATATACCTTAATTCCGTCATCATCAGCATCAACTGTAACAGTGCTTTCTGGTGCAAGGTCGCTAGAGAGCATATATTTTGCAACAAGCGTTTCAATGTTGTTTTGAATATATCTTTTTAGTGGTCTTGCTCCATAGCTAATGTCATAGCCTTGGTCGATAATAAAGTCTTTTGCCTTATTTGTCACAACAAGTTTAAGTTGTCTATCCATAAGACGCTGTGCAAGTTTGTCAAGTTGAAGGTCAACGATTTTACCTATCTGGTCTTTTGTGAGTGGTTTAAAGAATATTATTTCATCAAGTCTGTTCAAAAATTCAGGTCTAAAATATCCCTTTAAAAGTGTGTTGACATTTTCAATACACTTCTCACTAAGCGTGCCATCCCTTTGAATTCCTTGCATAATTTCGTCAGCACCAAGGTTTGACGTCAAAATGATTATTGTGTTTTTGAAGTCAACTGTTCTTCCTTGTCCGTCTGTGACTCTTCCGTCATCAAGAATTTGGAGCAGAACATTAAACACATCTTTGTGTGCCTTTTCAATCTCATCAAAAAGTATGACGCTGTATGGTTTTCTTCTCACCTGCTCAGTGAGTTGTCCGCCTTCTTCATAACCAACATATCCTGGTGGCGCACCAAGAAGACGAGATACAGAATACTTTTCCATGTATTCCGACATATCTATTCTAATTAAGTTCTTTTCGGTATCAAAAAGATTTTCGCAAAGTGCTTTGCATAACTCAGTCTTACCAACACCTGTTGGCCCAAGGAACATAAACGAACCGATTGGTCTGTTTGGATCACTAATTCCTGCCCTTGACCTAAGTATTGCGTCGCAAACTTTTTTGACTGCTTCGTCTTGTCCGATTATGCGTTTATGAAGTTCGCTTTCCATATTCAAAAGTTTGTCTTTGTCGCTTTGAAGAAGTTTTGTTAGTGGGATTTGTGTCCAACGGCTGACAATTTGTGCAATCTCTTCTTCAGTGACTTTACTTTTTAACATACTGTTATCTTCATTTTTTTCAAGTTCAGATAACTTTTGTTGAAGTTTTGGAAGTTTGTCATATTTAAGCATTGCCGCTTTGTTTAAATCATACTCTCTTTCTGCACGCTCTATTTCTCCATTGGTTTTTTCAATGTCTGCCTTGACGCTGTTTATCTCGTCAATGTTCTTTTTCTCATTTTGCCACTTTGCAGAAAGTGCATCAAACTGGCTTTTGAGTTCTGCGTGTTGTTTGTTTATTGTTTCAAGATGTTCTTTTGAAAGTTTGTCTGTTTCTTTTTTAAGTGCTTCACGCTCAATTTCAAGCTTGATTAGTTTGTGTCGAATGTCGTCCATCTCTGTTGGCATACTGTCTATTTCGCTCTTAACCATTGCACAAGCTTCATCGACAAGGTCAATAGCCTTATCTGGCAAAAATCTGTCGGTGATGTACCTGTTTGAAAGAGTTGCAGCAGAAATTAACGCACCGTCGCTTATTTTGACGCCATGGAACACCTCGTATCTCTCTTTGAGTCCACGAAGTATTGCAATGGTATCTTCAACACTTGGCTCGTCTACCATAACAGGTTGAAAACGACGCTCAAGTGCTGGGTCTTTTTCAATGTATTTATGGTATTCGTCAAGAGTTGTTGCTCCTATACAGTGAAGTTCACCACGCGCAAGCATTGGCTTTAAAAGGTTGCCTGCGTCCATTGCGCCCTCGGTCTTACCAGCGCCAACAATGGTGTGAAGTTCATCTATGAACATTATTATCTCGCCTTCCGACTTCTTTATTTCGTTTAAAACTGCTTTTAGTCTTTCTTCAAACTCACCTCTATACTTTGCACCAGCAACAAGTGAGCCCATATCTAGTGAGAATATTTTTCTGTTTCTCAATGAGTTTGGAACATCGCCGTTAGCAATTCTTATTGCAAGCCCTTCAACAATTGCAGTTTTTCCGACACCTGCCTCACCAATAAGCACTGGATTGTTTTTGGTCTTTCTTGAAAGAATACGAATGGTATTCCTTATCTCGTTGTCCCTGCCAATGACTGGGTCAATTTTTTGCTCTTTTGCAAGGGCGACAAGTTCTGTTCCGTATTTTTCAAGAACACTGTATGTGTCTTCTGGATTGTCGGTTGTGACACGCTGATTGCCACGAACTTGTGACAACTGCTTGATAAAATTATTTTTGTTTATGTTGTGCGCTTTGAAAACATCTTTGAGTTTTCCAGTCAAATTTTCTAGCACTCCCAAAAATATATGTTCAAGCGAAACATATTCATCTTTCATATTTTTTGCAGTTTGCTCGGCAAAATTAAGCACTTTGACAAGAGTGCTTGATGCATAGACTTCACCTTGTCCACTCACTTTTGACATTCCGTCAAGTATGTTTTTGACATCGCTTTGAAGACGAGTGACATCAACATCCATCTTTTTTAATATGTCATAAATAAGTGTACGCTGAGCAAGCATTTCGTAAACGATATGCTCTGGCTCAAGTTGTGAATTTTGTAACTGTTGCGCTAAACTTTGCGCAGAGTTAAGTATATTGACACTGCTTTGTGTGTAGTTATTTAAATTCATATCATTCTCCTTTTATTTGTACAATGTTATTATATCCAATTATACAAATTACAGGTGCGTTATATCACATTGTATTAGCAATGTCAAGTGTTTAGTGCTAACTTTTTAAGCCTTAGAGTGCTAATTTTTGAATTGTTTTAAATTTTTAATTAAATTCCATAAAACCTTTTTACTTTCATCTGACAAGCTTTCGTATATTGACAATAATTGTTTTTGTTCTGAGTACTTTTCAATGTCACTCCAAAAAAATTCTTCCATGCTACTATTACAAATCTCTACTGCATCAAAAAGAACTTCAACAGGAATTGAAAAATCTCCATTTTCAAATTTTGCAATATATGCGTCAGATTTTCCCATTTGTCCAGATAGTTCTCGTGCCGAAAGCCCCGCTCTGTTTCTCAGTTGTCCAAGTCTGTTTATCAAAAATTGCCTATTTTGTTTAATATCTTTCATTTATTTTCCCATCTCTTTTACTCAATTTCTAGGTCGTCACTTTCAAAAATTGGGTCATCAAAAAAATCTTTTAAAGACATATTTAGTCCTCTCGAAATTTGCATAACCGTTTTTAAGTTCACACCTTTATTTGATTCTCTCATTAGTGTCTTCATTGTATTGTGAGGTATTAAGGTAATCTTTTCTAACCTATAAAATGACATATTCCTTTGTCGTAATATGTCGCTTAACCTTTTAGCGACTGCCGAACTTATTTTCATAAAATCTCCTTATGGTTGTAAATACAACTACATACTAACAAAGAAAATTTTTGACATAAGGACATAATTACAACCGTAAAGTTGCTTTATTTTGAAAAAACTGATATTATGGGTTTAATTACAACCGTAAAAATTATGAAAACAACTTTTATAGGACATAGGATACTTTTAAAAAATATTGACGAATGTTTAGAAAAGGCAATAGAAAAACAAATCAAATGTGGTTGTCTTTCTTTTATTGTCGGTTCTCATGGACAATTTGACGAACTTGTTTTGAAAGTTTTAAGAAAACTTAAAACAATTTATAAACAAATTCAAATTGAAGTTGTTATTACCAGCCTTGGAAAAATAAAAAAATTTCATGAGTATGTGCCGTATAGCGATGTGAAAACTTTAATGTATGAAATAGAAGATATATTTTTTAAACGAAGAATAACATACAGCAATAAAAAAATGATTGACGAATGTGATACCCTTATTTGCTATGTTGACAACAATTTGTCAAACAGTGGAGCAAAAAGCATAATGAAATACGCCGAGAAAAAAGGACTAAATGTTATCAACTTATTTGATATAGAAAATTAAAACTATTTACAAAAGCCATAAAAACATTTAATATATCTTTATTCAAAGGAGAAAATATGAAAGTTATTCTTGCTTCATCGTCACCAAGGAGACAAACTCTTGTTTCTCAAATGGTCAAGGAGTTTGAAGTTATTGTTCCAACAAAAGAAGAGGACATGACTCAAAAGATGAGTATGTCCAAACTTTGCGAAAGCCTTTCTCTTCAAAAAGCGCAAGAAGTTTTTGATAAAACAAGTGGAGACAGATTGGTTATTGGCAGTGACTGTATGGTGACACTAAAAGGCAAAAGACTTGGTAAGCCTCATAGCCCTAGTGAAGCTGAAAAAATGCTAAAACTTCTTTCTTCTCACTGGCACAAAGTTTACACCGGTCTTTGTGTCATCGTTCAAAAAAATGGACAAATTAAAAAGTATGTTACGCACGATGTCAGCAAGGTCAAGTTTGCAAAACTTAGTCAAAAAGACATTGATTGGTATCTTAGTTTTGACGAATACAAAGACAAAGCAGGTTCATACGCCGTTCAAGGTATAAGCAATGTGTTTATAAAAAAAGTTTGTGGCAATCTGTCCACAATAATTGGACTTCCTACTCACAAACTATATGAAATTTTAAAAACTGAAAATATAATTTAAAAACATTTTTCTCAAAAATTTTTACATAGAAACTAAACTTTTTCTTTTTTGCGTTTTACACTATATTGTATAACGCTTTTTTATTTTGCTTTATTTTTCATATATTCAATTTCGCATTTTAATTTTTCAAGTTTTTTGTCTAATATTTGGTCTATATCATAACTTTTGAAAAAAGTTGTCAACTGCTCGATACACATACTCACGTCTGCAAGTTCTTCGGCAACACTTGCTTCAATGTCTTTATCTTTATACTCGCCATACAACACTTTTCGTTTGTACTTGTTTATTGCGACAATAAGTTCTGCCATTTCTTCAATACATTGGTCATATTGTGCAACAAGTCCCCACTGCTCTGTCGCCTCGTCGTATAGTTTTAATCTTTCTTCTTTTGTCATTATTCCCTCTCTTTCTTGATTTTTCTCTATAATAAAAATACCAAAATATTTTGCGATTGAAAACTATTTTTAAATAATTTTCTTTTTTTGTTTTGCTTTAATAACATCATTGTTTTATGTTATTTTACCTTGCATAAATAAGCAAAAAAACTCATAAATATTTTTCACAAAAACGTTTGCAAGTAACGGTTTTTATGTGGTATTATCGGGTTATATTTTCAATATATGGTACACAAAAATCGCAAAAACACAATATATTGTGAAATATTAAAAAGGAGTCTACATATGGTACAAGTCATTAAAAAAGATGGAAGCAAAGAAGATTATGACATACAAAAAGTCATAAAAGCGATTTCAAAGTCGGCAGACAGAGTGCTTGTTAAATTTAGCGATGAGGACCTCAAAAAAATTTGCGACAGAGTGAACGGAAATGTCAAGGCACTGGGACTAAGCGAAGTTCCAATTCTCACTATGCACAGCATAGTTGAAGAGGCACTTGAAACATATTTTCCAAAAGTTGCAAAAAGCTATAAAGACTATCGTGACTACAAACAAGATTTTGTTGCAATGCTTGATGACGTGTACCAAAAAAGTCAAGCCATCATGTATATTGGAGACAAGGAGAACGCAAACTGCGATTCAACTCTTGTTTCAACAAAGCGTAGTCTTATATTCAATCAGTTAAACAAAGAGCTATACAAAAAGTTCTTTTTGAACAAAGACGAAATTCAAGCAATCAACGATGGTTACATATATATTCACGATATGTCGGCACGCCGTGACACAATGAACTGTTGTTTGTTCAATGTTGAAGAAGTTTTGTCAGGCGGTTTTGAAATGGGCAATGTTTGGTATAACGAGCCAAAGACTTTGGACGTTGCCTTCGACGTGATTGGAGATATTGTCCTTTCAGCTGCAAGTCAACAATACGGCGGTTTCACAATTCCAGAGTGCGACAAGCTTTTGGTCAAATACGCAAAAAAGTCATATGACAAGTGGTATAACAAATATCTTTCTTTGGGACTAAGCGAAAAAGTCAGTCATGACCAAGCAATGAAAGATGTTCAGTATGAAATGAAACAAGGTTTTCAGGGCTGGGAGTACAAATTCAACACAGTTGCATCTTCAAGAGGAGATTATCCTTTCATAGCAACAACTTGCGGACTTGCAACGGACGAGTTTGGTAAAATGGCTGCAAAAACACTTCTTGAAGTAAGAAAAAATGGACAAGGAAAAAAAGAGTGCAAAAAGCCAGTTTTGTTCCCTAAAATCATTTTCCTTTACGACAAAAACTTGCACGCAGAAGGAAAACCTTGTCACGATGTCTTCCTTGCAGGAATTGAATGTTCATCAAAGACTATGTATCCTGACTGGCTCAGTTTAACTGGCGAAGGATATGTCGCAAGCATATACAAAAAGTATGGCCGTGTGATTAGCCCTATGGGTTGCCGTGCCTTTTTGTCACCTTGGTATGAGCGTGGCGGAATGGAACCAGCAGACGAAAACGACAAGCCAGTGTATGTTGGAAGATTCAACGTTGGCGCAGTTAGTTTGCACCTTCCTATGATTCTTGCAAAAGCACGCAAGGAGAACAAAGACTTCTATGAAGTTTTGGACTACTATCTTGAAATGATAAGAAATCTCCACAAGCGTACATATGACTATCTTGGTGAAATGCGTGCATCAGTCAACCCACTTGCCTATTGCGAAGGCGGTTTCTATGGCGGACACCTTAAATACAACGAAAAAATTAAGCCACTTTTAAAAACTGCAACTGCTTCGTTTGGAATAACAGCACTTAATGAGCTTCAAATGCTATACAACCACAAGTCACTAAAAGAAGATGGAGCTTTTGCACTTGAAGTTATGAAATACATAAACGACAAAATCGCACAGTACAAAAAAGAAGACGGATATTTGTACGCAATTTATGGAACGCCAGCAGAAAACTTGTGCGGACTTCAAGTCAAACAATTCAGAAGACTTTATGGAGTTGTTGAAGGCGTTTCAGATAGACCATATGTTTCAAACAGTTTCCACTGTCATGTCACAGAAGATATATCCCCTATTGAAAAGCAGGACAAAGAAAACAGATTTTGGAATTTGTTTAATGGTGGAAAAATTCAATATGTAAGATATCCAATCGACTACAACAAACAGGCTTTTGTCACCCTTGTTGAAAGGGCTATGGACATGGGATTTTATGAAGGAGTAAACCTATCTCTTTCATACTGCGATGACTGTGGACACTCAGAACTTGATATGGATGTTTGTCCAAAGTGCGGAAGCAGGAACTTAACCAAAATTGATAGAATGAATGGATATCTCGCCTACTCACGCGTCAAAGGAGATTCAAGACTTAACGACGCAAAAATGGCAGAGATTAAAGATAGACGGAGTATGTAAATGAACTATCACAACATTACAAAAGATGATATGTTAAACGGCGACGGCCTAAGAGTAGTTTTGTGGGTGGCTGGTTGTTCTCACCACTGCAAAGGTTGCCATAACCCTCAAACTTGGGACGAAAAAAGTGGAATACCATTTGATGAAGACGCAAAAAAAGAGATATTTGCCGAGCTGGACAAAGACTATGTCAGCGGAATAACTTTTTCTGGTGGCGACCCTCTTTTTGCAGGAAATATAGACTCTGTCACCGCCCTTGCGAAAGAGATTCGTGAGAAATATCCAAAAAAGACAATTTGGCTTTACACAGGCTATGACTATGAAGACATAAAAGACTTGGAAATATTAAAGTATGTCGATGTATTGTGTGACGGCGAATTTGTCCTTGAAAAGCGTGACACTCAGGCTCACTGGGTTGGCTCAACAAACCAAAGAGTTATTGATGTGCCAAATACTTTAAAGTCTGGCAAAATTGTCTTGCATCAATAGACATATTTAATAAGATATATATAAATAAATATAATTATCATATATATAATTAAAAATAGGCACTTATTGTAGCGCCCTATTTTTTTTATAATTTTTAATAATATTTTTACATATGCCAAAAATCATTGTTGTCAAGAACACTATTTTTTGATATTATCAAGATATGGATGAAAGCGTTTTGTCAAATGAACAAAAAAATCTTGTTTTTGTGCAAGGTTTAATAAATAATGATATTACTACTTTAACTTCGTCTATTCAAAAAAGAAGAGATGATATTAAAAGTATGCTTGAATATATAAGTTCAAACAACCTCGATGCCGGAGAACTTAAACAAGCATATAGCTACATAAACAAAAACGACAATTCGGCTTCGGAATTAGAAAAGGAAAAATCTTTTTTCCAAAAAGTATTGCCAAAGCCATTTTTTGCACGAATTTGTTTTTCTCAAGACTCTATTAACCGCGATTTTTATGTTGGACTTAAAGGCGTCAAAAAGGACAACTTTCCCTATGTCATTGACTGGCGTACTCCCGTCGCTTCACTTCTTTACTTCTCGTCCCTTGGCAAGACAAGTTACCTTGCTCCAATGGGTGAAATATTTGTTGATTTGACACTTAAAAGACAATTTAGATTAAAGCCAAACCAAATTGTTTACTATGTCGACACTGATACAAAAATAGATGACAACTTTTTGCAAGAGATGTTGAGTCAAAACACATCATCATATATGCACAACATTGTTCAAACTATTCAAAGCGAACAAAATGCAATCATAAGAAAACCGCCGTCAGAAAGCGTCATTATTGACGGTATCGCAGGCTCTGGCAAAACTTCTATTGCAATGCACAGAATTTCATATATATTGTTTAGCAACCGCGGTGAAATAACCAGTCAAAACATAATGGTTATTTCTCCAAATAGACTTTTTTCTAAATACATAGGCGAACTTTTGCCAGAACTTGGCGAAGAAAATGTTTTGGCTTGTCCAATCACTTGGGTTTTTGGAGAGATTGGATTAACTCCAAAAGAGTTTGCTAGCAAACTTGATATGATTGAACAGCAATTTTTAAGCGAAAAAAGAAGAAAAGAAATTGACATCAAATATTCAATAAAATTTTTTGATGAAGTAAATGATTTTTTGGAGAAGTTTGATATTACCCCTTACATAACTATGGCTCTTGAAAAGTGTAATATCTCAATACCAAAAGAAATTTTTTCAAGTTTGAACTTAAAGCCTTCGTCTGACATAAAGACAAGAATTGAAAACACTCTGCATATGGCACTTGTTAAAAACTTCCCAAAAATTTTAGATAAAGACCTTCAAAAAATTCAAAACAAAGCGCTAGGCTATTTAAAAAGTCTTGATACAAACACTCTTATGTCTAAGCTTTACGAACAAAAAGGTTTTCACTATGATGAAAAAATGCCAGCATATGAAGATGTTTCTATTTATTGTTATTTAAACTACAAGCTTAACGGCATTAAGAAAAATTATTACATAAAACACATATTTGTTGATGAAATGCAAGATTATGATTGCTTTTCTATATTCCTATTAAGAGAAATATATCCTAACTCAGTGATGACACTTGCAGGCGACTTTAACCAAAATCTTTTGTCATGCCAATGTAACCTTGAAATGCTTTCACGAATATTTCCAACAACAAAAGTTGATAAGTTAGACATAAGCTATCGCTCCACACAAGAAATAATTGAATTTTCTCAAAAAATTATTGAAAGTCCACACTCTTCTCACCTTGTAAGGCATGGCGAAAAACCACAAGTATTGAACTTAAAAACCGATGAGGAGTTTGTAAGCTTTGTAAATAATTTATGCGAAAAGTATAAAAATGACAAGATTGCAATAATAACAAAAACTCTAAGCCAAGCAAAACAAACAAAAAAATTGTTTAGTGATTTTGCTTTGATTGAAGACGAAAAAAATGATTGTCTTTTGACATCTAATAAAATAATAACAACAACATTTTTAAGTAAAGGTCTTGAATATGACCGTGTTATTATTAAAGATGCAAGCCAATCAAATTACAATACAAAACTAGATAAACAAAATTTGTATGTCGCCTGCACCCGTGCTCTTCACGGACTTTATGTAACATACAGCGATACTCTTACAAATTTTATAAAATAAAAAAATGCTTTTATTACAATAAAAAACATTCTACATTCTAAAAGAATAAACAAATACCATATTACGAAGTTTTTTGTTTGTTAGAAGACGAGGCTCGCAAAATGCCCCAAAGCAGGAGTTTAGTTTTACCTAAATGACTGTTTTGGGGCGTTTTGCAGTAAACAAAGTATCGCGCCGTTTTGAAACAAAAAAAACAAACTGTCAAAAAACAAGTAAGACTAATCTTGGGTCAAAAACTGCACTTTCGGCACACTTTTCATATGTTTTTCGTAGATATGTAAATATTAAGTAAAAAACACAAAATTGTGAGGAGAAGACGAAGCTCGACATGTCGTGACACGCACGAGTTTAACTTCCTAAACGACTGTGTGGCACGGCATGGCAGTAAACGACGTATTACGAAGTTTTATTTATACATAAAAAAAGCCGAAAAACAAGTAAGACTAGTCTTGGGTCAAAAACTGCACTTTCGGCACAATTTTGCATAGATTTTTCGTAGATATGTAAATATTAAGTAAAAAACACAAAATTGTGAGGAGAAGACGAGGCTCGGTGGGTACCCTCACGCACGAGCGTACTTCGTACGTGACTGTGTGAGGGTTGCCCACCAGAAACAAAGTATTCGCCCACAATTTTGTGTTTTTTTAGCCTTGGAGACCTTTAGCTTGACGAAACATATCCTCCACCACTATGTCGTATATCTCGCCAAGTGTTGAACAATATTCAAGTACTTTCCATGGCTCGTTTGTGTGATAGTGAATTTTTATAAGTTCACTGTCGCCGACGACAAGCAAACAATCTCCAACAAAGTTTTTGTTGAAGTAGTCTTTTATCTTGTCTTCGTCCAAGTCTTTTCCGTCAATCAAAAGTTGTGTGTCATATCTGTAATTTAACTCTTCATCTTCGTCCATAATTATCCTTCCTTATCATTTGTTGTATTTTTACTATAAATGTTTTTTATTGTCATGTCAATCAAATAACACTCTTAAAGTCTTTACCATATCACAAATCAAGTTTTTCGCCATCACTGTGACTTTTTTTTGACAAATTATGCACATAATAATACAATAATGGTGATACAAAGGAGAAATTATGAGTTTACTTTTAATAGACTGGAACGCACTAAAAGATGAAGCTGTTAATATAATAAAAACTGTTGGACTTAACATACTTCAATGCATAGGCGTTTTTATACTGGGATTTATCGTCATCAAACTAGTTGTTAAACTATTGAGAAAAATATTCTCAAAAACCAAAATGCCATCTGTCACGGCAAAATTTTTGTTGACAGTTATCAAATTTTCGCTATATATGCTACTTTTGATTGCAATTTGTCAAATCATCGGGATACCAATCACTGGCTTTATTGCAGTTATCTCTGCGGCTGGACTTGCTCTTTCTCTTGCAATGCAAGACAGTCTTTCAAACCTTGCAAACGGCGTGGTGATAATAACAACTCGTCCTTTTAATGAAGGCGACTACATAAAGATTGACGACGTTGAAGGCACAGTCAAAGAAATAAATATGCTCCACACAATAATCACAACTACTGACAACAAGACAATAAGCATACCAAACAGCACTGTTGTTGGAAGTGAACTTATCAATTACAGTCACAACAAGACAAGAAAAGTTGTTTTTAGTTTTAGCATTGACTATGCAAGCGATGTTGAAAAAGCAAAGCAAGTAATTCTCAGTGTTATGACAAGTTGCAACAAAGTGCTTTTGACCCCTGCACCATTTTGTGCGCTTGAAAAACTTGGTGACAGCAGTATATCCATATATTCAAACTGCTGGTGCTATGGTGAAGACTATTGGGATGTATATTACTATGTTATGGAAAATGTTTTTAACGAGTTCAAGCGTGATAATATTCAAATGCCATATAACCAACTTGAAGTTAGACTTAGAAACGACCAAGTCGTTTTGCCATTCAATGAAAAACCTCTCGATGTCAGAGATGAAAAAGTGGCTGTTAAACCCCTTGAAGAACATCAGCCTGACGCTTTTGAAAAGTTTGTAAAAACATATAAACAAAAAAGAAAAGAGAAAAAAGAAAAACACAAAGAGAAAGATAAAGAAAAAAAGCAAAAAAAAGATAAGACCAAAAAACAAAACACCGAAGTTTGACAACTTATGGTGTTTAATATATAATTAACATGGAGAAATAAATGCAAGACTTAAAACAAATGTGGGACAACGTTCTTTCAAAACTTGAAAGCATGGTTAGTTTTGTTTCATATGAATTATGGATTGAAACGCTTGAAGTTTTGGACTATAAAGACAAACTTGTGCTTGTTGCAAACTCACCTTCTGCTAAAAGACAACTGCTCAAAAACCACTCAAAAGAATTGACCGAGGCAATTGAAAGTGTGTTTGGCGAAGGAACAGGCTTTGAAGTACTTGACCCAGACGAAAAAGAAGAATATCTCAAAAAAAATAAACCACAAGAAAAAGTTATTGAACCCGACGAATCACAAAAGATGATGTTTAACCCAAAATACACATTTGATAACTTTATTGTTGGAAAAAGTAATCAATTTTGCTATGCGGCAGCACGTGCAGTTGCAGAAAACCCAGGGCATAAATTTAACCCACTATTTATATATGGTGGCGTTGGACTTGGAAAAACTCACCTTCTTCACGCAATTGGCAACTATTTGAAGCAATCTAACCCAAAACTAAAAATTGAATATGTCACTTGTGACCAGTTCACAAATGACTACATTGAATCACTTGGCACAAACAAAGAAAAAGGCTCAGTCAAAGGCACGGCACAATTTAGAGAGAAATATCGTAACCTTGACGTTCTTATGGTTGATGATATTCAATTCATTGCAGGACGAACAAGCACACAGGAAGAGTTTTTCCACACCTTTAACGACCTTTATCAACAAAACAAGCAAATAATCATTTCATCAGATAGACCACCAAAAGAAATTGAAACACTTGCCGACAGACTTGTCAGCAGACTAACAAGCGGACTTATTCAAGACATTCAAATGCCAGACTTTGAAACAAGGGTTGCTATTCTTAGAAAAAAGGCACAACTTGAAAGATACTTTATAGATGACGATGTGATTGAATTTATTGCAGAGAAAGTTGACACCAACATTCGTGAAATGGAAGGACTTTTGAGTAAAGTGTACTTCTTTGCGACATTACTTGGCAAAAAGAGTGCGACAATTGAAGAAGCAAAAGAGGCTTTAAAAGAACAAATAGATGTCAAAAAAGAAAAGCTTACGCCTGAGATGATTATTCAAACAGTTTGTGACTACTACTCAATTGGCTATAATGAAATAACAGGCAAGAAAAAGTCAAAAGAAATTGTTGAACCAAGAATGATGGCAATTTACCTTATTAGTGAAATGCTAGATATTCCACTTGTGACAATAGGTAAATTGTTCGGTGGAAGAGACCACACAACAATCATTCACTCCCGCGATAAGATAACAGAACTTATAAAAAAAGACCACAAAACAAAGACCATTGTCAACGACTTAAAGAGTCAATTAAGTGAAAAATGTTGATATGTTTACAAAAATAATTTTTTATCAACAAGTTATGCACATTTTGTATTCACAACATATGGAAAGTTTTTGAGATAATGCATACCATAAATACAATTTATTGTGTGACAAAAATTTAGTTAACATATCCACATCTATTACTAATACTACAACAATTTAAATAAAAAAATAAAAAATTAAAAGGAAGTAAAAAAATGCAAATTATTTGTGAAGGATTGGACCTTGCTGATGCAGTACTTAAAGTAAGCAAAGCGATAGCGGTAAAAACAACAAACCCTATCTTAGAAGGAATAAAGCTTGTTGCAGAAGATGACACACTAACGCTATTTTCAACAGACCTTGAACTGTCTATTGAAAAAAAGATAAAAGCCGAAGTCAAAGAAGAAGGAAGTTGTGTTGTTCCAGGAAAATTCTTCTCTGAGTATGTCAAAAAATTGACAAATGACAAAATTGAACTCACACTCGAACAAAACAACGGACTAAAAATAAAATATCTTGACAGTGAAGGATACATTCAATGCTTTGTTGAAAGAGAATATCCAGATATCAACCTTATGGACTCAAAAGAGTATTTTGGAATAAGCAACATAAATCTTAAAGACTTGATAAACAGCGTCATATTCTCAGTTGCAATAGACGACTCTCGTCCAATACTTCGTGGATGTTTGCTTGAAATAAATCACGACACCATAAAGGCAGTCACAAGTGATGGATATAGACTAAGTCTTGCGAAAAAGCCACTCACCTATTCAAACATTGAAACATCTTGCATAGTGCCAGATAAATCTTTGAGAGAGATATCTAAACTTTTGGACGACTCAGACGAACAAGTGAATGTGTATGTGAACAAAAACTTTCTTATGGTTGACCAAGGTGACACAAAGATAATAACAAGACTTTTGGAAGGCGAATTTTTGAACTACAAACAAATAATAATGGCATCGGCAAAAGACACAGTCATCACAGTAAACAAGGCACAGCTTGTTGATGCACTTGAAAGAGCTTCACTACTTTCAAAGATTGGTCAAAACAACTTAGTCAAGTTCGATATAAAAGAAGACACAATGCTTTTGACATCAAACTCAGACATAGGAAATATCAAAGAAAAGATAAGCGTTGTTTTGGAAGGAAAAGACTTACTCATTGCATTTAACGCAAGATACTTCTTGGAAGTTTTCAGAGTAACAACAGACGAGTTTGTTAAAATCAACTTCCAAGGTCCAACAAACCCTTGCACAATAACGCCAGTTGATAGTGATAATGACCAATATCTATATCTTATATTGCCAGTCAGAATGATAAACTAACAGACAAAAAAACTGCGTGACCGAAAAAATTAAAAATTTTTTCTTGCTTCGTTTACTGCCATGCCGTGCCACACGGTCGTTTAGGAAACTAAACTCGTGCGTGTCACGACATGTCGAGCCTCGCCTCACTTGTTTTTTTGTTGTTTGTATATTATTTAAGAAAGCTTGTTTTTGTTTGTGCAAATGAAATTGATTGACAAACAAAGATTTGTAATTTATACTAGAATAGTTTTGCAAAAGACTATTCTTGTTTTTTATCGCTTAGGTCTACTTGTGAAACCAAAAAAGAATAGGAGGATTTTTTATTATGGCTATGAAGAGAACATATCAACCTAAAAAGAGAAGAAGACAAAAAGTCCACGGTTTTAGGCAAAGAATGCGTACCCAAGGTGGTAGAAACGTTCTCAAGAGAAGAAGAAACAGAGGCAGAAAAGTTTTGGCGGCATAACTAGATGATTAAAAGTGAAAACAGACTTAGAAAAAACAAACATTTCATATATGTTTATAAGCATGGTGAAACAAAGAGTTATGAATTACTAACCTTGACATACGTGAAAACAAAACTAAGGACAGTTAAAGTTGGTTTTTCTGTATCTAAAAAGATTGGGAAAAGTGTTGTAAGAAACAAAGTTAAAAGAAGACTTAGAGAGAGCTTTGTTTCTCTTTTAAAAAATATCAACAAATCATACAACTATGTTTTCACAGCTAAAAAAGGTATTGAAGAAAAATCATATTTTGAGATAAGGCAAAATATGTTGGAAATTTTAAAAAGAAATGGGCTTTATGTCGAAAGTGATTAAAGTTTTGTCATATCCAATTAAACTTTTGTGTATGTTTTTTGTAAACATATACAGGTGGTGCATCTCTCCACTTCTTCCCCACACTTGCAGATATATCCCCTCATGCTCCAAATATTCATACCTTGCAATAAAAGAGTTTGGAGTTTTTAAAGGAATATATCTTTCTTTTAAAAGAATAATTAGGTGCGGGCCAAAGCATGACGGCGGATATGACTTTTTACCTCAAAACATCAAGGGAGATAGTAAATGGCTAATTTAATTTCAACTCTGTTGGCAACTCAACCAAACGGAATGTGGGAAAAAATAATAACATTTTTTGAAAGTGGTATTGGTAATTTTGCAATATCAATTATTCTATTGACGCTCATAATAAAAGTTGTTATGTCGCCAATAGATTTTTTCAACCGAAGAACGTCGAGAAACATGGCGAAAATGCAAGCAAAAATTCAGCCACAAATGGACGCAATAAACAAAAAGTATGCAAATGATCCAAACCTTAAAAATCAAAAACTAGCAGAGCTATACAAGCGTGAAAAAATAAACCCTATGGGCTCATGTTGGATTATGGTTTTAAATTTAGGTTTAACGCTTGCAATATTCATCACCCTATTAAATGGTATGAATGCAATGGCAAGTTACAAAATTCAAGACCAGTATGAACAACTTATGGTAGCGTATGTTCAAGAATACGCAGAAGACAACAGCATAGAACTTAACTTCAATCAAGAAGGAGTAAGCGTTTATGATGTATGTGCACCTGTTGTTGCTATAATGAATGGACTTGAAGAAGGTGAAGTAAAGACACAAATAATTGAGACGGCGAACCAAAATGTTGTTGAAAAGTACAAGCAGACAAAAGTAAGCTTTTTGTGGATAGATAATATTTGGATGGCAGACAGTCCTTTCAAAAATTCAATTCCTTCATACTCTGAGTATGCAAGCGTCGCAAGGCTGACAAAAGAAGAAAAAGAAAATGAAGAATTTAAAAATGTCTATGATAGTATAATGGACCCACTTCGCGAGTCAAACGGAAGAACTAATGGATACTTTATTTTGCTCATAATTGTCGCCGGCGTAACATTTTTGAACCAATGGCTTGTGATTAGAAAAAACAAGCAAAGCGGCGCGCAAAAATTAGGATACGGAACAGCAATATTTATGACAGTTTTCATGGCGTTCTTTACACTATTTTATACCACAATGTTTTCACTTTACATGATAACAGGTCAAATTGTAGGACTTGTTATGACCCCAATATTTGATGCTATTAACGATGCAATAGACAAGCACAAAGAGAAGAAAAACGAGCCAAAGGACAGGCTTAAAAGAATTTAATTAGGAGGGAATTATGCTTGAAGTAGAAGCGACTGGTAAAAATTTGGAACAGGCAATAGAAAATGCACTGTTTGAATTAAAAGCGCCAAGAGAAGATTGTGACATAAAAATACTTGACGAAGGTGGATTTTTTAGAAAAGCCAAAGTCAGAGTGTCCATCTCCCCTGACGAAGTTGAAAAATATCAAAATCGTGACAAAAAACGCGAAGAGATTAAAATCGAAGAAGAAAAATCCGAAGAAACCGAGCATAAAGAAGAAGCTGAAAAGCAAGAAGATGTGAATGAAGAGACACAACAAATAGAAGAAGAAACTGAAACATTTGTGGAAGACAAAGAAAAAGATACAACAAAAAAAGAAGCACAAAAAAAATCTGACACAAGAACAGAAATAGAAAAAGCAAAAGATTTTTTGAACGGACTTTTAAATAAACTTAGTTTGACCGCCGAAGTTGAACTTAGAGAAGAAGATGATGCAATATATGGTGACATTAAAAATTACAGTGACATCATCGGCTATCGCGGAGAAGGACTAAACGCACTTCAATATTTGTGTACAGTCTATGTTGGAAAAAATGATAGACACGCAAAGCCAATAAGACTTGACTGTGACGGTTACAGGAAAAGAAGAGAGGGTTCACTCATTGCCCTTGCACAGCGTATGGCAAGAAAAGTGCAAAAAACTCATTCAAGTGTCAAACTTGAACCAATGACACCAGCAGAAAGAAGAGTTATTCATATGGCACTTGCTGACTATGAAGACATTGAAACATTTTCAAAAGGCGAAGAGCCACACAGGTATTTAATAATAAGAGAAATAGAAAAGAACTAAAAGAACACGATTTGTGTTCTTTTTTTTGCTATTGCGCAAAAATTCACTTAGTGATATAATCAAGGTATGTTAAAAAATAGAAAAAAATATGAAAAGTTAAAACCAATTGATTTAGAAAAATTTAAGACAATAAATAAGAAAAATACAATTGGTATTTCAACTCAAACTTTCGGTTCTAAATGGTTTTTGTTACCAAAAGGGAAAGCGATATTCAAAACTTTTGATGATTACCTATTTCCAGCTATAAAAGAGTATAGATATATAAACGAACTTTTGTGCCATGAACTTGCAAAAATGATAAATGTTCCTTGTGCGACATATGAGCCTGCTTATGACAATAAAAACGGCAAAGTAATTAAAGGGCTTGTAAGTTACAAAGTAAATTCAACTCATCAAAAATTAACGACAGCATACGACGTGTCTAACTATATTCAATCTTCTACTTTGGGAGAAATAATTGACGAAATTGAAGAAAAGACAGAAGATGACGGATATGTATTAGACCCCGATTTTGAATTTGACCTTTTTAAATTAACAGTATTTGACTATTTGTCTATGCAACAAGATAGACATTTGTTGAATATTCACATAATAGATGATAAGAAAAACAATTTTAGATATCTCTCACCAATTATAGATAATGAAATGGCTTTTGGAGTAATTTCTATCGATAAATTCATTTCATGTGACTTAAAAGTAAATGTACACAATATGGTTGAAGACATGAATTTTATGCAAAGTTCAATCAAAAGTCTTTGTATAAATAATAATCACAATTATGAAGAAAACATAAATGACATTGTCAAGTTGGCAAAAACACATAAAAAATATTATGAATTTTTGATAAATGCTGTAAAAAATTTTGATGTGAAAGAAGCAATACAAATATTGCAAAAAAAAGGAATTAAAGTACCAAATAATTATAAAAACTATTTAATTGCTCTTAATAAATACATAAGAAAAGAGTTTGTTAGTTGTATCAAACAAAACAAAAATTTAAACAACGAAATAGAATTATAAAAAGTCAAAAATAAACAACTAACTATTATAATAAAAATATAATACGAAAGAATAGAATATTGACCTTAAAGTGTATTGTCATTTTTGATGTATGTGATATAATATCCGTATGAGTACAATAGCACAGATATCAACACCGCTTGGTAGTGGTGGAATTGCAATAGTTAGAATTAGCGGAGAAGATGCACTCAAAATTGGGCGCAGTCTTTTTTATTCAAAAAAATTACAAAATTCAGATATCACCCCTCGCCTATTATATCTTGGTGATTTTGACCTTGGTGACGCAAAAGAAAGATGTATGATGGTTTATTTCAAAGCCCCATATTCTTTCACGGGCGAAGATGTTGTTGAATTTCAAATTCATGGCGGAGAATATCTTGCGACTAAAGTTTTGGATAGAATTGTTGAAAAAGGTGCATCGCTAGCACAAAATGGTGAGTTTTCAAAGCGTGCATTTTTGAACGGAAAGATGTCACTTGATGAAGCCGAAGCAACAATCGATATGATAAATGCCACAAGTGACGCCGAAATAAAGGCGTCAAGTAAACTAGCCGAAGGCTCTCTTTTTAAACAAGTCAAGAAAATTCAAGATGACTTAAAAAACGGCGTTGCTAATTTGGAAGTTGCGCTCGACTACCCAGAGCATGACGACGAGGCTATGTCGGAACAAGCAGTTGTCGAAATTTTGAAAAACTCACTTGAAACATTAAAAAATTTGGAAAAAACATACAAAAATGGCGAAAAAATAAAGTTTGGTATTGATGTTGCTATTGTTGGTAAGCCAAATGTTGGTAAAAGTAGTCTTCTTAATGCACTACTCAAAGAAGACAGAGCCATCGTCACAGATGTCAAAGGAACAACGCGCGACACACTCAAAGAGACAGTAAATTATAAAGGTCTAAAAATAAACTTTATTGACACCGCAGGAATACGAGAAAGTGATGACATTGTTGAAAAAATAGGTGTTGAAAAAAGCAAAAAGACAATAGAGCAAAGTGACATAATATTGTTTGTTATTGAAGGAAGCGAAAATCTTGATAATTAAGATAAAGAACTTGAAAAAAATCTTGACAAGTCAAAAGTGATTTATGTAATAAACAAAAGTGATATGCCTAAAAAAGTTGATATAGATAATGCAATAGTTGTCAGTGCAAAACAAAATATAAATATTGACACTATATTTGACGAGATTTTAAGAAAAACAAAACTTGATAAAATTGATTATAGTCAACTTCAAATAACAAATAAACGGCACTATGAAGCGCTTAAAGAAGCAATAGAGATGATTGAAAAAGTGACAAGTGAAAATAGCGTCACACTAGACATACTTGATATGCAAATCAAAAAAATTTGGCAAAAATTGGGAGAAATTACAGGAGAAACAGCAAATGAAGCGATAATTGATGAAATTTTTAGCAAATTTTGCTTAGGAAAATAATTATGGATAATTTTGATGCAATAGTTATAGGTGGTGGACACGCAGGTTGTGAAAGTGCCCTAGCCTTAGCAAGACTTGGAAAAAAAACATTATTACTTACGATAAGCCTCGATGCTGTCGGTTTTTTGCCATGCAATCCAAGTATTGGTGGAACGGCAAAAGGTCACCTTGTGTGTGAAATTGATGCACTTGGTGGAGAAATGGGCGTTTGCGCAGACAAAAGTGCAATTCAAATAAGAATGTTAAATCGTGGCAAAGGTCCAGCCGTTTACTCGCTTCGTGCACAGGTCGACAAACAACTTTATCATAACAATATGAAACAGACGCTTGAAAACAATGAGAATATAACAATAAAGCAAGCCGAAGTTGAAAAACTTATTTGCGAAGATAATGTCATCAAAGGAGTAAAAACGGCACAGGGCGAAACATATTTTGCAAGTGCAGTTGTTATTTGCAGTGGGGTTTATCTTAAAAGTAAAATAATCATTGGCGAATACAGTAAACAAAGCGGTCCAAACGGCTTTTTGCGTTCTGAGACGTTAAGCGACAGTTTGAAAAATCTTGGAATAACAATAAAAAGATTTAAAACAGGCACACCCGCAAGAATGAACGGCAGAACAATAGACTATTCAAAACTCAGCGTTCAGCATGGTGAAGAAGGTATTCAAACTTTTAGTTTCATAACAGAAACGCCACCTAAAAACATTCGTGACTGCTATCTCACCTACACCAATGAAAAAACTCACGAGATAATAAGAAATAACCTTTCTCGTGCGCCAATGTATAGTGGAATAATAAAAGGTGTTGGCCCAAGATACTGCCCTTCAATTGAAGACAAAATCGTAAGGTTTGCCGACAAAACTCGTCACCAAATATTTTTGGAGCCTGAGGGCCTTTACACAAATGAAGTATATATTCAAGGCGTGTCGACTTCGCTCCCTGTCGACGTTCAAAAAGAGATGTACAAAACCATTGAAGGTCTTGAACATGCACAAATTATGCGCGACGCCTATGCTATTGAATATGACCTAATAGACAGCACAGAGCTATATCCATCACTTATGCACAAAAACATAAAAGGTTTGTTTTTCGCAGGACAAATAAACGGCACAAGTGGCTATGAAGAGGCGGCAGCTCAGGGCATTATTGCAGGGATAAATGCAAGTAGATTCATAGATGACAAAGCCCCACTTGTTTTGAAACGAAATGAGGCGTATATTGGCGTTCTTATTGACGACCTTGTAACGAAAGGAACAAATGAGCCATATAGAATGATGACTTCACGTGCTGAGTATAGACTTCACCTTCGTCAAGACAATGCAGACAAAAGATTGACACCGATAGGTAGAGAAATTGGGCTAGTTAGTGACACAAGATGGGAAAAATTTGAGAAAAAACAGCAAGAAATAGCGAAAATTTACGAAATTTTAGAGCAAAAATACAAAGTTGAGCAATTTAAAGGACTTTATGAAAAACAAAATGAAAGTTTGCCTGACACTTCTCAAACAGTAAAAAAGATGATAAAAAGGTCAAATATAGACATATTTGATGTAGATAAATACTTTCACCTTTTTGACGGAATATCAAAGCGTGCACTTGAATATGTAAATACAGAAGTAAAGTTTGAAGGATATTTAAAACAAGAACAAGAGGACATTGAGAACTTCAAAAAGCAAGAGAATATGCTAATTCCTGAAAATATAGATTATAACTCATTAAAAGGACTAAGAATAGAGGCTAGACAAAAATTAACCAACATAAGACCGTCATCAATAGGACAGGCGTCAAGAATTTCTGGCGTGTCCCCTGCTGATGTGACAATACTTATGATGTATATAAAATCTTTGAGGTAAATATGATTGAAACATTAAAACAACTTTTTGACAAATATGAAATTCCCTACACCGATGAAGCACTTATTAAATTAAACAAATATTATAATATTGTTATTGAGCAAAACAAGACACTTAATTTAACGCGCATAGTCGACAAAAAAGATTTTGCAATAAAGAATATTCTTGACAGCGTGTTGCCAATAAAAATAATACCCCAAAATGCACGTGTTGTTGATGTAGGCACTGGTGCTGGGCTTCCTGGCATTCCTTTAAAAATACTTAGACCTGACATAAAACTTACACTTCTTGACAGTTTGCAAAAAAGAATAAACTTCTTAAAGAAAGTTGTTGAAATATTTAAGTTTGAAAATACAATATGTATACACTCACGCGCCGAGGACTTGGCAAAACAAAATAGAGAAAGTTACGATGTTTGCGTGTCGCGTGCAGTCGCAAAGCTTAACACCTTGTGCGAATATTGTTTGCCACTTGTAAGATGTGGTGGAATAATGATAGCATACAAGAGTTTAAAAGCCGAAGACGAAATGAAAGAAGCAGGCAATGCAATAAAAATGCTTGGTGGCAAAATTGAAAAACTACAAAATGTAATAATAAAAGAAGAAAATAGTATAAGGACAAATATAATTATTTCAAAGATTTCAAGCACGCCGACAAAATATCCAAGACCAAAAAATTTACCAAAAACAAACCCTATTGTTTAAAAATTTAGATTATTTTCATTGTTTTTATCATCTTTTTGCTTAAATTCGTCTTTTTTCTGGTTGTTGTTTGACGAATATTTTTCCAGTTCCTCATTATATTTTTTTGTTAAATAAACAATGTTTTCATTATCAAAACCAAACAGAAAATATTGTTTTGCATCAAAATAATTTAATGAGCGTTTTTCAAGGACAAGAAAAAGAAATTTTAATATCTGTTGCTCTGACAAATTGACATAATAGTGATTTACCATCATACTCAAAGTGTCAACGTCTTTAATTTTTATGCTTGCGTCATATAGCTTTTGACAAATTTCGTCTGAATTGACATAATTTAATAATATTGAATATGTTTTTGCAAAAGAATTTTTTTCTTTCATGGTATTTTTTGTGTAATATTCAAAAATGTTGTTTGAAAAAGGTATCTTTTCTCCCAAAGACTTATCAATTAATTTGTTTATTAAATTTGATGCATCTTTTTTTATTTTTTCTGATAAATCAGTAATGTTTTTTAACTCAGTATTGTATGACTCTTTTTCTCTATTTTTAAATATGTCGTTTTTTTCCAGCATTTTATTGGCCCAAGCAGTTGAAAAAGCAGTATTTTGAAGCTTAACATCAATTAAAAATTTTTCAAATATTTCTAATGCGTATTCGCGGGCGTCTTTTTCTCTTTTAGAACAAAAATACATTGAATGATTCCAAGATGTTTCGTCATTTAAAAAAAACAAAATTAAAGGATTATAATGTTCTATTGGATATGTAATTATATTTTTTTGATTTATTTTTTTTAATTTAGGGTTATCCGATTGTTTTTTATGTCTAATTTCGTGCGCAATTGTGTTCAACATTAAAGACAAATCTTTTTTTAGATACATTGTATTCAAAGAAATTGTGTCTCCTAAAAAAGATCCATAATTGCCTTTTATTTTTTTTTCAAAATTCATAAAGCATTGTTCAATATTAAGGTCGCTTAAACAATATTGAGCAAAAAGATAACACAGAGCAATTCTTGTGCTTTTAAAAATCAAACTTTTTGTATCTAAAATCTTTACAAATTTTTCTACAATTTCATGTTTGTTGTCTGATAATATTTCCATATAAATATAATATTACTTAATTGCCACAAAGTCAATATATCTTGTTCCTTATAATTTATAAGGTGTTTTTTTATTGATTTTTTGACATTTTATGATATAATAAATACAAGTAAAAATTTATTTTTTATTTTGGAGAAAATATGGGTAAAACAATAGCATTTGCTAATCAAAAAGGCGGAGTTGGAAAAACCACTACCTGTATAAATGTTGCAGCCTATATGGCAGCCATGGGACTTAAAGTTCTTATTATTGATATGGACCCCCAAGGCAATGCGACTAGTGGCGTTGGTGTTGAAAAAACCAATGATTTAAAAACACTTTATAATGTTATAGATAAAGAAGTTATGATTGACGAAGTCATTGTTCCAACAATTGTTGATGGTCTTGACTTGATACCATCAACAGTCGACCTTGCTGGCGCAGAGATTGACCTTGTTCAAATGCCTTCAAGAGAACACGTTGTTAAAAAAGCGCTTGAAAGAATAAAAGATAGATATGACTTTATCTTGATTGACTGTCCCCCATCGCTAGGACTTTTGACTGTCAATGCGCTAACTGCCGCAGATAGTGTCATCATTCCTATTCAATGTGAATTTTTCGCACTTGAAGGGCTAACTCAACTTATGAATACCATAAGACTTATAATTCATCACCTAAATCCAAGTTTAAAAATAGAAGGCGTTGTCCTTACAATGAAAGACAATCGTTCTAACCTTGTTGCGCAAGTTAGTGAAGAAGTTAGAAAGTTTTTCAGCACTAAGGTGTATGACACGTATATACCAAGAAATGTGCGTTTGGCAGAAGCACCAAGTCATGGGCTACCTATACTTTTGTATGACACATCATCAAAAGGTGCGAATGCATATTTAAGTTTAGCAGAAGAAATATTAGATAGAAACAAAATTAGTTATAAAAAAATAACTAAAAATACAAAAATTAAAATAAGGAGTGTGTAATATGTCACAAAAGAAAATGGGGTTAGGAAAAGGACTCGGAGCGCTTTTATCTATATATGATGAAGAAGTGGCAGATATGGAAAACAATGCAGAACAGACAGCAGTAAAGCCAGAAACCACAGAAAAGAAGCAAACCTCAGGCGTAAATGAAATTGAAATCAACAAAATTCACGCAAATCCAAACCAGCCACGTAAGCATTTTGATGAAGATGCGTTGAATGAACTTGCTGCATCAATTCGCACGCATGGAGTAATTCAACCTATCGTGGTCAATACTGACGGTGATGGGTATTTAATTATTGCTGGTGAAAGAAGATGGAGAGCTTCTAAAATTGCAGGACTGGACACTGTTCCTTGCATTGTTAAGAACTATACTGAAAGACAAATCAAGGAAATCTCTATTATAGAGAATTTGCAAAGAGAAGACTTAAACCCAATAGAAGCAGCAAGAGCAATTAAACAACTTATGGACGAATATAACTTTACGCAAGAGACAGTTGCTGATAGAATTGGTATAAGTCGTCCAAATATTGCAAATACTTTAAGACTTTTATCACTCTCCCCTGACGTTATCAAACTTGTTGAACAAAATAGGCTTTCAGCAGGACATGCAAGAAGCTTGGTTGTCATTACTGACTCAAGAGCTCAATTAAAGTTTGCAACGGCGGCATGTGACGGAAAAATCACTGTTAGAGAGCTTGAAAAGCTTGTTAAGCAGTATCTTAACCCAGACGCAAAGCCTAAACATCAACCACCACAACAAAGTATGGAGCTTAAAGAGCTTATTGATGAAATGCAAAGGGTGTTCGCAACCAAAGTTTCAGCTATTGGTAGTGATAGAAAAGGCAGAATTTATATTGATTACTATTCTCGTGACGATTTGGATAGAATATCAGAATTGCTACAATTATTAAAAACAAAGACATTGACATTAAAAGATTTGAGAGAGTTTAATAAAAAATAATCACAAAAGAACGCATAACCTTCCTATTTGGAAGGTTTTTTTTGAAAGCAAGTTATCCACACAAAAATAAGCAAAATTGTTAAAATAATTATCATTACTGGCACAAAATCGGTCGATTTGTCCACATTTTACTCTAAATTGTGGATAAGTCTGTGCAAAATCAAAATTGTTTCACGTGAAACATTATATTAAATCAACTGGTTAGCAAAATTGTTTCACGTGAAACGATTTCATAAATGTATCAACTTAGTATGTAACGCACAAGTTTTTTATGTGATGCTATAAGTATAATTATTAAATTACCAAAAACTGTGTCAGAAAAATCTTTTAATAAATAATAAACCGTTGTTTATAATAAATATAAGTGTTTAAACAGACAAATATATTAAAAAACAATAATTTCAAGCCGTCTTATGTGTTTAAATTCTTTATATTCTTCATTGTTTCACGTGAAACATCAAAACGCACAACTCTAATACTTTCAATAGCAATTATTAAATTTTGTTTCACGTGAAACAAAAGTTTGATAAGTCTAAAACATAATGTATTTGAAATACAAATTGAAGATGTTGGCGGTAATTTTAATAATTTGTATTTAAAAATCAACAATCATATCTTGTTGTTTTGGCCTTTATTGTGTTTTTTTGCTTTAAAAATCACGCGCACCTTTATTCTTTTGTGGTTTTATGACTTAATTTTGAGCTAGTGTTTCACGTGAAACAATTTTGATATAGATTTAAAGAAATGTTTTGTCTGTTATGTATGGAATTATTTAATTCAGCTTTCTAAAATCGGTCTGTACAACCGAAATGTTTAATTTTTTATTGTTAGTTTGGTTGTTTCACGTGAAACAAAAGAGTTATAAATTTTTTTCGTTATAAAATAAATTGTTTCACGTGAAACATTAAATTCTTGTCATTTAAGTAAAAATTGCAACTAAAACCAAAAAATGCGTTGTAGCGAGGCTAAAAACGGTATGAGTTAGTACTTGTAAAAATTGTTAAAAATGCTTTAAAACTTATATTTTCAATAGTCCTTTTTCAAGCAAAAATAGATAAAATTTTATTGTACTTGTATATTTGTCATTAGAAAAGCAATAATTTTAATTGTGTGGATTGATATAGCTATAATTTCTATTTTATGTTTGTGTTCGGCATTTGGCTTTAAAAAAGGAATGGTAAGTTCCTTATTATCTATTATTATTATGTTTCTATCGCTATATTTAACATATCTTATGCTACCTAAAGCCACATCTTTCATCTTAGAAACACTAAAAGTTGATACTTTGCAGTCTACGCTTGTTCAAAATAATTCTTTTATTAGTAATTTGGTTAATAGTAACAATATTTTGTTGATATTTATTAAAAAAGTTTTGCATATCAATGAGTCGATGCTTTTAAGTACAGTTGTTGAGTTTGTTTGTAATGTTGTTGTGTTTATTGTTTTATCTTTCATAATAAACAAGTTGTTAAAATTTATGGCAAGAAAAGTATCTTTGTTTATTAAAAGCTTGGCTATTATTGGTAGTTTTGACCGTCTTTGTGGACTTTCACTTGGTTTTTTAAAAGGCGTAATCTTTGTTGCGTTGATTTGTTTTGTCATAGAAGGCTTGAATGGTTTTGATATTCTTTCTCCTATTTTTACTACGCAAATAAGCATGTCAAGTCTATATCCGGCATTTAAAATTGGTTCCGAAAAACTTATCGCCACAGTTTCAAATATGCTTAGGTAAATATTTAATGATAGTTTTTAATTCAAGTGTCTTTTTATTAAGTTAGGATAGTACTTCAAAGACTTTTTAATAACTACTTATATTTTGTCGTTACAAGCTAAAAAGATAATTAAAGTCAAATTAAAGCTTTTAATTTTATATATTATGTATTTTAAATGTGTTTATTTTTGAACATCTCGCTTTGCACCGATAATTATAGTTATTAAAACATAACTTAATTACAATAAAAAAGTATAGCTGTTGCTATACTTCCTTAAAAGTTTTAATACTTTTATTTATTTACTTATTTTAGGTTTTCGATGTTTGTTTTGTATTGTGGTAAACCGAAGTGGTCGGTTGTAATGTATCCAGCAGGTGCTTCGATTACATCTGGTATTCTGTTAACTGTGGTTGCGCAAGTTAATTCCACGGTGTTTGGTTCATTTACAACAATCGTTGTTGAAGGCTCGCCAACTATTGTCCACTCATTGCTATCAAATTCATCACTTGCATATACTTTTCCTATGCACTGTGTTTCCAAAACAACTCCCTCTTCCGTCTTTGAAGTAACAACTGCGCTCATTCCGGTTACCATTCCCTTTTTAACGTCCATACCAAGAGTTGTTGAGTGTAAATCTTGTTTTGCTATTTGCGGTATGCATTTTTGAGTTTGATGAGTGATGTGTAAGCCTAGTTTACTAGCTAGCCAGCCGTTGACATTCCACATATAGCTAGGGGCATATTCTCCTGATTTGATTATGTTTTCACGCTCCTCGTCAGATATTTCGTCTGCGGAAGCAATTTCTTTTTCAAATTGCTCAGTAGTTAATCCTGCTCCGTGTGCCCTTGCGAGTGCAATACCATAATCTTCGACATTATAACTACTTTTTCCTAGTATTTTGGTTATTTTGTGTGTTGAACCAGCAATGCTTGCTATTAAATTCCCCCAAAAGATATCTTGATAACCGCTACCGGTGATTGTGCAATTTGTTTTTTTACACAGGTCATCAAGTTCTTCGAAAAGCGAAGGGTTTGAGTTTTGTGGATAAAATGCTTCTTCGCAAGTTGTTATTGCATTTACTCCATATTTTGCACAAAGATGCAAACATTCATAAACATCTTTAAACAAGCTCATAGTTGTGACAATAACTATGTCAGGCTTTTTATTAAGTAGAAACTGTTCAAAGTCGGTGCTTTTGTCAATTTTGACGCCCAAAGGCTTATCTAACTCCATAATTTCAGATATATCCACGCCATATTTTTGTGGGTTGTTGTCAAAAGCTCCGATTATCTCCCAACCTTTTTCAAGGCAGTAGCGCATGGTAAATTTACTCATTTTGCCAACGCCATATTGTGCTATTTTTAATTTCATTTTCATTCCTCCTTGATTATATTGTGCAATAAATTGTATAAAAAACCAAACAAATTTTATTACTTTATAAAAAAAGAAAAGACAACATATCTTTTCTTTTTTCATGGTTTGCCCAAAAACATCAAAAAAAACGGTGTTTTTTTGTTAAAAAATGGTATTTTTATGTAATTTTTTCTAATTTTAGAACAATCTGTTTGAACAGTTACAGCCACAACTTGAATTTCCGTAATTATAGGAACCGGCGAGAGTGAGAAGAAGTAAAAGCAAGATGTTTGTGTTTGTTGCAAGATCAGTGCCTGTTGCCGACGCCAAAATTCCGATAAGAAGAACTAGCAATATGTCTTGTGAAAAATTCATATGAACCTCCTTCAACAAAATTAGCTTAATTTTGATGTTTTCAGTCAAAAAACATAAAAATTTTTTTATTTTTCATAGGTCACAATCTGCTATACTAATATAGCAAAGTTTTTTTATGAAAACATTCTGTGAATATATATGATGTCACAATTTTATTTGTTACATATTTGGGAGGAGATATGGAGTATTTAATTTTATCACAAAAGTCAAAAGCGAAAATATTGAAGTATTTACCCACTAATAAGGACATTGAAAAGCTTGCCCTTTACTTTCAAAATTTTTGTGATGCAACACGGCTTAAAATAATGTCAGCTCTTGCTATGTGTGATATGTGTGTGAGTGATTTATCTAATGTCTTGCAAATCAATCAAACAACAATTTCGCATCAACTAAAGTTTTTAAAAACGCAGGGCATTGTGTCAAGTGTAAGGGAAGGGAAAATCATAGTTTATTCGTTAAACGAGAAAAAGGTCAATGATATAATGTACCTTGCTGTGTCAAATAGCTAGTTGACATTTTTGTTTTTATGGTTACAATTATCTCCAAGAGGTAAAAAATGGAAAAAGGAAAATTGATTGTAATTGAGGGTACAGACTGTTCTGGAAAACAGACACAAAGTGATTTGCTTATTGAGGCACTAAAGCAAAGAAATATACCGGTTGAAAAATATTGTTTTCCAAATTATGACAGTCCAACAGGAAAGATAATTGCAGGGCCATATCTTGGGAAAGAGGGGTATGGTGCGCCACTTTTTCCAGAAGGGGCATCAAATGTTGATCCACGTGTTGCAAGTCTTTACTATGCAGCAGATAGAAAATACAATATTAAACACATAACCGATAAGCTTGACAGTGGTGTCAATGTTGTGGTTGATAGATATGTTGATTCGAACTTTGCCCATCAAGGAGCAAAGGCTGCCGACGATTTTGAGCGCGAGAAAATTTTTCACTTTCTGGACGTTCTTGAATATGACCTTTTGCAACTTCCAAAGCCAGATATCACAATATTTTTACATATGCCAGCAAAAGTTGCGAAAGTTCTTCAACAGTCAAGAAAAGAAAAACCCGACCAACATGAGTCGGACGAGCAGTATCTTGAAAGAAGTGAAAAGACATATTTGAACTTGTGTTATAGACACAACTACATTAAAGTAAGTTGTGTTAATGAACAAGGTGTTAGGTCAATTGAAGATATACATAAAGAAGTGCTTAATGAAGTTTTGTCAAGAATTAGTAGCAATAACTAGGTTTTTGTGCGGGAATTTCTTGATCGATTATATTCACGAATAGATTGTAGCTTGCAGAGACATCTAGTGTGACACCTTTTGTTATTGAATATTCTTCAACTCTTTCGACTTTACGCATATAAAGCGTTGCTTTTTCAATATAATAAGTTATGGTTAGACTTGTATATTTTATGTTACTTAGTCCGCCTTCTCTTTTTGCGTTTTCTATATATTTTTCAGGAATCATTGAAGGGGTGTATATTGTTGAGATGATATAGTATGTGTCATCAGATGCTCTGTCAAATTTCACAAGTCGAGAATTTTCTTTATTTGAGCGAAATGGAAATAGGTCATATGCGTTGCCGTCATATTTTGCTATAATTTCATCTTTTGAAGTTGTTGTGCTTTCTGTCGTTTTGTCCCAATTTGGAATATTGTCATTGTATGATGATGTTTTTCTGTATTCAACATTTTCTCCACCGTCTTCGCTATAAAAATATCTATAAAAATTTTCGCCAAGACTTGTTGAACAACTTGCTTGTGTTTCTTTAAAATAGAAATCTCCTGAAAGCATTGCCATTTCTCTAACTGACTGCGTCGCACTTCCCATGCCAAATATGTCAGTAATTGCAGTCATGGTTGATGTTATTTTGTAGCCCTTGCAATTGTCAATGAGAGCGAAAGCATCTTCAAGACATTGGAAAGCGTTGTTGTAAAGTGGGACGGTTTGTGGTTTTTCTGGTTGTGGATTTGAAGGGTCTGATGAAGTTGGTGGCTCTGCGTCTTCAATTTGTCCCCCTATGTCGTCTGCACCAGCAGAAGGTGGGAGGACAGTTTGAACTTCATTGTTTAGTTTGTATACTGAGTATCCTGCAGAAAAGGCAATTAGAAACACAGAAAACAGGATAAGGGAAAATACTTTAATAAAAGTTTTGTCTTTTTTCATAAAAAATCCTTTTAAATCATATAAAAGTTATCATAATATATACAATTATGTCAAGATTTAGCGCAAAATGACGTAAAAAAAACTTTAATAATTCAAAATGCTTGAAAAAAATAAGCACTTTTGCTATTATATAATTAAATAGGAGATGAAAAATGGATAGAAAGAAAGTTCAACTAGGCTTAATGTTTGCCATAGTGGTTGTGGTTTATAACATTGTGCTATTCTTGCTTGCCAGGGCGTTTCACACATCGTTTTGGACATCGTATGGATTTATTATGTTTTCAATAGTTATGTGTGTCATATCATTTTTCTTTGTTTCAAACGAAAAGAGAAAATCACAAGTTGTTGGAATGCCAGTAACGGTATTGTCATCATTGTATCTTGCAATTGAGTTTGTTATGGGCACGGTGTTTATGTTCTTTGATGTGGCATTTGGAACGGTGTTTGTTCCACAGTTTGTACTTTGCGCTTTGTATCTTCTTTGTTTTATTCCTGCAATCATGAGCCCAAAAAATTATAAGACTGCAAGGGAAGAACTTAAGAAAACAAAAACTGACGAGGTTGTCACAATAAAAACAGAAACTGAACAAAAGCCAAGCGAAGAAAAGAAAGAACCATCACAACAAGAAGAAGAAAAATAAAAGACTTGCTATAAAAGAATGTTAAAAAAGGGTATTGAAAGTAAAAAATAAAACAAATAAAAGGAGCTTTACAAAACAGTAAAGTTCCTTTTTTATAGGTCAAAAATAGAGGCGAATAGAGGGGTTTTCTTTATTTTAATTTTTTAATTTTTTCCCAACTAAACTCAGGGCTAGAAAAGTGTCCAAAACAACTTGTTTTTTTGTATATTGGCTTGTTTAAGTCCAGTTCGTCAATTATGTTTTGCACTGAAAAATCAAAATTCTTTTTGACTATGTCATAGATTTCTTTCATATCGACTTTGTTTGTCGAAAAGCAGTCAATGTTAATAGACATTGCATTTTCAAGGCCTATTGCATATGAAACACCTATTTCACATCTGTCACAAAGTCCATTTGCGACCAAACTTTTTGCAACATATCTTGCGTAGTAAGCACCTGAGCGGTCAACCTTTGTTGCGTTTTTTGAAGAGAAACAGCCCCCGCCGACATGAGCGATTGAACCGTATCCGTCAACAACGATTTTTCTTCCAACACAACCACTGTCGCCAAAGCTTCCCCAGATTGTAAACTTTCCGCTTGGATTGATTAAAACTTTTGTGTTTAAAGTAAAATATTTTGCGTATTTTTGCCTAATTAAATCGATTACATTTTTCTCAATTTCTTTTTTTACATCTTCTAGCGAGAGTGCTTCGCTATGAGAAACGCTTATTAGTATATTTGTAATTGTGTCTGGCTTTCCGTCAACATACTTTATCCACACTTGACTTTTTGCGTCAGGGAAAAAGTCTTGTGTGGTTTTTCTAAACTTATCATATATCTTCATGATATTATTAGCAATTTCAATGGTGAGTGGCAAAAAGCTTTCACTTTCATTTGTTGCATAACCAAAGACTACGCCTTGGTCGTTTGCACAAAGTTTTTTCTTTTTGACTGCTCCTGCTATGTCGGGACTTTGCCTTGATATCACTTTTGTTATTTTGAATTTATTTTTGTATCCAATTTGTTTTAATGCCGTTCTTGCAATTTTATTGTAGTTTATTTTTGCCTTTGTTGATGCTTCGCCATAAATAAAAAGGTGGTTATTTTTTATTGCGCACTCAACTGCCATTTGGCTTTGGCTATCTTTTGATAGTGCTTCGTCCAAAAAACAATCTGCAATATAGTCGCAAGTTTTGTCGGGATGTCCGATGTTTACGCTTTCGCTTGTTAAAATTTGTTCCATTATTTTCTCCTGTTATAAAAAAGCCATCTTAATGATGGCGCAAAACCATCGTTCAGCTTTTAGCACCTTGAAACAATGTTTTAGGTTGCTGTGTGGTCGCCGGGGCTGTCCCTCGCACACTCTCTATGGTTATGACTTATTCTAACTCATTGTATGTTTTTTAGCAAGCGTTTGTGAGTGAATATATTTTTGCTTTTTAACAATACTAGTTAGTAAAGGGAAAAATATGAAAAGTAAAATTTTTATTGTTGTTAGTATAATTTTTGTTGTTGCCGTCGGTGTGCTTAGTTATGGCTTTTTTGTCTTTAAAGATGTCCTTTTTGTCGGCAACAAGTTTATGGACGGGACGACCATAAACGGCATAGACGTTTCGGGGCTTGACGAACAGCAGGCGACCAATGTTGTTCAAACACATCTTGATAGTAGAAGAAATGACATAAAAATAACTTTGAACTATTTAGATAAATCTTGGAAGCTTAGCGGCGATGATTTTGAAATAGATAATCACATTGTGCCATATGTGGAAAATGTATTTGAATATTTTAATTCTGGCAATCTTTTTCAAAAAAAGAGTAAGCTTGACAAACTAAACGGTGACAAAAATTTTGAGATAGCATACACCGAAGTGTTTACTGGATTAAATTCAAAAATAGATGAAATCGCTGACCAAATAGATACGCCAGCAGAAGACGCAAAAGTTGTTTTTGACGCAAACAAGAAAAATCCGCTTGCCTTTACTGACGAAAAAGTTGGCGTTATGGTGGACAGGGAAGCACTCAAACAAAACATAGATAACGCATTAAAATCAGACACGACTGTTGACCTTATCGTTCCAACATATGAAGTGATGCCAACTGTGACAAAAACCGAAGTTATGCAAAGCGTTGCCCTTCGTGGGAGTTTTTCAACCAGTTATGCCACTTCGTCAGATGATAGAAAGCACAATGTTCGCCACGCCTTAGAGGCGTTTAACGGTATGACGATTGTGCCTATGCAAGAAGTTTCTTTTAATCAAACGACAGGTCATAGAACGGCAGAAAATGGCTACAAAAAAGCAAATGTCATATTAAACGGTGTGTATGTTGAAGGAACGGGTGGCGGAGTTTGCCAATCTTCAACAACGCTTTATAACGCGCTTCTTCTTGCAGATGTTGAAATTTTGGAAGTGCATAAGCACACACTACCTTCGTCGTATGTTTGGCTTGCCTTTGATGCGATGGTTAGTGAAGGGTATAGTGACCTTAGATTTAAAAACACAACAGACGATAATCTTTACATCAAAACATATAGCGATGACTCAAATGTGTATGTTGAAGTATACGGCAAGCCTTTTAAAGACGGCGAAAGGCTTGAACGCCATGTTGAATTTTTGGGAGCAATTCCACACCCAGGGGATAGAATAGTCCCTGACACAAACGGCGACTATGCAAACAAGGTGACATACAAGGGTGAATATCTTCGCTTGAAGTATCCAAGAGATGGGTATAGGGCAAAAGGATATATGGACAGATACATTGGTGACACGCTTGTTGAAAGTAAGCTTATCCGTGACGAAACATATCAGCCACAAGAAGGGATAATTATCGAAGGAACGCAAGAAGTCACCGAAGGTATAACGCTTCCACCTAATACGGTGCAGTTTATTCCCCCTCAGTCTTCAACATCTGTCAACGAAACAAATGTCGAGAAAAAAATAGAGAAAGAAAATCCAAGTTCATATAACCCA
>CALWTI010000001.1 GCA_944384425.1 uncultured Clostridia bacterium | reverse complement strand
CACGTGGTCTACACACATTTTCAGTGGCTATACCAAGATAATCATTTGTCAATGGTTTAAAGTTGACTTTTGCATTGCATTTTTGCAAAAATATTTGCATTAGTTTTGAAAAAAGTGTGCCATCTTTGTAACTAATATTCTCATAATCAATTCCGTCAATTTCTTCTGCGTTTGAGTAGTGTGTCATATCGGTGAACATCTGTGCTTCATAACTTGTGGTGTGAAGGTGAGGAGTCCTTATTTTTTCAACTTCGGTAAATGTTTCACATGGCTTGCCATCTTTAAAGTAGTTTGGGTGTGGACAGCCAATTGAATCAATTCGCATAAGTGAAAACCAAGTTATGCCACCAACAAGGGCATCAAGCTTGATATGAAAATCACATGGGTAGCTACTTCTTTCTTTGCGATATTCCACGCTAAGCATAAATGCCATTTTTTCGCCGTTATTATTTCCAACTAGGTATACACTATGATATATTTTTCCTTGATAATATGAAATTTTAGGTGTTGATATTTGAACTTTTGGCATTTTAAGCATTATTTCAATATCTTTATTTTTAAATGGCAATTTGTATTTTTGTAAACGAGGTGTGGCAATTTCAAACTTGTCGAGTTTATTAAAGTTAAAGTTTTCTGGGAGATAGTAATTTTTAAGTACATCACAAAGTCCAGCGTCTTTCAATGCTTTTAAAGTTTCTCTTTTTGTGTTTTCGGCGTCTTGATAAAGTGCCAAAATTGTTCTTTGTCTTTTGGTTATGCCATTTTGTTTGCTATATAATTGTTTTTTGTTTTTATATTTTGACATTATTTTTCTAATTCCACTCCCAAAGTAAATGAGTTTTCGTCGTTTGTTAATTGTCTATTAAGTCTATTAAATTTAAGGTATGGATTTTCCACTGTGCGTTTTTGCGTTTGATAGTATCTATTTTTTCCTGCAAACATTGCACGTTTGTCAATATTGTCATAGTGCTTGTCGCTACCATAATTCAAATAAAGGTGCATATTGTCAACTATGTAATTGGCAATAGCCACAAATACTGACCTTGATTTTAAGGTGTCGGCGGTTTTGCTAGTAAGTTCATACCCGTCAATTTTTATATTATGCTTTTTAAGCTCGTTATGAAGGAGTTGCAACTTAACAATGCCCGTCCAGTCACCAATTATTCCGTTTTTTGAAAGTATGTCCTGTTGTGTGAAATATCCCTCTGCAACTTGTTTTGGGTCATTAAGTTTTTTTGATATTCTGTTTTGAATTTCTTTTGGTAAAGTGTGAACATCGACATCTTTAAACAGTTTTACTGGAATTTTTGAATATGCCTTAAAAGAAAGTGTTTTTGGGTGGGCGTAGCATATTGTGGCAGAGTCGCCTAAAAATTTGTTTATTTCAAATACGTTAAATCTGCCGTAGTATCCAAAGTCATCGACAAATGCAGGTGATGATGGATATAGTTTTCCAACAACTTTGGATACTTCCTCTTTTGCTAAATTTATGTCTTGAATTTTGTTGTTGTTTATCAAAAAATCTACTGTTTTATTTAAAAAGATTTCTCTTATTTTTTTTAAATCTTTTTCAAAAGCACATTGTTTATATATGCTTAAAGGTATTCTTGTTGAGTATGTTTCGCAAAGTTTATATCTTGCGGCTAATATTTGCTTGCCAACATTGACAGCAATTTTATTATGCATAATTTTTTTGTGCGCTAGTGTTGAATACAAAAAAGTGCGTTTAAAAAATTCTTCTTCTTTGCCTTTTTTTGCATGAATTAACATATGGCATTTTTTAAATACAAAGCTTGGGTCGGTGAATGGTTGTTCGTAGTATGTCAACACTCTTTCAAGCGACATATTGAGTTCCATTCCTGGAACAAATTCCACGTGTGGATATTTTTGCCTATTTTTTTGAAGTTCTTTATAAACCAAATATGCGCCAAGTGCAGTGTCATGGTCGGTTACGGCAAAGCATACTTTTTTGTTCTGCTTTTTGCCAATTTGCTCAAAAAAACTAAGTATTTCACGCTCGTTAAAAGTGGTTTTTGGAAATTCCTCGGAATATTTACTATGGTTGTGAAGGTCAATTACGGCGTATTCAAAGTCTTCACTTTCAAACTCTTTGCTCATCGCCACCTCTTTTCATTTTTATGCTAGCACAAAATACGACAAAAATCAATATCGAATTTTAATATGCCACAAAAAACAATTTTGTTTATTCAAAAACTTTAAGTTTTCTTATAAATGTGGTATAATAAAAACACTATGGACGATTTTATAAAAGTACGCGGTGCACGTGAAAACAATTTAAAAAATATTGATGTTGACATACCAAGGAACAAGTTTGTTGTGTTCACTGGCGTGAGTGGAAGTGGCAAAAGTACGCTAGCTTTTGACACCATTTTTGCTGAGGGGCAAAGAAGATATATTGAGTCGTTGTCGTCATATGCAAGGCAGTTTTTGGGGCAAACTCAAAAACCAGATGTTGACCAAATCACAGGACTTAGTCCTGCCATTTCTATTGACCAAAAGACGACAAACCACAACCCTCGTTCAACAGTGGGGACAATAACTGAAATATATGACTATCTAAGACTTTTGTATTCAAGGATTGGTGTCCCATATTGCCCAAACTGTAATAAACCAATTAAAAAGCAGACCATTGACCAAATTGTTGACAAAGTGATGACTTTAAGTGAGGGGACAAAGGTGATGGTTATGTCACCAGTTGTTAGAGCAAAAAAAGGTGCACAAGAAAAACTTTTTGAAAAACTCAAAAAGAGCGGATATGTCAGAGTTGAAGTTGATGACATAATTTACACTCTCGACGAAGAGATTAAACTAGACAAAAACAGAAAACACACAATTTATGTTGTTGTGGATAGACTTGTGATAAAGCCAGAGGCAAGGCGCAGACTTTTTGAAAGTATTGAAAACGCCGTTAAACTTGGCGACGGGCTTTGCACAATTTCTCATGACGGCGAAAAAGTGCTTTATAGCACACTTTTTGCTTGTCCTGATTGTGGCTGGACGCTTGAAGAGATAACGCCAAGAATGTTTTCTTTCAACAACCCATATGGCGCTTGCCCAAACTGCACAGGTATTGGCTACACAGAGGACATCGATGAAAGCCTTGTTTTAAAAAATTCACATATGTCCATACATGAAGGTGCGTTCAAAGTCGCTGGTTGGAGCGGTGACAAAAGCACAATGGCAGGTATGTATTTTGACCTTTTGCATAAAAACTACAATCTTGACCTTGATTGCCCAGTAAAAGACTTGCCAAAAGACAAACTTGACCTTGTCCTTTATGGCAACGGTGGCGAAAAGATGAGAATGGAGTATTCAAACGCCACATCAAGTGGTAGTTTCAATGTTTCATTTGAAGGAATAATCAACAATTTAAGGCGTAGATACAAAGAAAGCACAAGCGAGTTTGTCAAATATGAAATTGGCAAACTTATGAAAGAAATGCCTTGCGGTGTTTGTCATGGGCAAAGGTTAAATCAGTCGGCACTCTCTGTCAAAATTGACGGCAAAAACATAATTGAAATGAGCAATATGAGTGTTGTCAACCTTTCAAAATACCTTGACGGTATTGTATTTGATAGCACTGAGCAAAAAATTAGTGAGCCAATTTTAAAAGAAATTAGGGCAAGACTAAACTTTTTGATTGATGTGGGGCTTGGATATTTGACTTTGTCACGAAACGCCGAAACGCTTAGTGGGGGCGAAAGTCAAAGAATAAGACTTGCAACTCAGATAGGAAGTGGACTTGTTGGGGTGTTATATATTTTGGACGAGCCAAGCATTGGTCTTCATCAGCGAGATAATGACAAACTACTTGCGACGCTCAAACACCTTAAAGACCTTGGCAACACTTTGATTGTTGTTGAGCACGACGAGGACACAATAAGGAGCGCCGACTTTATTGTCGATGTTGGACCAAAGGCAGGTGTGCATGGCGGTCAAATTGTCGCAACGGGAACAGTTGATGACATCATGGCTTCAAAAGACTCAATAACGGGTATGTTTTTAAGTGGCAAAGAAAAAATTGAAGTGCCAACATCTAGGCGAAAACCAACTGAATATTTGAAAATAGTTGGCGCAAAGCAAAACAACCTAAAAAACATAAATGTCGATATTCCACTTGGCGTATTTACTTGCATAACAGGAGTGAGTGGAAGCGGGAAAAGCAGTTTGATAAACGGCGTTTTGTATCCAAAACTTGCCAATGAATTAAACGGTGCTAGCCAAATTCTTGGCGACTTTAAAGAAATTAAAAACATCTCAAAACTTGACAAAGTCATAAACATTGACCAAGCGCCAATAGGAAGGACTCCACGCAGTAACCCTGCAACATACACGGGACTATGGACGCCAATTCGTGACCTTTTTGCAAAGACGCAAGATGCAAAAGCACGTGGCTATACATCGGGAAGATTTAGCTTCAATGTCAAAGGCGGAAGATGTGAAGCGTGCGAAGGTGCAGGTGTCAAAGAGATAGAAATGTATTTTTTGCCAGACATAACAATACCTTGTGAAGTCTGCAAAGGCAAAAGATATAATCAAGAGACTTTGGAAGTTAAATACAAAGGCAAGAGCATTGCCGATGTGCTTGATATGACGGTTGAAGAAGCACTTTCATTTTTTGAAAATATCCCAAGCATATATTCAAAGGTTAAAGCGCTTTATGATGTCGGTTTGTCATATATCAAACTTGGTCAGCCAGCAACAGAGCTTAGTGGTGGCGAGGCACAAAGAGTCAAACTTGCAACCGAACTTGCAAAGCGTTCAACGGGCAAAACTATATACATTTTGGACGAGCCAACGACAGGACTTTCAAGCTATGATGTAAAAAAACTTATTGCAATTTTGCAAAAACTAGTGCAAAATAGTAATACAGTTGTGGTTATTGAACATAACCTAGACGTCATAAAGTGTGCTGACTACATCATTGACCTTGGCCCAGAAGGTGGCGATGAAGGTGGACAAGTTGTTGCAACTGGAACGCCAGAAGAGGTTAGCAATGTCAAAGGCAGTTACACAGGAATTTATTTGAAAAAGGTTTTGTAGATGGAAAATTATTACAACATACTCGGCGTGGATAGACACGCCAGCCTTGAAGAAATAAAAAAGGCTTATGTTGAAAAGTTAAAGAAATATCATCCAGATATATACAAGGGCGATGAAAATTTTGCACAAGAAAAAACAGCCGAACTTAATGTGATATATCAAACATTAAAAGACGAACAAAAAAGAAAGACATATGACATAAATATGTTTGGCGAAGAGAAGGTTGAAACTATAAAGACGCAAACAAATACACAAAGCACGCAAAAAGACCCTGGTATTTTTGCTGACCTTGTTAGACGCTTAAAACGCGCTTTTGAAAGTGATGAAGAAATTAAATACAAACCTCATAAACCAAAAAAGACAAAAAAACAAAAACCAGTCACAAATAAGCAAACGCAGACAAAACCAAATCAAAACATAAATGTTGAAGAGAAAAAAGACATTACAAAAGACAATATAAAAGAGCCTAAAAAAGAAGTTGTTACAATAGACAAAACAACTTTAAGCGATGAAGAAAAACGTGAAAAAATAAGACTATATTCTATGCTTTTTATTGTGCTTGGAATTTTGGTCGCAATTATTGTTGTTTGCCTTGTTGCTTAAATAGTTGACAACATAAAAAATAATTTTTAAACTAAAAATATGGAAACATTATTTGAAACAGAGCAAAAGACAGAACTTAGCGAAAAGAAAAGTTGGATAGATGACGATGTTCTTGTAATCATCGTGCTTTACAAAAACTTTAATTTCGCTTCTTCTTTCACACCATATGATATGGATATATGTGGTAAAAAGATGTGGGAGTGGGTGGCACTTGCCGTTGGTGATTGTGAAGTTAAGACCACAGTTGCCACAAAAGAAAGTGACATTTTGTCACTAATAAAACCATACCTAAATCAAAAACGCTACACGGCAGTTTTGTTTAGTGATACGCCACTTCTTTTAGGTACGACATTTAAAGAGATAATGGACTATTTTCGTATGCGTGGAGCAAATGCGTTAAGACTTCCACGAGGATATGTTTTTGACACAAATTATTTAAAATCCATAAACTCATTACTTAGTGATGCCGTGGTCAAGTTTGGAACAAGTCATGATTTTTTTGAAGTTGACAATGAACAAAAGCTTTATGAAGTAAGGCAAATAATCAAAAATAGAATTTTGGACTTTCATATTGACAGTGGCGTAAACATTCTTGACAAAAATTCAACGCACATTGACGCCGATGTAATCATTTCACCTGGGGCAGTTATTGCACAAAACAACACATTGACGGGCTTAACATACATAGGCAAAAACTGCAAACTTGAACCAAACAACATAATTCACGACAGTGTGATATCAGATAATTGCATGGTTAAATGTTCATATATTGACCAAAGCAGAATTTCTGACAATATGATTGTTGGACCTTTTGAAAGTATAGTGGGGAAATCGAAATAATGAAAACATTACTTATTGTTGGCCTTGGAAATATTGGTAAAGAGTTTGAAAACACTTATCATAATATGGGCTTTTGTGCAATTGACAAAGTTTGTGAAAAACTTGAAGATATGTTTACAAAGCACGAGTGCAAAGCACTCACTTGCCACACGATTTACAAAAACTACAAAGTTATTTTGGCAAAGCCAGAAACATATATGAACTCGTCTGGGGTGGCAATTAAAGAACTTATAAATAAATACAAAATTCCAACCGAAGATGTCTATGTTTTTTGTGATGATATTGACTTGCCACTTGGCAAAATTCGTTTTCGTCATAATGGAAGTGGTGGAACGCATAACGGACTAAGAAACATAGCTTTAAACATTGGCGAAAATTTTAATAGAATAAGAATTGGAATTGGCAGAGACCCAAAGTTTAGAGATTTGGCAGATTTTGTAGTTTCAAAAATACCAGAGCAAAACAAAGAAATTTTAGAAAAAAGTTGTGACGAAGCTTGCGAGCTACTATTTAATCAAATTGGAGAATAAACTTGCAAATTGACAGCGTTATAAAAAACATAAAGATGTTTAGTACGATAGGCGAGAGCATAAAAAATGGCTTTCGCCTATGTATTCGTGACGCGCAAATTGGCGAAAAGGCACTTGAACTATACTTTGCAAAGCGTGGTGTATGTGTGACAAGCGATGTTGTCGAGCAGTCGGCACTAAGAAGAGCACTAACTACGCTTGGTAAAAAGGTTTCAGTTTTGTCATATGGAATGACATCTCCAATTTTTTCAACCCGGCACTCAAATGACGATATGCAAAACTTCATATCAAGCATACTAGATTTTCAGCAAAAAAAAACAGATTATCTTTTGATACTTGGCGAAACGCTTTTACAAAGGCTTCCAAGTGGACTTGGTGATAGTTGTTTGTCTTTTAAAAAGAGCGAAAGTGTTGAACTTGAAAGTTTGGCAAAAAGTTTGGCGAGCATTGGCTACAAAAGACAAAATATGGTGTCAACAAAGGGCGACTTTTCAATAAGGGGAGATATTGTTGACATATTTTTAATAAACGAAGAAAATCCAACAAGAATAAACTTTTTCGGTGACGATATTGAAAGCATATATAATTTTGATATAGACACCACAAAAATAATTGCAGAAAAAGAGCAAATAAATATCTATCCTGCAACCATTTTTATTTCAAATAAAAATATACAAAATAAATTTGATGAACAAATAAAAAATATAAAAATAAATAATGAAAATTATTCAAAAATAAATGACATAAATTCATATTATTCAATGCAATTTCAAGGTGTTTTGGACGCTGGAGACAGCTTTATTTTGCCATTTTTTGACTTTGATAATAATATTTTAACATTATTAAAAAATGAAAATATATTTTTTGATGAACCAAAGAAAATATTTGATGAATTAAAGCTAATAAAAGCACAAAATATTGCATCAATAAACAAAATGATTGACGCTGGTGAACTGTGTCAAATTCACAAAAATTTTTATTTTGATTATGAAAATTTAAAATTAAATAAATATATTGCTTTTGATAATTTTTCAAATGTGAATTTTGACAAATATTATGACTTGCGAACAATAGGCGCAAGAAAATATGTTTTTGATTTTAAAGCACTTTTAAGAGATATAAGCATTTACAATTTATCTAAATACAAAACATATCTTTTTTGTGGCAGTAAAAGTGCACAATCAAATATTGGCGATTTTTTAATTTCAAATAATATTGGTTATTCAAAAGATGTGAATGACGAAAAAGCCACTGTATTTTTGCTTGAAGATGAGCTTGAACACTCGGCAAGTTTTTTGAATGACAATGTCATTATGATAGCAACATCAGACCTCGTCAAGCGTGAGCGTGTTGACAAGAGCATAAAAAAGTCACACGCAACATACTTGCCAAAAGTTGGTGATTATTGCGTCCACGCAGTGCACGGAATAGGAAAGTGCATAGCAGCCGAAAAATTGAATTTAAACGGCTATGAAAAAGACTATTTCATTTTGGAGTACAAAAACGGTGACAAGTTGTATGTGCCAACTGAACAAGCAGACCAAATAACTGCATACCTTGGCTCTGACAAAGTCCCAGTGCTCAATAAACTTGGGGGCAAAGAGTTTGCTAAAATAAAAGAAAGAGTCAAAAATAGTCTAAAACAACTTGCTATTGACCTTGTGAATTTGTATTCTCAAAGACAAAAGCTCAAAGGGTTTAAGTATGAGTCAAACTATCTTTTTGATGAGTTTGAAAATGCTTTTAGTTATGACTTAACGCCAGACCAGGCACAGGCGATTGACGACATAAAAAAAGATATGCTTGGTGGCAAACTTATGGACAGGCTTGTGTGTGGTGATGTTGGATATGGCAAAACCGAAGTTGCACTTCGTGGGGCATATCTTGCCGTTCTTAACGGAAAACAAGTTGCCTTTTTGTGTCCAACGACAATTCTTTCACAGCAACATTACACAACAGTCACAAAGCGTATGCAAGACTTTGGTTGCAAAGTGGAAGTGATAAACAGGTTTAAGACACCATCAAGAGTGAAAGAAATTTTAAAAGCGACCAAAAATGGTGAGATTGATATACTCATTGGAACGCATAGGCTTCTTAGTGACGATGTTGTATTTAAAGACCTAGGCTTGCTTATCTTGGACGAAGAGCATAGGTTTGGAGTGGAAGACAAAGAGAAAATCAAGAACATTAAAAAAGATATTGATGTCATATCATTGTCAGCAACGCCAATTCCAAGAACGCTCAATATGGCACTTAGTGGCATAAGGGACATATCGGTAATTGAAACGGCACCCAAAAACAGGGTGAGCGTGAAGACTTTTGTTGTTGAGCAAAGTGACGCACTAATTGTTGATGCCGTCAAGCGTGAACTTGCGAGAAAGGGACAGGTGTTTATAGTCTTTAACCGTGTCGAATTTATTGAAAAGTTTACAGCGCATCTTCGTGAACTTTTGCCAGACGCCAAAATTGGTATGGCACATGGGCAAATGCCAAAGAACATACTTGAAGATTCAATCTACAAACTTTATAGTGGTGAATATGATGTGCTTGTGGCAACAACGCTAATTGAAAATGGGGTTGATATTCCTTCTGCGAACACGCTTATTGTAATTGACGCAGACAAACTTGGACTATCTCAACTTTATCAGCTCAAAGGCAGAATAGGCCGAAGTGACAAGGTGGCTTATGCATACTTTACTTTCAATTCAAATAAAATTTTGACTAACGACGCCTACAAAAGACTTGACGCCATTTTGGAATTTTCTGAGCTTGGCAGTGGTTACAAAATTGCAATGCGTGACCTTGAAATTCGTGGAGCAGGCGACATACTTGGCAAACAGCAACACGGACATATGGAAAAAGTGGGATACGATATGTATGTCAAGCTTTTAAAAGAAAGCGTGAGCGAAGTGCGTGGTCAAAAAGTGGAGAGTGTGCGAGAGTGCAGAATGGACGTATCTTGCCCTGCATATGTCGATGAGAAATACATTGCCGATCAAACCGAGAGAATGAAACAGTACTCAGAGCTTAGTGGCTTGCAAAGTGTGGATGAGCTCAACGCTCTTGCCGAGAAAACTCAATCGACATACGGGAAAGTGCCATATGAACTTATGAACTTGTATAAGATAGCACTTTTGAAAAACCTTCTTGTTAAACTTGGAGCAAAAAGGTTAGTGCTTAGTGCTCAAAAAACTCAGATATATCTATACAGGCGTGAAGATGTTATTTCGCCAGAGTGTTCAAAGGCAATAAGTGAGCATAGGGACATAATGGTATTAAAATTTGAAGATGTGCCTATAATTGATATAAATTTTAGTGGCAAGAGCGTCGACGAAAAATTAGATTTTTTAATCAATTTTGCCTACAAGGCTACAAAACATTGAAAATTGATTGATTTTGAGCGCTTGTTCTTGTATAATATCTAGGTTAGAAAATTGGAGATTTAACAGTGAAAAAGAAATTTACTAAAATATTACTTTGTTTTGTGCTTGCATTTGCATTTATTTTGAGTGGTTGTAATCTTTTCCCACGCAATATGTCAGCATACTTAAATAAATCAGTTTGCACAATAACTTATGAAGACGGCGAAGTTGAAGAAATAACAACAAAAGAGTATATAAACGCTTTCAATAGTTATGGCTACACTCTTGTTCAAAACGGCACTGAATACAAAGACGCTGCAAAGCAAACAGTGGAAGTGCTTGTGAATAGGCATGTGCTTTTGCACCACGCAGAGTCAAACAATTTGGTGACTATTGACGCAGAAGCAAAAAGAGAAATTTTGGACGATGTTTACACAGCGCTTGAATCAAATCTTGACACCTACATTGAAGAAGTTCAAAAAGATTGGGATATCACTGCACCAACATCATTAGAAGAAAATGATGATGCAGTTGTTTATACTCCATATGTTCCAAAAGCAGAAGTTGTTTTTGAAAGTTACAAAATTAAACTTTTAGACAATGACGATGATGTGCCAGAAACAAACTTTTCAAATCTTGATGCTGTGATAAATCAGTTTAAAGCATATGCTCTCAAAAATGATGGAACGGAAGAATCAAAAGTCAAAAAAGAGGCATACAGAAGATTCACTGCTGCCCTTAAATCAAACGAACAAGGTCTTGGACTTTCAACAGATACTGACAGCATTTTGAACCGTTATTGTGAAGAGCTCTATAAAAACACAGAAGAAAATTATATCATAACAAACCTTGAAGACTACTATCAAACAGAGGGTGGATATTCAACAATTTCTGTGAAACAAGTTTTGAATAAATACAAATCACTTATGCTTCAAAGCAAATTTAAGTATGAGGCAAATAGTGAGAACTATGATAAAGATATGCTAGAAAATTTTGAAGATGTTTACTATGTTGTTGATGATAACTATTTCTTTGTTTCAAATCTTCTTGTTAAGTTTGACGAAGAAAAAATTGGCAGTAATGGTATGACTCAAAAGCAGACATATGATGACCTTAAAACAAAATATGATAAAGGATATATCACCTATGGTGAGTATCAGCGAAGGTTAATGAACCTTGCATATCAAGTCGTTGCAACGGCAAGAGATAGCGAAGGCAATGTAATAAGTGGAAGCGAAATCAGTGTTCAAACACTATTATCAGACCTTCAAAAAGACCTAAATCTCGCGACGACGAACGAGGACAAAGCAAAAGTTTTCAATGACTATTTATATAAATATGGCGAAGATACAGGCGTTGAAAACGCAGAATATCCATATGTAATTGGAACCGAGACGAGCCAAATGGTAGAGTCTTTCACAAGTGCATCAAGAGAGCTTAATGATAAAGGCGAGTTTGGTGCAATTAGTGGACTTGTTCCATCAGAATATGGCGTGCATATAATAATGTATCTTGGAAAAGTTGAAAACTTGTTCACAATAAGCAATGTCAGCACATTCAATCTTGCTGAATCTGACATAGAAAAGTTGACTGAGACCAAACTTAGCCCACTTAACAATAAAACAGTTTTTGATAAAATCTTTGAACAACTCAGCGAAGACAACTATTCAGTATTTGAAAATATGAATGTAACAGTGCTTAAAAACAAATGCAAAATTGTCGAGCATGAATCAGTTTATATGAATTTGTAATAAAATAATGCAAATGAAAAGAAGTTGGCACAATCTGCCAACTTCTTTTTAAGACCTTTACATTTTACACATTATTTGGTAATATATCATAGATATGAAAAATACTTTGCTTAAAAATTCAAATATGAGTTATAAGAGGGTCAATCCCTCAGTTTTTTCGAGCAGAGAAAAATTCTCAATTTCTCACATATTGTATGCAAAGTCAGATAAAGAGCAAATTGAAGAAGCAGAACAAAGTGTTTCAAAGCAAAAAAGTAAAAAGAAAAAAATTTGGAACACAATTTTTTTTATAATCAATTTGGTGGTTGTTGCCGCAATTCTTGCCTATCAGTTGACGCAAGAAAACATAACATCGTTTTCAGAACTCAACAACTTAAAGTTTTATTACCTTGCAGTGCTTTTTGGCGTTTTTGCTTTAATAATGATTTTAGATGCATACCGAACCAATTGTTTTTTAAAAAGGTCAGGCAATAGGTCAAGACCGTTTTTGTGCTATAAAATGTGTGCAATAGGTAGATATTATGACAACATCACACCAATGTCATCAGGTGGTGAGCCATCACAAATCTTTTATATGAGTCATCGTGGGCTTGATGCATCATCGTCAATTTCTGTCCCTATGGCACGCTATGTCGTTTCGCAAATGTCTTGGATAATTGTTGGCATTGTCGCCGTGATTTGCATCATTGTTACGCGCGTAATGGACATAAGTGCCGTACTTATCATTGGCTTTGCAGGCTTTTTGGTTAACTTCTTTATGCTGTCACTCTCTTTAACTCTTTCTATGAGCAAAAAGGTAGGTAACACGCTTGTTGTCAAGGTTTTGAGATTGCTTCAAAAAATTCACATAATAAAAAATTATGAAAAACAATATGACAGAGTTATGAAGGTTGTCGACGGCTATCAAAAGACAATGAAAACATATGCTAAAAACAAGTTGTTTTTCTTTTACACGCTTTTAATCTCCATTCTCATATTTGTACTCACTTACACAATGCCATATCTAATTTATCTTATGTTTGGTGGCACTGATTACAATTTATGGGGAACAATGCTTGTGTATTGTGTTATGATTGATCTTGGTGCAAGCATCATACCAATACCAGGCGGGACTGGAATGAACGAAATTTCTTTTACTTTCGTTTTTACTGCAATGTTTCCAGAAGGTACAGTATTTTGGGCGCTACTGTTTTGGCGCTTTATGACATATTATATTTACATTTTGCAAGGCGTGGGTATTGTCATATATGATTATGCTTATGGCAACAGAAAATATCGCTGGCTTGAAAAGAAATGGCAACTTGAAAAAGAGAGTATATCTTTTCAAGAAGAACAGATAAAGAAATACAAAAGAGAGCAGCGCAAGCGTAAAAACTCAATAAAATGATGTTTATTTTGAGTTTTTTGGTCAATAAATTTAACAAATGACTGAAAAACAAAAAAGAAATTATATTTTCACGATAGTACTATTGAGCATATTTTTGTGCGTCAGTTTGGTATATAATTTTATGGGTGGCTTTGACAAAGATTCGCAAAAAAAGTATGCGCTCTATGTTGGTCAAGACACCACTCTTTCGCTGTCAGGAATAGGCGCAAGCGTAGTATCGTATGCGATTGAAGGCACAAATCTTCCAAATAACACCATAATGCAAAATGTAACGCTTAAACTTCCAAATATTGAGCCAAACAATGTAACACTTCGTGCAAAAGCTATGCTTGGAAACTATTATTTGAACTTGTCTGGATATTCAGAGTGGGAAGAAAACAGTGAAGACAATTATTACTATTTCACAGGCGAAATGTATCAAAATCAAAGTATTGGACTTTGTAGTAGCATAACAATTCCAGATATAAGCCTTAGGACTGACACCGTTTATAACATAAACATCATTGTTGAATTTATTTACACTGATGGTCTCACTTTGTAGTCGTAGACAGCTTCTGGGTCAAAAAATGGATATAAGTTTGCGTCTTTTTTTCTAAGAGTGTTACCATCAACAACTTTTCTGTCCATAAAAAGTACTTTGTTATTAAACTTATTTGGTAAATAGTCAAAGAAAGTTTGCATTCCTACACCACAAAAAATTTCAAAACCAGCATCAATTAAATATTGGTGCTTTTTTGATATGTTTCCAAAATTATCAAACACTTGCCACTCTCCATATGGGTAAACATAAACTTTTGTTTTGCCAACAAGTGGCTCAACTTCGTTTTTCCAAAGTTTAATCTCCTCAAAAAATTGTTCATCTGTGAGCTTATTCATATGATAGTGCCCATAACTGTGAGAAGCAAAGTTCCAGCCCACTTGCTTTAATTTTTTTATAACTTTTTTCGCATTTTCAATTTCTTCTTCTCTATTTTGCGTGTTTTTGCTTTGCGTCCTGTATCCCAAAACTCCGTCATAACCTGTGATGTTGATTGTTCCTTTGTCACCGAAAGGTGAAAAGTCGGGATGCTGTGAAACAAAATCTTCAAGAATAGTAACAAATTCGTTTGAATAAGAAACATCCTCGTTGCCGTCAACAATAGTCGATGTTGCCAATTTGCCGTTTGAGTCAACAATTATTTTGTCAACCATTCCAAGTCCCATCTTTTTGTGGTCGTAATTGACATCATCAAAAGACAAGATTAGCGCCTTTTTGCCAATGGGTACTTTAACAGCCTTTTTAACCGTGATGTTGTCTTTTGTTTCAAAGGTGTCGTAAATGCTCACAAGACAATAGTTGTTTTTGTATAGCGACCAAAGAATTTTTTTGAATTCGTCTTTTGTTATGCAATCTTTGTTGTAGTCGTCTTTCATTGGGTTGTTTTGCGAAAAGGCGTTGTTGGGATAGGCGATAAGACAATGGGTGAATAAATGTTCAACTGTTGTTGTGTACTCATATTGTGGCGTCATACCACTAAAAATGGTGAGCATAGAAAATAGACAGATTATTAGACAAACTGATAATATTTTTTTCATACTGTTAGTTTGTTTAACTATCTTGAAAATAAACAAAAAAAATGTAATTTTGTCAAAATCTTACAAAAGATGAATATTTTATTGTGCTATGATTGTGGTGAGGTAAAAAATGGACGACAAGATAGTTTACAAAAAGCATGCATACGAAGATATGAAATTTGAATTGCAAAGTAGATATTACAACAAAAAAGTGTTTATTTTCACCACAAAGAGTTTAACAAATAGTCATTTAACTGAAATTATGAGTGCAATTTCAATGGCAGGCTGTGAATTTAAGTATTTTGTTGCAAAACATAATTATAGCTTAGACGAACTTAAAGCGCTAAGTGAAAAGCTCACTATGGAGAATTTTGACCTATTTATTTGCTTTGGAGCAGGCAAGGCGTGTGATGTAACAAAGTATTTTGCTAACATATTCAATGTGCCATACTTTGTTTGTCCATCGGCTTGCAGTAATGTTTCATATTTTAATAACATTTGCGTCAATCCTTATGACAGTACAAGAAGTTTTTTGTGTGACGAACCACAAAAAATATACATAGAAGAAAGCGTGATAAAGACGACACCAAAATTTTTAGTCAAACAAGGTGTGTATTTTGTGATGTCACTTAGTGAAATTTTGTGTGATGAGCAAATAGAACATATACTACTTGACAAAAACATTGTGCTTAGCGAACTTAATGGCGACATTGAAAAACTAAAAAATGAGCTTGGTGGAATAATGACAGGCGACGGTGACAATAAGCTCATACTTATGGACATTTTGATTGATGTTGCTGAAAAACTAAAAAATGTTGATGTTTTTTCACTTTCGTTATTTAATTTGTATACAATAATGAACAAAATAAATATGCAAAATGGACAAATAGTTGGTACAGGGGAGATGATGTTACTATCGTCGGAGCTATTATTTTTGTGCTACAAAAATCTATTTACTCAGAAAAAAATCAAACAACTTGAAATCCCAAATTTTCCAAAAATAGCAAAAAATATCAAAAAATACGCGATTTTTTATAAAAAATTGCATAATTTTGCGTTTTTTAACGATATTTTGTCACAAAAAGATATAATTGTTAGATTAAACAATTTAAAAGAAGAGTTTTTGTATCAAACTCAAAAAAGGCTTGATGACCTAAAAAGTATGATGAAGACAGTGAAAAGATATGAAAATGTATTTTCTTTCAGTCTACCAAAAATTAGTGACCTTTTCACGTCATTTTCAATTTTGCCATATGTGTGCGACAACAATTATGTTGTTTCTCTAATGGGCGGACTTGGAATATGTAATGTCATGTAAATAGGTGGTATAAAATAAAAAAATAAAGGCAATAAGTTTTTATATGAAAAAATTTATTGTCTTTTTTATTTTGTGTATTTTTTTATTCACTGCAAGTTTGTTTAAAAAGGAATTTGATTTTTCTGTCTATGATAATTTAAATGTTCAAATTTTCACAAGCACGCCTCAAATCACAGGCAGTGGAAGTGTTATGGTTACAGCCAACGGCAGTGGTCAAATTATATCTTGCACATATGCTGATTACAAAATGCTTTCATCAAGCCTTCGAGATGTCAATGGAGTTACTTTTATTTTCACTGGGGACAAACAAACATATCTTGATTGCATATCTGACCTTAAAGTCAAAGTTGTCCAAAGTGGCGAAACAGATTTTTTGGGTTATACCAATTATTTTGACGGTGGGGTTATGGCTTACAACAAAAAGGTCAATGTTCAAGGCTACTTTGACGGTCAAAAAATTTTTATAGGTACGCCACTTCTTCTTGGAAGTTATTGATTTTAAAATTTATATGTATAACAAATTAAAAACATGTCAACAATTTGTTCGGAGGTAAAAATGGAAATAAACAAAAAGGGTAGGGTCAAAACATTATTAAAAAAATATGGGTACTACGCACTGGCTTTTGTTTTGGTGCTTGGCATCACGCTTGCAGTCGTGTTTTCTAGCAATGTAGAGCCTTATGAGGAAGAAGTGCCATCACAAACAACACCTGTTGTATTTAGTTTGCCTGTTCAGTCGCCAACAGTTTTGAAGTGGTATAGTGACACAGAGCTATTTTATAATGACACTTTAAACCAATGGGAGAGTCACAAGGGAATTGACATGACGAGCGACAACTTAAATGTTTACAGCGTTTTGGACGGTGTCGTTACTGATGTTCAAACAACATATGAAGACGGAACAGTTGTTACAATAACACACGCAGATGGATATGTTAGCAAATATTCTTCACTTAGCGAAGAAACCCCTGTAACCATTTCAGATGAAGTTAGTGCTGGCGAAGTCATTGGAACAATGAGTGAATCATCTGCAAATGAACTATTAAGTGGCGCTCATCTACATTTTGAGCTCTATAAAGATGGACAAAAAGTTGACCCTTCAAACTATCTTACTCTTGAAAACAAATAAAAAAACCCTTTTAAAAAGGGTTTTTTTATGTAATTTTTTTACGCTTTTTGATGTTTGTCAATAAGGTCAACAATTGATTTGACTGTTGTCAAGGTCATTGCTTCTTCGTCTGGTATTGCAATGCCAAATTCTTCTTCAAGTGTCATAAGCATTTCAACTGTGTCAAGTGAGTCAGCACCAAGGTCTTCAATAAGTCTTGAATCTTCTGTTATTTTGTCTTCGCTTATACCAAGTTGAGAAGCGATAAGAGATTTTACTTTATCTAATGTCATAATTTCCTCCATTAAATTTTTGCCAAACATATAATAACATTTTTACTGTGTTTTGTAAAGTGCTTAAAAAGATTTTTGCTATGTTGTTTACATTATTGGACAAATTGTGACATATTACGCTTTTCGCTTGCATACATTTCTATAGGAGATGCAAGTGAACAATAAAGATAGAGTGTTAGATTTTGCAAATTACATACTTATAAACAATGCTACCATACGCCAAACTGCGAATTTTTTTGGTTATTCAAAATCAACCGTGCATTTGGATATACATAAAAAATTAAAAAAAATAAATGCAAATCTTTTTTATGAAGTTCAAAAAATACTTGATAAAAATTTTAACGAAAAGCATATTCGTGGGGGAATTTCAACAAAAAATAAATATTTGTTAAAAAATAAATAAATTATATTTTTTATAAATTTATTTTGAATTTCATATTTTAACTATGTTAAAATATGGATTTTTTTTAAAAATCATTTTTATTTTATTTTTATTTTTTTTAAAATATTTTTTAATTTTCATTTTTTGACTAAATGTTAAAACAGCCAAATTTTTAATCAAATAATTTGACATAATTCTCAAATATTCTTATACTAAGCATATAAAATTGGTTTATTATGTAATAATAAAACCAAAATTTGAAAACAATAGATGAGGAGTTCGCTATGAAAAAGGTTAAGACATTACTTGTTTCTCTGTTAATGCTCATTGTGGGGTGTGCAGGTGGCGTTTTGTATGCCTGTGGGGAGAATAATGATAACATGACAATTTCTCTCAGCACATCGCATGTTGAAATTATTCTTGGAGAAAATGACAATACTGCAACTTTATATGCGACGGTCGAAAATGCTGTTGACAAAAAAGTATCAGTAGAGTGCGACTCTAAAAGTATTCAAGTTAGTGTCAAAGAGCCATCAAGTGACGGCATTAGCGAAATCACAGTTAAAGCATTAAGGCAATGTCAAAATATTGATGTTTCAGTAATCGGTGCAAAAAAATCAACATCTTTCACTGTTACGGCAATTCAGCCCGTCACAGCAATAACTCCAAATCAAAATACATACCCATTATCATACAGTTTTCAAGACGGGGGAAGTTTGACCTTTACAAACGATATGTTCACTATTTCTCCCGAGGGGACAAACCAAACTCAGTTAACTTATCATCTTGTTAGCGAAATTCAAGGTGTGTCAATAGAAAACAACACTTTGACAATTGAGCCAAGGCTTAGCAATTTACCTCAAGAAATCGCAGTTGAAGTTGTGCCTGCCAATAGAGACAATGTTAGGGAAACTTTCAGCGTCACAGTTGTGAAAGCAATTGATGTTTCAAATGTTCTCATAGTTGACGGAGCTGGCGCAAACCTAAGTAATGTCGAAATATCAAGGACAAGCACCACATCAACAATAGCAACAATTTATGTACGAGTTCCATACTCTGTAACAAGAGAAAAACTTGATGTGACACCTGTATTTGCATATAACGACAAAGGTATTTTCCTTGACAACTCAACAAGCTATCCTGTTGATGGTGGGGCATACTATGAATATGCCTTTGACTTTACTGTTTTGTCAGAAAATTCATCAGTCGGGACTGACCGTGTTTGGTTTGTTTTGAGCTACACAAACTATCCTGAATTTAAGTATTCTACTTCTAACGCACAAAACGGGGTTGTGACAATAAGTGTTGTTGATGAAATTCGTGATATAAGCGTGACAAGTGACGGAATAATTATTGACACAGAAAATTCCATTGATATTTTCACAACTTATGTTTCTGGCTCAGTTCAAGGCTATGCACTTACCTTTTCTGCGATTCCTTCAACTGCAACAAGTTCACAGCTCTCACTCAACATCAGTGCAGTTGATCGCAATTACTTAATTGTCAGAGATGGAAGAGGAAATGTTGTTGAATTTACTGACAACAAATATCTTTTCAACAGTGGCGACACATTTTACTTTATGGCAAGAGCTGGATTTGATATTGGCGACACGGTCACTGTGATTGTGAAAAGCGAAAAAGAAAATGTAAATGTTCAAAAAACTTTGACAATGTCACTTAAAGAAGGCGTGACATCGTTGGGCTTTGTGAATAGTACTGGCGACGGTGTTGAATCATCAAGACAATATTATCTTGACACGGCCGAGCATTCTGTTTTAAATGTCAAAGTCGCTGTTGCTCCTGCATCAATAGATTTGACGACTTTAAAAAGCGTTGAAATTTATTCAACATCAGATGCTTTTGAAATTGGACAAATAACAAACACAAATCAAACACTTAATGGTGCAAATATATATAGCATTGAACTACTTGCTCAAAGTGAGGGTAGTGGCGAACTTGTAATCAGCTTTATTTCAGGACAAATCATCAGGGCAAATGTAAGTGTTATCAAAAATTTGAGTGATGTCAGCATCGGCATAGACTCAAATTTTGCCATTTCATCTGCTATTGGTGATTTAAGGTATGATGGTGAAAGCCTTTCATATGTTGCACTCAAATATGGTCAAACTTTGCCTTTGACCTTTACAGGTGATGCAGAAATAGAAAGTGTATCATTTAATTTTGTCGATTATGTTTATGACAGCGAGGTCGACAATGTTTATGACGAAAATGGTGCATATGTCAATTTTGGCAAAAATCAGCCAGGCGATGAGGCATTTACTGCAAATACTTCAAAGGTGATAAGTGCAAATTATTTAAGAGCACTCAATCACATATCTCCAATAAATGTTGGGAAAGTTTGGATAAGAGCAACTTTTAGCGGGAAACAAATTATCGAACAAAATGGCGAGTATTTTTACACAGATGTTCAAATAAGCAAATATTTGTTAGTTGAAATATATAATCCTATTGTCTCAATAGAAATTGATGCAAAAGAAGTTAGTTTGTATCCAGCAGACGAGCTAGGTCAAGAAAATCAAGCACTTAGTCAACAAATAATTACACTCACTGTCAATCGTGGAACGGCTTTGCCAACATACGACCTCATTGAAGTCGATGGTATGGTGGACGGGCTTTATCAGTACTTTATAAACGGCGTGGTAAATTTTGAAGTAGAAAGATTGAATAGTTATCAATTCCTTGTAAGTGCACTAACTCGTAATGATGACGGCACAGACGGAATTGGTGAGTCAGAGTTTGAATCGGCAACTATTGACTTTGTTTCTCGTGACCTTAATCTTGAAAGAAATAAATATTCTATCACAGTGGCAGTGACTATGAAAAAGCCTCAACTTGTTGAAAAAGTGGTCATCGGAAATGTCGGAAGTGATGGGATATACTTGGAAGCCCCAAATCTTACTAGTGACATAAGTTTAACTTCTTTTAAACTTGCAGTCAGTGTTTCGCCAAACAATGCTTTAAATCAAGGCGTAGTTTACAGATTTATTCCAGACAGTGGAACACTTAGCACAATAATCACAATTAGTGACGATGGTTTAATTACCACATCGGGTATGCTTGGCGGAAGTGGTACTATAAGAGTAATTCCAAAGGACAGTGTGTTCGTTGACGAAAACGGTCATGAATATTATCGCGATGAATATGTGTATGCAGAAGTTGACATCTTGGTCGCAGATGGAAGAACACGCGAAACAGCACTTAGAATATCAGATTTAAGTGAAGTTAAACATCAAGAATTACATTATATACTATTAAACAACACATCATATTCTTCAACAAATCAATTGTTTGCATCATTTAGTGGTGGACTTTATGGAAGTGTTTTGGAAGGTTCGCAAGACGTTGTTACAATTTCATTAAGCGGAAGCAACCTTTTTGGTGCTTTGTTACCAAACGCAACCATATCAGACATAAATATTGTTGGCAATGTCACTGCATCGTCAATGCTTGTTGACATAAATCAAGGCACGATCAAAAATGTGACAGTTAATGTCGACATAAAAGGTGATGAAATTCTACCTTCTAGCGTTAGTGCAACAGATAACGCAGGAGGTATTGCACAAGAAAACTATGGCACAATTGAAAATGTAACTTTTGCTGGAAATATCACTTCAACAAAAGAAGATGCAATTGTTGGTGGCATTGTTGCAATCAACAACGGAGAAATAAGTCATAGCAAAGTTCTTTTCTACAATTTTGAAGGTGACACAACAACAACTTTAAGAGGTAGCGTTGTTGGTGCAATAGTTGGAGAACTTAAAGGACAGGGAAGAATTGAATACAGCTATGCATATAATTTCAGTAAGAAAGAAATTTTAGCATCGCAAAATGTCGGAGCAATTGTTGGCATAATATCGTCAACCGATGCAAAGATAGTCAATTGTTTTGCAGAAATTGGGAATGTTGGTGATTTTTATGCTAAACTTGTAGATGTGACAAAAGAAGACTTGACTTCAATTATTAAAGATAGTTACACAACAGCAAAAACCACCGATACCGAATATGTGTTCACATACTACATGACAAACGCATTAAGAAAAACAATTGCGGGCAGTTATTCAAGTACTGAACAGCAAAATTATCCAAGTGTGGATATGAGCTCATCTGTCGCTATTTGGAGAGACACAAATAAAAGTGTAAACCATGGCTTCCCATATTTGTATGCACTAGTGCCACCTTCGTCAATAACTAGTGAACAGTTAAAAAGCCTAACAATAACCAATTCAAGACTTTCACTTGCAGAAAATGGTGGCGAAGCACTAATGTTTTTGTATAGTGCGAGTGGTATAAATCTAACAAATAGGGAGCAACAACTCTTAACCGCTATTAACACCATATCATATGGTGAGATTTTTGGCACATATTCACTTGGCGGACTTGTTGTTACATCTTCTGATACAACAGTAATTTCAACAACATCAAATAGTCTTATAGTTAAAAATGTTGGAACGACAACATTGACAATAAGTTCTTTGTATGACTTCTCAGTTGGTTCAAGACAAGTTGTCGTTACAGTAATCTATTACAGTTCACCACTAGTTTTGACATACAATGGTCAAAATTTAGGTTCTTCATCTACAATCAATGTAAGAACAAGTGTAAACGAAACATTAACTTCTTCGCTTGAATCTTCAATAGTTCTTGTTGATAGACAAATTTCTCTTAAACAAAACAACTATGATGTTCGCTTTGTTCAAAGTGAAAGTGGTGAAAATGTCGGTTTCATAATTGGTTCAAAACTTGGCACACATACAGTTGTTGGAGATTTTGAACAAGACCAAGTAAATGTCAATATTTATCTTAGTCTTGATGGCTTGTCACAAAATAATTTGGACTCACTTAAAAATTACACACAAAAGACAATTACTTTAAATAAGATATATGGACCAATTTCTCTTGTTAGTTCAGTTAGTCAAGCGACCATTTCGGCTAGCGACTATCTTTCTGTAAATGTTGAGATAACTTCTGATACAAAATATCTCGAAACAATAAATTCTGAACTTGTGATAGAGATATTGAATGGTGACGGCGAAGAATTAACAACAGATGATATATTATATGACATCAATCTTATTGGCGAAATTAAAAATAACGCAACGACAATAAGAACATACCAAGTATCAATAAGATTAAATACAAGTCTTTCAACTTTCGACAATAATTATACAGTAGTTTTCAAGGCAGATGGTCCAAGTGAATATTATGATATAACAGCAACGCTTGATTTGACCGTGCTTGAACAAGAAGTTCTTCGTGTCGATGTTAATCATTATGCGTATAGGGGTTCTGGTGCAATATCAGGAGTTTCTCTATTCGATTATTATCCAAATAATGTTTTGTCACCAAACTCAATTGGACTTTTGGATATAATGCTTTATCCTTCATACTCAAAATACACACACATAACAGTGACAAGCGAACCACAAAACGGCTATGAGCTCAGTTTCCTCAACATGAAAAAGAATGGCCAGGGTTATAGCGTCAATCTTGCAAGCACATTTGAATACATAACAAACGGTATTCAAATTTACAAAGTTGATGCCGAGAGCGAAGTCGCAAGATATTTTGTCAGAGTGAAAGTGCCAGAAGGCGTTGCGGTTGACACTGTTTATACAATATATGTAAATGTTTATAATAATGATGAAGTTGTATATTCATTGCCATACTCACTAATTATAGTTCCTCAGGAAAAAGCAGGTATAACCGTCAATGGCGAATCTTCAATTTATGCAATACGCGGGGAGACAATAACTGCTGATATAATTTGGGATATGACTCAAAACATAGAGTCAATAACTGCTTTTGCTTTGCGTTCAAGCACAGACCCAAATGCAGATAGCAGTGTAGATACAATAGTTGCCAATGATGTATATTTGCCATCAAACATAAGTGATGCTGACCGCGAAGAATATGGAACAAGCTATTATCGAGCATCAATCGACATAACTGTTGGCGAAGACGCTGGCAATTTCAGAGTAAGAGTTGACACATCAAGAACAATAAATGGTGTCAAAGAAACTGTATATTCATATTTGATTGTGTACGTCATTGATTTTGAACTTGATTTCGAAAACACACATATAGCAAATGAAGATGGAAGTGATGTAGCGATTGGCGACCAATATTTCTACCATACACTTGAATTCAACTTCGGTGGGAGATATGTTGAAGGCGGAGCAAGCGAAGAAGCTTATAACACCTTTGTTGCACAAAACTACTATGCAAACGACGATTATATTGTAAATATTGGTGGGGCTCAACATAGCTCACTGTTATATAATCTTTATTACGTAAATGGAAAGACCTACACTCCAGTAATGAACAGTGCGGGAAATATTTCATCGCCAAGTGGCACAATTGTCAATTTTATTGAAGATGTGAACGGCGACGTTAGATTCATCGGAACACAAAATGGCACACAAAATATGATGCTTCAAATGCGTGTTCAAATGCCAGATTTGACAATTTACACATACACATACTTCTTCTCAATTGTGATATCTGACCCAACAAGCGAAGATTCTCCAGCACAAATTTCAAGTGCCGAAGATTTCACAAAGGCTTTAAACGCCGAGAACGAAGATGACTATATTTTGACTCAGGATATATACCTTTACGAATACACCCCAGCAAGTGATACTTCAAAAATACGCAGTCTTGATGGTAATGGCTATCAAATTGTCATAATGAGCTTTAACTATGACAATACACAATCTCAAATTAACCTTGCTTTGTTTAATACTGTATCAGCAAATACAACCCTTAAAAATTTAAGAGTCAATGTATTCCATTTGAACACAATCTCATTAAATTCTGCATACACAAAGACGGTAAACATTGCACCAATTGCAATAACAAACAATGGTATAATAACAAATTGTGAAGTTGTAAGTTTCAGAGCTCTTACAAATGAAATTGCCCCAGCAGTTTCGGGACTTAGTGTAGAAATTGATTCAACAATCGGCGTTTCTGCAATAACGGCGGGATTTGTTGTGACAAACAATGGAATAATCACAAACAGTCGTGTTGGTGGTGAAAGTGCTGTTGAATATATCTACGATATTCAGATAGTTAATGGACAAATACAAAATACTGGTGCAGTTACTCCAAAAACACATGTTCTTTCACCTTTTGTCATTTCATCATTTGGAGAAATTGCAGGTTTTGTAAGTAACAATTCAAGTTCAGGACATATAGTTAGTTCATATGCATCAAATATGCGTATAATCAACAATAGCAATATTGATTACACCACAGTGACGGCGGGTTTTGCTATTGAAAATGCTGGACTTATTAGTGCAAGCTATGCAAAAGGAGTTAAAGAAGACGATGCCGATGTCCATGCAACACTTTACGGAATAGAAACTTCTGGCATAAGTGCAGGATTTGTATACGAAAACTCAGGAGAAATTAACAACAGCTATTCAAATATAACACTAACAAATCAAAACAATAATCCAGGAAGAAACAGTGCAGGTTTTGTGTACAGAAATACAAATACTGGTGTTATTGAAACAAGTTTATCTCTTTCAAGAATTGTTGGTTCAACAACAACGCAAATGAATTTTGCAGGTGTTGATGACTATGGCAACTATCAAAATTTGGGTGAAATAACAAACTCATATTATTATGATGAAGTTTCACTTTCAGATTCGTCTATCCTTATTGAATCGGCATATGGCGAGGGAGCAAAATACATTTCAAATGTAAAAAATGAAAGTTATCTTTACGGTTTTAGTTTTGCACATCTTTCAAACCTAGACTTTGACGATGGTATTTGGATGATGACTAGTGCTGGACCAGAGCTTGTAAGTGCAAATCAAATTGCTGTTTCATTAAGATATGTAAAAAATATAAGCACATCAGCAAAGCCAATGTTCACATATGTTGATGAATTCAGATATGGCTCAAAAAATAACCCAATACTCATAAGGTCGGCAGAAGAATTTGCTAGTGTATTTAGTGGGACAAATAACACAAGCGCATCAAGATATGTCAATACCACAACTGGCGAGATATTCGGTTCATATAGATTGATAAAGGATATTGATTTAAGTGAACTTGTTACCGATTCAAATAATACATATACCCTTGCTTCATCAAGTATGACCTTAACTGGAAAATACAAAGATGAAGGAAATCAAGGCTCCATAGGTAAATTTGATGGAAACGGCTTGACAATCTCAGGACTTGCACTTTCTGACCCAGAAGGCAACGCTATCAATTTTGGTATGTTCGCAAGTGTGACCGATGGTGCGATTGTTCAAAATGTCAATTTGGTTTTGGGTTCAACAAATGCAAGTGGAGATGTATTCGGTGTTGAAGCATCAGGTGTCGAGTATGTAGGTGCACTCAGCGGAACGGTTGAAAATTCAACAATTACTAATGTTTCACTCACTTCGGCATTCCCAGACACAAACAGCGTCACAGTCAGAGGTAGAAATGTTGTTGGTGGACTTGTTGGTAGAGTTATTGGCGATTCTTACATCTTTAATTTAAGTGTGGAAAGCGTCAGTGTTACTGCAAGTATGAATCCAACTAACTATGTTTCAAATAGTTATATATCATATAATACTTATAATAGAACAAGTGACATATTAAACGCTTACATTTCATATGCTGGCGGAGTTGTTGGTATCATAGATGCGTATGGTGAAGGCTCAATCAATGTAACCACTTATGCAGAGTCAGAAGTTTCGTCTGATGGCAACGCCGTTATGCTTAAAACACTTGGAACAAGCATAATATCAGGAGGAACAGTTGGTGGCGTCACTGGATATGTAGGGCCATTAACAGTTCTTCAAGATGCTTTGTATGAGCTAAGTTATGTTGATTCAACTGACTACACAAAACAAGGTATATATTCTTACAATGGTTTTGCAGGCGGTATCGTTGGATATAACGCAGGATATATTCGTCAAGTTAGAAGTGAACACGAAAAAACTTGGCAGATAGGCGATGACGATCCAAACGACGCTGGTGATGACAGCATTGAAGCAAATATAAAAAATTATTATCAAGGTGATTACAGCGTAGATAGAGGAAACACCACGCTATTTATGACACAGGGTTACACTCCAATAGCGATAGGTGGTCTTGTTGGCTTGCAAGTTAGCGGAAAGATTGAAAAGTCTTATTCAAAGTTAAACGTTATTAACACAAACACTCAAAATTCACTAAGTGGTGGTGTTTATGCAGGTGGAATAGTCGGTCTAAGTGAGATGTCATCAAATCCTGACACATATGTTGAAACAAACATTGTTGAAGTTTATGCGTCAGGCGATGTTCAGTCAAGATATGCATCAGGAATTGTCGGACTTGCACGTGCAAGTATGAGTCTTGACAAGGTCAACGCAATAAACTATTGGGGCAATTGGCTTGCAGATGAGTCTGAGGGGCAGGCAAATGCCGTTATTCAAGTTGATAGCAAGGTTGAAGATGTCAATAACATAGACCTTACATACACTTATGTAGTATCATTTAATAAAGATAACATCGTCTTTAAAAATGGCGATACAAATATTGCTATTTCTGATACAAAATATATTGATGATGAAAATGGTGGCAGTGAACTACCTTCATTCGCAAGCACAATAACAGGCTTTGGCGATGATGGGGCTAATTATTCGGTATTCTTTACTGGCAATAAATGGGATATAAATTCTTGGGACAGAGATGAAAATGAATTGTTCCCACATATCTTATTTGGATATGCAAGCAACATTCAATACATTAGAACTCAAAGTGATATTGAAAGATTGCGTACAGCTGGTGAAGATGACGTATTTGTTATTGATCCAGACCTTAATGATGTAAACAATGTCATAACTAGTTCAGCACACTATATTGGGATAACAGAGCCAATAGAACCAATTACATCATTCTCTGGTACTTTGAGAGGTCTTGACAACAGATATGAATATGGTTTTGTATTCAGAGGAGTTACTCAAACAAAATCAATTTTCTTAAATACTGCTAATGCAACATTTAGCAATTTCACGATATCATTTGAAGAGGGTGCATCTTTTGAAAGTGCTAACATTAGTCAAAATGCAATACTTGTCACAAACGCATCAAACACAACATTCACTGATCTTAGTTTTGTAAATGTGAATGCCAAAATAAGTACATTAACTTCTCGCTTTGGTCTTGTTACAAGTATGGCACGAGGAATAACAACATTTAGAAATATCTCAATCACCTCAAGTCAAATAACATATGAGGCTTCTGCGGGTGCATCAAATACATTGCAAAGTTCACTCTATGTTGGTCTTGTATTTGGAGATTCACAATTTACAAGTGGTGGTGGAGTATCTTCAATTAACATACAAAATTGTGCTATAATTTTTAACGACATAAAAAATAGCGATGTAAATTCATTCTCCGTTGGACTAGTTGGTGGTCGTTTTGCATCGAATTCTCAGTCAACAATTTCAATTAACGGTTCACAAGATAGTGAAAGCGAATTTGGAATTTCTGATTCAACCATACAGTTTAAGTCACAGTCAAAAGACTCAACAGTGTATGGATTGAATATGGGTATGCTATTTGGAAGTGCTGACAACGCCGTTATTTCTTCCATGGGACTAAAAGTAGATTTGTCGGCAGAAAGTGGCGTAAAATTTGTTAATTCATATATTGGTGGAATTATAGGCTATTCTCAAAATGTGACTTTGGACAAGATAGATATTGACGTTTTGATTGATATCTCTTCTCAAAATTCAAACATAGGTGGAATTTTGGGATATGGCAAAACCACATCTTTAAGCGAGGACGCAAAAATTGTTGTAAACAATTCAACAAAAGATGATGATGTTTTCGGAATAAATGTTACGAGCTTAAGCCTTTTAAGGGAAGATTATGGAAATAGCGTTGGTAGCTTGTTTGGCAGTTTGGAAAATGCAAGTTTAAATAATGGCAACAAGCACTCAATGCAGTCTCTTATTGATGTCACATTAAGTGGAAGTGGACGCTACGCATACATTGGTGGAATTGTTGGCAAAATGGACGGCTCTTTATACGGGGCAGAAAGTTATGGTGATATAATTTTAAGAGCAACAAATGGAACAAATTCTTATTCTGTTTATGCAGGTGGAATTGCTGGCAATGTTGATGGAGAATCTACACTGGGTTCTTGCTTCTCTTTTGGAGATTTTAAACACATTGTAGAAGAAAACAATAATCAAGAAATTGTCAATAGTTCAGATTATAGTAAGGTTTCTTTGGTTTTGTCAGGAATTGCTGGTGTGGTTAATGGTCAAAATGTAATACTTGAACAAAACATAAGTGCTGGCAATTTCTATCCATCATATGAAGAAAGTGGAGATAAAAGCACGCCAAATACAAAATCTATTTCAAAAGTACTCAATAATCTCACATATGGTGGAATTATTGGCGTGGTTAGTAGTGAAGGTACTACGGCATACATTGAAAACAACACGTCAATTGCAACATTGTTTAATAGATATGATAGAGCGTTAGTAAACGATTCATACATAGCAAACGCACTTGTCGGCTCTGGCAAGGTTTCAAACGCAGCAGACACTTCAACTAATTATTATGCTCACGTTGCAACTCTTTGCACGGATAGCCTTGGTACAAATGTTGCTTATGGCAATATTCTTGATAACCTTAACGGTGGCATAAAATCTGTCATAGGTTTTGATGAAAACAATGAAGAAAATAACGAATATATTCAAATTCTTTATAGAGGCGAAACAGGCGGAACAAAATTAAACCCTTCAAATTCTTTTAATAGACCAAGTATTAACAACAACGAAACTTGGTACACAAGATTGTCTGACGACACAACTGGTGGAGTAAATAAAATTGGAGACCTAGTTAACACAGTGGTGATTGGCGATGGTGCATATTTGACATTTTCAAACAACAATATACCTAAAGATGCAAAATCAATTTCATCAATTTCACCAATTTCATCGATAGATAAAAACAGCAGTGTGTCAGGCGTGGTGGTGGTTGCAAACTTTGTCATTGATTCAAAAAATTCGTCTGGAGTTAATAGTTCAAATGAAATACCGGTTGCTGGGCTAACATATAGCAATAATGGAATAATATATTCATGTAATGTAAGCAGAAGTAACGAAATAAATAGCAGTTTGGATACAACAATAAGCACTATTGAATCAACAAGCACGAATCCACAAAAACTTGTTGGAATAATTGATGCAGGGAAAGCTCCTATTGCAGGGCTTGTGGGAATAAACACAGGACTTATAAAAGATAGTTTTGTAAGTTTAAATATTACCACGACTTATGCAGGTAGTAATGACAACACCTATGTTGGTCATCCTGATAACGAGTCGCAAAAACAAGATGTCGCAGCCGCAGGATTAGTGGGAACAAACGATGGAGTGATTGTTAACAGCTATTCAAGTGGTAACATTGATGCTGAAAATGCAGTGAAATCTGAAGGTTCAAACCTTTATGTCTACCTTGTTTCTGCTGGCACTGTGTATGATAGTTATACAAACATGAGAGTAGTGTTTGGCGTAGATAAAGAAATAAGCGGGAGTAATATGAAAAATAATTATAGTATTTACGCTTATGATTCAGAATCTGAAACTGTTATAAATTGTTACTATGATTCAGTCGCCGCTGAATTTTACATACAAGGGGCTGGAACTGGCTCTTTAACAAATGCTTTAAGTGTGAATTACACAGGAACAATGCCAACAACGAAAATCGGAACGTTTAGTTATGACAAAGAGTATGCATATGGTTATGGTTCGTTCAGTGGTGGTGCATATCAAGATATTGATTATATGCATCATGAAACAGGAAAAGGAACTTTGGATAATCCATTCCAAATACCAAATCTTGGCAAACTTGGACAATTGGACACATTGCCTAAATCTTCTGACACTCCATCAGAAACTTCACCAGCTACGCAAACATATTTTAATTTAATCAATGACATAAATGGTAGTTATGTTTCACAATCAACTTTAAAGTGGAGTTCATTAGAAGATATCCAAAATATTGTTTTGGATGGTTATGATACCCTTGAAGGATATACACATTCAATATCTAATTTAAATGTGACTGGGGGCGGAATATTTAATGTAACTACAAACTGTATATTTAAAAATTTGGTTATTGATAATTTGTCTCCAACAATACAAAATAAAAATTATATAGTTGGTTTAATTGCTAATATAGCAAAATCATCTGTAATAACAAATATTAAAGTGACTGGTGTAAACCCAGAGATTTACCAGTTTGTGCAGTCGGAAAATGGGGAAACATATTACTATGGCAATATCGTTGGTCAGCTTGGAGAGGGATCGAAGCTCTCTGAATGTAGTGCAACTTCGCCAGATATAACAAACGACAATGATTCGGTTGCGTTGAATATAGTTGACTTTAATAAATTTGTTTATGGTGGTATTGTTGGTCATGTAACCAATGGTGCAACTGTTACAAACTGTGACGTTGGTAAGGAACTTATTATATCGTTTAGAAACAAGCCAACTGTTGATGAAACAATAGTTGTAGGCGGAGTTGTTGGACTTTTGGAAGATGGTACTGTTTCAAATGCCTATCTATCAAACTCAATGTATGTTTTGTCTGATATAGTGTATGCAAATGACTCATTTAACACACAGCACTGCGATAAAAATATAACATTGTATGTTGGCGGAATAGTAGGATATGTGGGAAGTCTTAATGGTGAAGAAGTATCAACGACTAAGTCGGACATTATTAATTCTGCACTTCTATCAAAAGCAGAAATATATGCTGGAAATCCATACAATATATCAACTTGCTATGTTGGGGGAATAAGCGGATTTGGTGGACGCATAGAAGATTGTTATAACAATGCGTCAAATATAGTGGCTAATGCGAAATATAATTATGATAGTTTATCTGATTCATATGAAAACGATGACGATATAACAGATTGGGAATCGGAGAATGCGATAAAATCGTACAATGTTTATACAAGCAGTATCGATGATAATTTATTTAACCATTATGATAAATTAGTTTACACGAAAGTATCGCAACATGCATATGCTGCTGGAATAGCCAATAATTACAATTATATAAATAGAGTATCAAATAACTGTGAAAATGTATATGGTGGAATAGAAGCGAGGAAAGTACTTGCATATTATGATGTTGATTCAGAGCCTCTAGCCTACATGTCGTATGCCCTTTTGGGTGCACTTTATGCATGGCTAACGAGCATGTTTCATTATAATTTTTATCCTTATGTGGCCGTACTGGTAGCGTCGATTTTTGTCAATGTTGATGTAGATGCTTATTATGCAGAAGGCAGTGGGTTTGATGCACAATTGATGTCAGATTATTACCCTGATATTCACAGAGGAGTTATGGATATGTGGGAAAATTTTGACTTGTTATCAATAATAAAGTCTTTTGTAATTGCACCAGGAACTTTCATTTTTAAATCAGAAACAGTTGAAGGCTTGGATTTCACATTAGGCAACCCAAAGCTCAATCCACAAAATAAATCCATTATTAAAGAGTATATATCTAAATTGCGTGATGGCGAACAATGGATGGGCTTAGGTGTTTATAATAATTATATTTATAACACCCATGAAAATTTTGATGGCAACAATAGAGAGGACTTGTATGTTTATAACGTGTATTTCCATCCAATTGGCAAAGAGGCAGAAAACGACGGAGATACAGGCAGTAATGTCGCATGGAAAAAAGATGTTTTCTATCAACCAAACGATACAAATGATGTTACTGATAGTTTTGGAAGTCGAAATTTGTATTCATTGAATGACATTTCAATGAAAGATAGCGATTACAAGTATTTATTTAAAACTCCACAAAGCGTAATTGATTCAATCTCAACTGTTGGAACAGGAAACCAACCAAATGCCTGGTCAAGTGATGTGGCATGGGATGGTGGTTGGGAGTATATAGACGGAAATATCGTTATAAATAATTCTCCTGAATATGCTAGCACATCTTATGAACAGTTGTTTAATAACAATACATCGGCATCTGGCAGTGAAGAGGATGCAGAGGCAACAATAGAAGTAAAAAGTTTGGAAGACTACAGGGGAACAGTAAAATTTGTCAATAATATTTTAAAATATACAAGTAGTGAAGCGATTGCTTCTAGTGATTTTGACACTTTAAATGACAGCGAAAAATTTGCTAGCCTTGTTTATGCAATTAAAGAAACAGGGCAGATTACAATTGCATTAGACTTCGTAGGGAACAGCATAAGTTTTGGCTCATCGGTGAGTGGATTTGGCGTTGACGAGAGACATCCTTTTAGTGGAACAATCACATCATCAAATTACGAACAAGCAGAGATTACCGAATTTTTGGTTGCAGATACTGAACAATCAAAATCGATTGGTCTAGTGAGTTATGGCAAAAATGTAACAATCTCTGACATTAATTTGTCATATCACACTCAGCAAGAATCAATTGCTTTATTAGATAAATCAATGGGTGGACTTATTGGTACAGTTGTTGATGGTGGTGAAATCACAATAACAAACACTGATGTTTCATTGCACATTCGTGACTATGACCAAGGTCAAAAGACCAGTATCAGGAAACAAAATATCGGCGGATTCATCGGCAAAATTGAAAATGGTAATGTAATAATTCAAAATAGCAAAGTCGAGCTTTCAACAGACTTAACAGGTACAGGCAACGCAAGTCAAACAGCACAAACAGGGATTGGTGGACTTGTTGGCTATGCTAATGAAACTAGCATATCATTAGATGGCATTGTTTCGATAAACTTGTTTGATGATGGAATTGTGTCAACATCGGCAAACACGACAGTTGGTGGCGCAATTGGATATATGGAAAACTCAACAATTTTAGGAGAAAATGCAGAACTTGACATAACTGGCAAAATTGATGTTGAAAACACCTATTCAGATTCAGTTTATGCAGGTGGACTTGTTGGATATTTTGATAATTCTGATACGAAAGACGCAATTAAGTTAAGTGAAATATCAATTGACCTTGACTCTATTGAAGCAACTGCTGGAATAAGCGGAACAAGCACTTATGCTGGTGGTGTTATAGGATATTCAAATCAAAACACATACTTGCCAATATCAACTCAAACAACTTTAAATATTGGAAGTACAGCACATAAGTTAATCATAACTTCAGGTGTAAATGGCACAGAATACTCAGAGTATGCATATGCCGATAACTTTATTGGTAATAGAGGCAGTGGTTATGAGTGGTTAGGTACATCAAATGTGCAAACTTCTGTTCTTGCAATGGCAAAACCAAGCTATGCAGTTGACGAAAATAGTCAAATGTTAAAACCAAGCGATGATTTGCTTATAAATTCTGCACAAGTTGTAGGGAAAATAGCCAAAAACTCAACGGGAGAAGTATCATACGCAAAAATCGATATGTATGAATACCAAACTCAAGTAGATACCAAAATGTCAAATGCATATGTGAATGGTGAACAATATACAGTATATAATTATAAAAAAGATATATATATTGTTATATCAAATGGCAATGTTTACAAAGATGCTTATTATGATGATGATGTTCATAATATTGAAGAAAGCATATATAAGTTTGAAATAAAAGGTTATAGGTTCGACAATTCACGGATTAGTGACATTGTGACAGATGCATCAATACAATTCGTATGTGCGTATGAATACAACATAACAAGCGATATTTATCAAAAGGCAATAAAAGATGGCGCTGAAATTCCAATGAGTTTAAGAGGTGACAATTTCGTATTAAAGTCTGGTGATTTTAAATTCTTAATTGAAAAAGTATCGACATCGCAAATATCAGCAGATGGCAACTCATACATAGATACTAAAAAAGAATATGTGAAGGCAGACAATGAAGATAGAGCAGAAAGTATTAGCGAAAAATATTCATTATTAGATGACAAAACCCTTTTGCTCAATTTAGAGATTCAATCAATAAATTTTGACACATCAAGTATGGAGGTGGAGTCAAATTCAATAATATATGAAAGTATTGATATTATAAACAAGTCGCTAGTGTTAACCTATCGCACGTTATCGTCTAAAAATAATGCGGCTCCAAGCTATTCTGACCCTAAATCAATCGAAATTTACAAACAAAAGAATGGGGGCATTTATGAAGATTTACAATCTTCTGGCAAGAACAAAGTATCTTTAAACTTCACAAATGAAGATGGTAGCGAAACAGACATTGAAGGCATTGTTTCAACAACAAATAGCGAACTATATATTAAGCTTCCAGATGGCAAGGAAAATTATATAGAAAATGCTCGAATTGACAGTTCAAGTTATGATTATGTGCGTGACGATTCACAAGATGTATCTGTCACTGTTGGCAATTTAATAAGCATAGATGATTTTAAACAATACAAACCTTTGTTTATATCAATTTATAATGGCAGAACTGAAAATAACAACAATCAAACAGTTTATTTGTATCAAGAACACATAATGTTAATTGATAATTCTGGCAATTCTTTAAGTGCATATTATCTTGGTTCTATTTCATACTCAGCCGACCAGCTTATTGAATTTAAAGATGCAATGGCAAGGAATTTTATGTTCTTCCCTACACAAGATGCAAATATTATGTCTTATGAAAACAACTTGCTTTCATTAGATAAAATCAAAAATGTTAACGACATTGATCTTAGAGATGTTATCTCATTTGAAATCAAAACTACAAAAACAGATACAAGTTACTATATTGATGCAGCAAGCCCAGACAATTTGTCGAAGATAATGGAGCATACAGTGACACAAAATAGCACATACAAAGTCTATTTTGATAGCATTGATATAAAATCTATTAGAGACATAAGCATCAACTTTACCTTTACGGCAAATGTAGGTGAGAAAACAATAGTCGACCAAGAAGTGCGAACTGCTAACATTATCGTGAACGAAAATAGCACATGGAGATCATACACAATAAAGAATACACCAGTCTATTCGTATCAAGACCTTGAAACACCATTAAATGCAGTGGTTTTGACTATGAGCAAGGTAGAAGGAGCAACTAGCGACGGCGGAGCAACCACACAAATATTTGTATTTAACTACACTGATGGTGTGCTTACCGATTTCGTTTCGTATACTGATGGCTTTGTATTTAATAACAATCGTTACATAATTCAAGAGGGAGCTTTGGGCAACGAAGGCGACTTCTCAAATAGCGATACCGAAGACGGAAATGATTTTGGAGTAACTGTCGAAATTGTAGACAGCGACACACTGCTTACCTTTATAAATACAATTGGTGATACCGCCCAAACAGGTTACATAAAGCTTTCGGGGACAGGATATATGTTCAAATACGATAAGGCTACAAACCAACTGCTAGTAACAAAAGATAATGAGACATATATATTTAAATATGTTGATGGCAATTTCGTATTAATTGGTCATGAAGTTACGATTTCTATGGATGAAGGGAAATACACAATATCTGAATCTTACACACAAAGCGATGCGACAATCACACTTTCATTTAATGGTTTGACAAATAGTGTACAGCTTACAGACGGACAGTATGTCTACTACACTGCAAGCGATTCAAAAGATTCTGCCGAACTAATTGGACAAAACTTCTACTATGTATTTAAGGATTGGTTGGCTTCATACACAACAAATGGATATATCGAAGTGCATACCGCTTTAAGCGAAGAGCAAGCAGTTGCTATCTTTGAAAGACAAACTTTAAGCAAACTTGAAACCTACACAGCATCAGATAGTTCTCTTGATGTCGAAGCACAGGCTTTTGTTGACGAGTCGAACAATACTTTGATTTTCGTAAAGCAAGACGGCGATTGGTCATTGTTTAAGAGTGGTCAGGATGTTTATAATGACATTAAATCGACTATGACCGATATGGCACTAAGCAAAAATGGTAGTGGTGTTATATTGCTCAGAGTGGACAGTTTGTTATATGATATAAGTAATGGATACCGCTTCAATATGGATGATGATTTGACAGCACAATCTGATTATTCAGACTTGTTGCCATTGTCGACAATTTATTACTATTTGTACGACAATACATATATTGACGGCGAACTTCAATCTCATTCAAAAGTTGAATGGACTTATGGTAATAAACAAATATCATTGGAACTAGATTTTGGTATCAACATAGGCGATATTAAACTAATACCATTCAACCAAAATTATGCAGTACAGCTTTCAGAAGAACAAAAAGTTTATTACACTTTGGAAGGATATTTGCTAGAACAAATTGAAGGTCAAATTTTGTATGTTGGTGAAGATGTTGAGGTTTCAACATATAAGAGTTTAGGCGTTTCTGTGCCAGGCGGAGTTAGCGTTTTGCAAAACAATGCAAAATTCACTACGGAGTTTGGCGAAGAAAGAATAGTTAGCGAGTATGTTTATGTTAGACACAACTTGGCTAATGACTGGTACAATGGGGACAATGGACTTAGTGATATAGGTGAAACAACATTTACAGGGACGATGTCTTATATTGACGGTGAAGGGGAGGACGCAACAATAGCTGAAGCGAACGCAACTGTTGTTATCAAAAGAGATATTGTCGGTGATGATGGCTCTGGAACATTCTCATTTGTTGAAACCGTGACGACAACACTTGATGGAGTTGCAGGAATGGATGGAAATGTTGGAAGCGTTTATTCAATACAAGAGTACACATGGACATTTGATACAAGCACAAATCTTATTCAATACTTTGACACAAACAGTTTTAGTGATGTTGCACCTAATTATAATAGATACTCACCTTACGGAATTTATATATCATCTGATGAAATTAAAGGTACTGATTTTGCTTCTGCTGTAATTGTTGTGGGACAAAGCACATTTGATGTGGTGTTTGGAAATTTAAGTTGCACAGTAGAAATACAAGCATAGTACAAGTATTTGACAAGTAAACTAAGGCAAAAAATGGAGAGAAAATGAAAAAATATTTTGTAACATTTGGTTTGATTTTAATTTCAATATTCATGGGGCTACTTTCAGCTTGCGGAGAAAGTTATGATAATCTTTCTCTCCATTTTTCAAGCCAAAGCATCGAACTTGAACAAAATTCAAGTAAAGATTATGAAATTACGGTTGAAAATTATTTTTCTACCAGTATTAACTTTAACTACTCTTTTGACAAACAAATTGCGACTGTAACAAAAACAACAGACCTTGGTGATGGAAAATATCGCATAACTGTGATGGGCCATACCCCAGGGAAAGCAACTTTGACAATAACTTTGCTTGAAAATTTAAAATATATAGATATTCCAGTCAAAGTTTATGAACCTCTATCAAGTATGAGTTTAAAAAGTGGAACTATTTTATATGTAATTCGTGGACAATCTTTACAACTTTCAAGTGATATGATAGATTTTAATCCACCTTCAATACTTGACCGTGGTGTTCGTTTTCAAATAGGAACTGAAACTATTGAAAATGGCTTGCTTGTAACAGACCAAGATACGCCCGACGAAGTGGTTGTGACTGCTGTCAGTTTGACAAATGAAAACATAACTTGCTCATTTTCAGTCAAAGTGTTTAATCAAATTGACACACAAAATATATATTTAAGTGAAAATGGCAAAGTTTTGCCAACAATACAGCAAGATGGCGAAAGCTATATTGAACTAATTAAAAATGATAAAGAGTTATTTCAAAAGACTTTGCAACTTGCGTATGATGAGGCATATGTATATGAAATCTTTTCAAAAAGTACGAATACGCCTGCCGAAACAACTCAATCATCAAATATGCAAAACATCAAAGATGTGACAATTCAAGCAAGTGACTTTTCGCTTGTTGATGATGTTTTGGTGGTTAGGGTAAAGTATGCTGGCTATGATGCTTATTATGTTGATTTAATGTATAATGTCAAAATCGCATCAGTGCTAGAAAGTATTTTAATAAACGGGCTTAGCGATGTACAAGAAGTCAATTTATTCAACAATGACGATATCAATAGTGCAAAACAATTTTTGTTTAGCGTAAAGCCTTCAAATTCTGATTATGGATATTTGACTTTATCATATTATATCAAAGATGAAAATGAACTTCGTGAAGTAACTTACTCGGATATTGCCCAATATATTTGCATCATTTATGGAGTGGAGCAAGTAAGCGACGATATCCAAATTACTGACCTCACAGTTCCATTTAAAATTTATGGTCGTTCTGTCTTGCCAGAAACAATTGGCGATTCAATATTAGTCAGAGCCATGGTAAATGCAGAATTGACAAGTGAGCCAGTATATAACGACATAGAATTTAAAATACAAAAAAGCGCAACAGATTTTAGAGTTGATGAAACTTACACCAATTCAACTATTTATGTAAAAAATGGTGAAAGTGTAACATTTAACGGTTTTGTTGTTCAAGAACCCGACGCATACATCGGCAAAATAGTTGCTTCAAACAACGATGTAGTGTCTTTAAATATTTGTACAATTACTCAAACGGCAGAGAATACTGCTTCAATTGACATTGTGGCGCATAGAGCTGGTGAAGCACACTACACGCTTGTGCTTGAAAGTGGACTTTCAACGCATATCACCATAATAGTTAGAGATGAGCTCGATGTTGACAATTTGTGGTTTTATGTCGGCACTAACGAAGAAAAAATTGCAGAAGTAGAGTATAGACAAATAGGCGACAATGAAACAATTGACTTTATTGCAGTGCGTGGACTTGGTGATGTTGTAATTTTAGCAAACACATCTCCACGCGACATACAAGGTCAATCAATGTTTGAGATTTCATATCAGACAGATAGTACAAACATTTCAATAAATCAAAATATGCTCACATTCACATCTGTTGACAATACAAGGCAAACTATTCATGTAGAAGTTAAAATGAATAGAATAGAAAACTTTATGCTAGTCATTGATGATGATGTGCTTCAAAGCACACAATTTGATTTTGATGTTATATGTTTCAAGCCAATATCAAGTTTCACATTTGACGCAGTAAATACTGGAGATTTGGACGCCACATATTCAAGTACTGTCGATGTTTATGATTTAAACACTCCACTTGGTTATGTTGACACACCAATGTCAATGATTGAATTTAGAATCTTGGTTGATGGTGTTTTAACTGATGTAAATGACTTGCTTTTAAAAGATTTAAACCTTGAATTTGAATTTTCTGTTTCTTCAATTTATGATTCTGCAAATTCAAGATATGAATTGACAGATTCTGGAAGTATTGTTTATGGCTATTTCTACAATGATTTAATGACATTTGTGTGCGATGCAACAGGAAGTCCTATTGCAACATTCACAATAACAGCAAAAATTTATGAATATGGAACAATCATCTCTTCGACTGTAAAAATAAATATTGTTCAGTATGTTCAAGTTGAAGAGGTTTGGCTTTACAATTATGTTGATGAGATATATCTTGACCCATCGCATACACAAGAGACACTTGACCCATATATTTTGCCTCAAAATGCAACAAATCAAAGCTTCACGGCATGGTTTGAGCCAAATGACGAAACAAGTTCAACAATAGTTCAGTTGCAATATGATGAAAATAAAATTGTCGTCACATATACGGGAGCTGGTGGGGGAAGTGGCATTATAAGAATTGTACCAAATTCATCTTTTAATAGCAGTGACAGAAATGATTATAACTTTTCTATGGAAATCCCTATTGTTGTTGGAGATGGCTCAATTTCAAGCCCTCTTCACATTGGAACATGGGAACAATTAAAAACAATTGACCTATCCAAATATTATGTCATTGACGGAACAATTGATGGTGGCGGTGAAGAAATCGCACCTTTGGGTGAACTGACAGGTGGAATTTCAGGTATGACATCTAGTGACGGTTCTGTGTCAACCATAACAAACTTCAAAGTTACTTCTCCATATGTTGTAACAACAGGCGCAAACGCTGGAGATTATTACGGTTTGTTTTCAAGTATTGCAAGTGGTGCTTACATAAAAAATTTGATTGTTAAAGGAGCTATTGATATTGACAATGTTACAAGTATTTCATATATAGGACTTTTGGCTGGTGTAAACAACGGAAAAATAGAAAATGTAAACATCAATCTCACGCAAAGTTTTGTACAAGCCCAGTCTGCTGTATATATTGGCGGTGGTGTTGGTCAAAACAAAGGTGAATACATTGTTGACATAATTACATCAGCACCAAACTCTACTTTGTTTGTGAATATGCAAACTGGTGATACCTTTGATGTAGAGCTTAGTGGGGGAACTAGTTATGTCGGTGGTATTGTTGGTGAAAACCGAGGGCTTTTGCAGTTTATAAAGCCTGCTAATATGAACACATACAATAATTATGGACTATCATCACAAGTTTATTTGAATGTAACGGGTTCTAACTCAACCATGGGTGGAGTTGGTGGCACCGTCGGACAAAATTATGGTGGCGAAGTCACAAACTTGCTTGTAGCAGGAAGAGTGAGTGCAATGCAGTCCACAAATGTTGGCGGACTTATTGGGCGTATGGACAATGCTGGTGAAGTTATGAATAACACTTCAAGGGTGTTTGTTCGTGGTAATTCTTATGTTGCAGGACTCATCGGTTATGTGGTCAACAGCGCGACAGAAGATATCGCAAACAACAAGGTAGAAGCAACAGATGACAGAACATCACAAGGTCTTGACGCAACACTTATCGTTTCAAATGCGAGTGCAAGTATTGCGAAAATATTCAATTCGGTAAATGTTGCAGTTGATTCTTCAAATACTGCACTTTCATACATAACAAGGGCGTTTGTTCAATACGGGCAAAGTGGTAACAAAGAAGACATAAACACCTATTATGGCGAACTTGTAGCGGGTGCAAATGTTCAGCTTGACCAGTTTGAAAAAGTTTTCGACATGGACATGCCAGAAAATTATTTAAATTTAAAAACAGACAAAATTGTTTTGATGTATTATGAAGCAAAAGATAGTGCTTTTCAAAGTTATTTAAACATTTTAAATACTCAAAGTTTGCCTTCAAATATATTCGCAAATAGTGTGGATATAACAATTTCATCAAATGCAACTTCTGTTGTCTCAATCACGAGCGAAGGAAAACTTAGATTGCACAAGACAGGTTCGGTGATATTAACTTTGACTTCTGCTCACAACGCTTCAATAAGCCAACAAATAACTTGCGTTGTCACAAATTATGTTAGTGGCGTAAACTTGTATTTGTCGTCAGACTACACAAATATGCTAACACAAAACTCTCAAATCGCAGTGACAAATAGAGATGCAGTAAATATCTATCCAAGATTTGATGCAACTGCAAGTGTTGGGAATATGCGAGTTGAACTTGTCAGCAACAACACTGCAAAACTTGAAATTGACGCAAACGATAATGTAAAAGTAATGCAAAGCTCAGGTACTGTGATTTTGCAAGGGGCAGGAACTGAAAGTCAAACAGTGCCTCAAGAAGTTAAATTTTATATATATCTTGATGTAAATAACGCAAAGATGTATCTTGTTCAATCACAAAATGTCGATGATGCACAAAAATATGTTTTTGTTGAAACAACAAAAGACCAAGTAGAGCCAAGTGCTGTACTTTACACGACATACACACAAGGTATATACAATATTGAAAGTGACAAGACCAACATTTCTTTGGTACCAAGTGATGTGTTTATGGTCAAAGTAAGTTATTTAACAGACGATATAGATGACAAGATTGAACTTTATGTCACATACCTTGAAAATGGCGAAGTGCTCAAATTTGGTGATGAAGACTTTGATAATTATTTCATTGCAAAGGTCTCAGAAGTTTATTTTGAAAATGGTAGATATTACATAGACTACACTTTTGAAATGAACACAGAAAACGCAGTAAGAATAGGTAATTACAAATTTACATTTACAGGTTCTGATGGCGTAGTTAAAAAAGATGTTTACGCAAATTTTTCAGCTCAACCAATAAATAATGTTATTGTTAAGAATTACAGTTTCACAAATAACGAAGATGTCATATTGATTGATACAGGTGATGGATACTATGTCTATAACACAAGTTATTCAATGACGGAAACAAACATTGTAACAGCGGGCGAGCCAAATATATTAAAAGTTGTAATAAACCCAGAATATTCAGACTATGCCTACATTGAAGTAACAAATTCTCAACAAAACATTTCAAGTGGCAACGTTGTTTTGTTTGGACTTTTGGTTCCAAGAAACAACGAACCAGGGCAAGCAGTCATATCTTCTGACGCATTTTTCACAAGCACGGGCATAAGAGTTATGAAGTCATCAATTGTCGGTGGCGAACTCAATGTGCTTTACAGAATGGCAACAAATGTCATTGAAGGTGATTCAATTACGCTCAATGTAAACTTCTACAATGCAGAAGGTGAAGTTATATATTCTCAGCAACAAAAAGTATTGACAATTTCTCTAAACAAAACTGTTGAAGTTTCAATTGCAGATAGAGATGTTTCTGACCATTACTATGTTGCGAGGGGATATAATTACTTATTAAACATAAATACAGTGGGCTATAATGTTTCAGATGTAGTCATTGATAGCTCATCACCATATGCGCAAATAGTCAACGACAACGGAGCATACTTTTTAAAAATTGCAGATAACATCAGCTATCCTCACGGTCAGCAATATGGTGGTTATGATGTCACAATCACATACTATGGAACAACCACAGTTGACGGAGTAACAACAAGTGGAATACGAAATTCGTTCATATGCACAATTGTTGAATATGTACTCGGTGACCTTAATGATATGAATGAAGTTTTTGAAAATTCTGAGATAATACTCAATCGTGGCAATAGTGTCGACATAAGAGATTTGATTATTGATAATCTTAATGTGGAGTATTCTGGCAACGCAACAACAGCAGTAAATGCCTTAAAAGCAAGTTTAAAGCAAAATGGTGTGTTCTATTATAAATTAAGTGATGAAAATGGATTAGTTAGAATTACAAACCAAACAAATGTAAGTAATGGCATTTTGGATATAACTGGCTACAACATAACAACTAAATATGTTGGTGAAAATCTATTCTCGCTCGGAGTGTTCGCAAAGCTTCAATACCTCGATGGTTATGTTCAAGTCATGGCACTTAGCGATGAAGAAATAGAAAAAATAAGCGATGTTGATATTAAACAGTTTAATGTAACAGTAAATCAAACCACATCTTTAGATAGTCCACTTCCAATATATACACAAGAGCAACTTATGAATATGAGTGATGACAATTACTATATTTTGATGGACGACATAACAATCACATCAGATTTCACACCAATTGATGCAAGCATTGCAAGGCTTGATGGTAACAGCCACAAAATAATTTTCAGTGGAATTTATTCTGATTACACATCTTTTGACAACTTCGGACTATTCTCAACAGTTGATGAAAATTCAGTTATTTGCAACCTAACAGTCGAGATTGGTCGAAACACAACATTCAATTTTAGAAATGAAAGCAGTGCTAACTCATTTAACTTTGGACTAATTGCTGCTCAAAACAACGGCACAATAACCAACTGCCGAGTTGTTTATCAAGATGATGCATCATCGCTCATCGTGACGAATTCGGCGCCTATGTCACTCACTTCAACTTCAAACATTGCACCTTTTGTTGCGGTTAACTCGGGCTTTATAACAAATTCAAGAGTGAATGTTCGCATTGAAAGTTTTGGTGCAAACCTTGCTGGCTTTGTAGCAGTAAATAATGGACACATTGCATCAAGTTATGTAAAGAGAAGTTACATAAGAAATTCAAGTACAAATGTTAACAACTCCACAGCGGGCTTTGTTGCTCAAAACTATGGAACGGTATTTGCAAGTTATATTGAAGGTGCATTTTCCACTGGACTTTCATACATATACGCCACAGACACAAATTACATCATAAGAGCAAACTCAATTGCGGGTGCATTTGCTTATATAAATGAGGGAACTATATCAAATTGTTATGCAAATATTCCATTGACATCTTCATCAATAAACTCTGGATTTGTTTGTACAAATAACGGGGAAATAATATCATCTTACACAACAAGTAAACTTGGAGATAGAGACACAGGTAACTATCCATTCTATATCACTTGCACAGGAACAATAAGTGATAGTTATTATTTAAGTGATGAAAACTTCAATGTTGGAATAAATGTTTCAAATGGACTTTACGGCGAAGGCTTGACTGCAATACCAGTGATTTCGTTTGCTATTGGTTATGCAGTCACATCAAGTGGTTCAGATTACACTGTTGGGGAAAAATTGTTCAACACCTTTGCAATAAACACAAACAACGACATAACAAGTGGTGTTTGGTTCTATGCAAAAGACAACAATTCATATTTAACTAACAACACAATTACCACGGGCTCAAAAATTTCAGCAAGTGATTATAGAAATTATTTGCAATATTCAAGGCTTATCACTGTTCAGAGTTTGCAAAGCGATGGACAATATATGCAATTTAGAGAGAATAGACCACAACTAGTTGCTGCAAACATATTAGCATCGTCATCAAAATATATAGAAAGCAGTCAATATGTTGAAGAAACGGGCGAAACATTGTATGTGTACGCGGAAACATCTGGCTCTAACACTGAAGGCTCAATGTATAACCCAATTATTGTGACATCAGCTGTGAGATTTGAAGAAGATTTTATTTCAAATAGCATAAGAAATGTCAACTCAAAATATTACAGACTTGTTAAAGATATTGACTACACAGCAGAAAACTTGGTTGTAAGTTCGCTATACTCATACACGCTAGCAGGATATTTTGAAGGCAATGGTCTTACTATTTCAAACTTCTCAATCAACACAAGTACGGGACTAACATCGGGCGGATACTTCGCACAAATAGGCGATGGTAATGATTATGCAACAATACAAAATGTTGAATTTTCTCCAAAATACATAAACCTTCCAAATGCAGTCAATGTTGGTACGGTCGCAGGTACAGTTTATAGAGTTTATGCTTATAACATAACTGTCGATGGGTATAACTCTGGAAATAGTTCAAATGTGATTTTGGGAAAGAACATTGTTGGAGGAGTTTTCGGAAGAACAATAAATTCATTTGATATTCAAAATATATACTCCTCAATTTCAACAAATGCTTATCAAACAAACAACAATTCTAATTGGACAACTCAATCTGTTCAAAAAGAAATACTTTATGAAGAAGGTGGTTCAAATTATAACACTGTTTCGTATTCAGGAAGTATTGTTGGATATCTTGGTGGAGTTGGTGTACTCAAAAATGCAAACATAACAAACGCCGTTGCAACAATAGGAATGGTGAGCGGATTTATGTTTGGCGGAATTGGTATGAATGCAGAAGTTCGTGACATCTCGTATGAATACCAAATGCTTGATAATTACTTTATTCGTGCAAGCGCTTATGGTGGCATTATTGTCGGCGACCTTAAAGGAACATTAAGAAATGTCAAAGTTTCAGGCGTAAGTATAGAAGACGGCGAAGATGTGACGCCGTACTATATCTTCAATCTCACGCCAAAAATTCCAATTGCAGTTGGTGGACTTTGTGGAATTGTCAGAGGCTCTGCACAGCAACCAGCAAACATTTATGATTGTGATGTTGACATAGACATACAATTTAATAATACCATTGCAGTTGACAGTGTGGGCGGACTTGCAGGCAAAGTTTCGCAAAGTGTGACAATAAATAATAGTAATTTTACTGGTGATTTAACTGGTCAAAATGCACTTGGTGGAATTATTGGCGAAGTGGAATTTAGTGGAACTTTTGGTAATGTCATAATCACTGACTTTACAGTTGGCAAAGATGAAGCAACCAATCTCAAACTTATAAAACCAGCAAAACTAGCACAAGAAGAAACATCGGATGCAAGTTATGCTGGAAGTGTTATTGGTTTAATTACAAGTGACGGTGCTAGCGTAACAGAAGGTGGCACTTTGGAAATAATTGCAAACAGTATAAACACTTCAATTTCATCTGATATCAGCATTTATGGTGACAATTCAATAAGTGATACAGAACAAGAAGAAGGTTCAGAACTTTATAGAGTTTATGTATCCAAGCTTATTGGCGGATACAATGGCGACATCTTAGAAGAAGTCAATGACATCGAGTTGGCAGTAAGAAATGGGCTAAATGTGGAAATTGATTTGTCAATAAAAAATTTGCGTATGGGCAATACAATTACAGGAATACCACTTCAATATGCAATTTATTTGTCTACTGTGGTTTATGGTTTTTCTCCATCTGGCTATGAAGGGTTAGAAGCTAAGCTTGGCAATTTCAGCATAAATAACTTTGAAAGAGTGGGAGACGGGTATTACGGCTATATTAATGGCGACATTTCTTCTTGGCCTTCGAATGAATAACACAATAAAAAACAATGAAGTTCAACTTCATTGTTTTTTTATGCGTAAGTATTTGAAAAAAAATATATTTGTGATAAAATAAAAATGTGAATTTTCAAAAATATTTTTTAAAACAAAAATATATGCAAGATATATTGCACCAAAAAGCACAAAAAAAACTTGTTGGTGGCTATCTTTTTTATTGCCCTGACACGCTCACCCTTGATGAAATTTTGCTAGTTTGTGCAAAACAAATTTTATGTGACGGCGGTGGCGACGATAATTGTCCAACTTGTCAAAAAATTCAGTGTGGGTCGCACCCTGATGTGTGCGTGTATCCAAAAGGTGATGCGTTCAGCACAGATGATTCGCAAGGGGTGATACTTGACGCAAACAAAAAGGCAATTATGGGCGAATATAAAATCATAATGATAAAAAATCTTGAAAATTCAAGTGAGCAGTCACAAAATAAACTGCTGAAAGTTTTGGAAAGTCCACCAAAAAACACCATATTTTTAATATCAACAACCAATTTAAACAAAGTGCTTTCAACGGTGAAGTCAAGACTATTAAAAGTTGAAATTCCACCATTTGATGAAGACACTTTGACACAAATTTTTTCTGACTATCAAAGTCAACAAGATTTTTCACTTGCTTTGGACTATTCAAACGGCTATATTGGTGAAACAAAGCAAATTTTACTTGACCAAGACTTTATGACAAATTACAATTTAGCAAAAAACATTGTCACAAAGCTTAAATCAAGTTCACAAATTGTTGACTATATTGTGCCAAAGATGACCAAAAGCCAGTTTCTTGGCACTATTGGACTTATGCAAAATATGTATAGGGACATCGCCCTTGTAAAATCAAAAAACAGCAATTTAGTCAAAAATAAAACACTCATTGGCGTTTTCGAAAGTATTTCTGATGAATTTTCAATGAAGGCGATTGTTGAAATAATAAAAAGAATAAATGATGTAAACAAAAAACAATATTCAAATGTAACGCTTTCACTTTTGTTTGAGAGTTTGCTTACTAGCATTTTGGAGGTAAAATATTTATGCGCATAGATAAAGTCGATGTATCATATGAGCCAAATGGAAAGATATATTCTTTTTTAGCAAATGGTATGGCACTAAAAAAGGGCGACAAAATTGTCGTTGACACTTCACGAGGTTTGGAACTTGCATATGTTGTTACAGATGTTGAATATGTGGAAAATTATCCACATGAGGACCAGTTAAAAAAAGTTGTTCGAATGGCGACCGATGACGACATTAAACAAAAACAAAAAAATGTCGAAAAGGAAAAAGAAATCAAAAAAACGGCAGAAAGTTTGAGCCAAAGCCTTGGTCTTGATATGAAGATAACAAACGCAGAACTCAGTCTTGACCAATCAAAAGTTGTAATCAACTTCACATCTGACAACAGGGTGGACTTTCGTGAACTTGTGAAAAAACTTGCAAGCATTTATAGGTGCAGAATTGAGCTTCACCAAATAGGTCAACGCGTGGAAACTCAGCTCCTTGGTGGCCTTGGCCCATGTGGAAGAGAAGTTTGTTGCAGTAGATTTTTAAAAGACTTTGACCACGCCACAATCAAAATGGCGAAAAATCAAGGACTTAGTCTCAATCCAACCAAAATAAGTGGACTTTGTGGTAGGCTCATGTGTTGCCTTGCATATGAAAATGAGCACTACGCCGAAATTGCAAAGAAAATGCCAAAAATAAATTCAGAGGTTAAGACAAAAGACGGAATTGGCAAAGTTGTTTATAACAACTTATTAAAACAAACTGTTGATGTTAAATTTGAAAAAGGTGATAGTTTTGAAATTGTAAACTATGCACTCGACGAAATCACCATTTTAGAGGTCAAAGATGTTAAGGCTTGATGACCTTATGCTTGACGGGCTCAAACTTTATCAATATGTTGACGGCTATAACTTCACAAGTGACAGCGTGCTTTTAAGCAATTTCATCAAAGCGCCAGCGTCCAGCGTTTGTGTTGAAATAGGGACGGGCAGTGGAATAATATCAATACTTTTGTCACACAAACAAAATGTAAAAAAAATATACGCCTTTGAAATTCAAAAAAAATATAGTGATTTAGCTAAAAAAAATATTGAATATAACAACATAGAAAACATTGAAGTAATAAATGATGATATAAAAAATTATGCAAAATACATCAAAAACCAAGTTGATGTTGTGTATGCTAATCCGCCATACTTTACTGGTGAAACAACAAGTCCAAATGAAGAAGTGGCAATCGCAAGACATGAAAAATATCTTCCTTTAAATGTTGTTGCGAGTGCTTCGAGTAAATTATTAAAAAGTGGTGGCACTTTTTATGTTGTCTATCCAGCGAATAGGCTATGTGAACTTATTGTTGAGCTTGTCAAAAATAAATTGATGCCAAAGAAAATGTTTTTTGCACAGCCAACAAAAAATAAAGACGCGAGTACAGTCTATGTTATGTGTAAAAAAGACGCAAAGTTTTCAGTTAAGGTTATGCCAGTGCTTATCACCAACGACCTTGACGGCAACTATGTGCAAACAATTCAAAAATTATATCGTGATGAGGTAAAATAATGGTATATTTTGTATCCACTCCAATAGGTAATTTGAAAGACATTTCGCTAAGAGCGCTTGAAACACTGAAAAGCGTTGATGTCATTGCGTGCGAAGACACAAGAAATTCGTTGAAATTACTTAATCACTACGACATTCACAAAAAACTAATTGCATATCACAAATTTAATGAAAAAACGAGTTCAAAAGGTATTGTTGACCTAGCCAAAGAAGGCAAAAACATCGCAGTAATAAGTGACAGTGGAACGCCACTTATCTCTGACCCAGGCGAGATACTTACAAAGAGTTTGATAGAAAATAACATTGAGTTTACTGTAATACCAGGCGCAAGCGCAGTTTTGTCGGCACTTGTTTTGAGTGGTTTTGCAGGGAGTGAATTTTGTTTTGTGGGCTTTTTGAGTGAACAAAACAAAAAAAGGAAAATGCAACTTGAAAATGTCAAAAACTTTTGTGGCGCAATAGTTTTTTATGTTTCGCCTTACAATGTTTTTGATGACATAAAATTCATATATTCATGCCTTGGCACGCAAAAAGCTTGCCTTGTGAATGAAATAACAAAAATTCACGAAAAGACAATATTTTTTGACCTAGGCGACGAGCTTAATATTGAGCCAAAAGGTGAATATGTGCTTGTTGTTCAAAATCAACCTCATACACAAGAACAAACTGAGAGCATACAGGAACAGTTAAAACGCCTTATGGGTGAGGGCATGGACAAAAATGAAGCAATAAAGACGGTTGCCAAAAATTTTGGCGTCAAAAAAAACGAAGTGTATAAGCTTGCACTTTCCCTCACATAATTTTACAAAAGAGACATCCAATAATTGCACTAAGTATGCCACCAAAAAGCGAGATTATAATGGCAGGTGCAATTTTTTGTTTAGAGCCAGCAAAATACACAGCAGAAACATAAAAAACAGTTTCGCTTCCGCCCATTATCACGCAGGCACAGCGGGATATGTAACTGTCAGCGCCGTAGCGAGAGATTATGTCCTCCAAAATAGACAAACTTCCACTGCCAGTAAACGGCTTTAAAAGCACAAGTTCGCACACTTCACTAGGTATACCCAAAACATTAAAAAGCGGTGTTAAAAATTGTACAAGCTGACTTGCAAGCCCACTAACCCTAAAAAGAGCAACTGAAATCATAATTGCAACAATGTATGGGAAAATGCCTTTAACAAGGTCAAACGAACTTTTTGCTCCTTGACAAAAGGCGGAATACACATTGACTTTTTTGTATGTCCCGTACAAAATCAAAACAATTAAGATTATAGGTATTATGTAAACGCTCATAGTTTTTTAAACTTTTTATATAAAAACAAAATGCAAACACAAATTACGGTGGTGACCACGCTTGAAATAATTGTTGGAAAAATTATGTCTGATGCAGATACACTGCCTGCACTTGCTCTAAGTCCAATTATTGTCGTTGGCAAAAGTTGTATGCCTGTTGAATTGACCACTAAAAGCATAAGCATGGCAAACTTTGTGTGTTTCAAGTCTTTTTCCATACATTTTACTGCCTTTATTCCACTTGGCGTTGCCGCATTGCCAAGGCCTAAAAGATTGCTAGAAATGTTATAGGATATATATTTTATTTGCTCGCTATCATTTATTTTGAAAAGCTTTTTAATAGGTGGTGAAAGTAGTTTTGAAAGTTTTTCCCCAAGACCACTTTGCTCAACTATTTCAAGTATTCCAAGCCAAACGGCATAAATTGCCAAAAGATTTATGCAAAGGCTCACAACATCTTTTGACTGGTCAATCATTGTGCTAATAATCAAATTAGGCTCAACAAAAATCAGCACCAAAAGACTAATAATCATTAAGCTAGTCCAAATTTTGCTCATATCAATGTATATGCTTGTGATTGAAAAATATTTGTGTTTAAAATCAAAATAATATATAATTCAAACTAAGAGGTTATAATGTTTATTGACACACACGCACATCTTCAAGATGAACTTTTAAATATTGCACAAGATGTGGTTCAAAATGCAAAAAATAATAATGTACAAAAAATCATATGTTCAAGTTATGACTTAAACTCATCAATAGGCGCAATTAAACTAAGCGAAAAATATGACGGCGTATTTGCAACAGTTGGTGTACACCCAGAAAACTGTGAGGACTATAACGACCAAGTTGAAAGCGAACTTATTAAACTTTGTCAAAATAAAAAAGTTATCGCAATAGGTGAGATTGGCCTTGACTATCACTACTCTAAACAAAACAAAGAGTTGCAACAAAAGGTGTTTGAAAGGCAAATTCTTCTTGCCGAAAAGGTTGACCTTCCTGTCGTTATTCACACGCGCGACGCTATGGGTGACACGCTTGACATAGTGAGAAAATACAAATCTCACTTCAAAAAAGGTGGAGTTTTTCATTGCTTTCACGGTTCAAAAGAAGTGCTTGATGAAATATGTAAACTTGGGTTTTATGTTTCATATGGCGGAGCAATTACATTTAAAAATGCCAATAGTTTAAGAGAAATTGTTCAAGTCACTCCGCTTGACAGAATTTTGACTGAGACCGATTGCCCATATATGTCACCAGAGCCACTTCGTGGCATTTCTAATCAGCCCAAAAATATACCAATAATTGCTCAAAAAATAAGTGAAATAAAAAATATACCAATTTCAGAACTTGAAAAAATAATGGAAATAAATACAAAAAAAATATATAATATTTAATGGAAAAAATATGGAATTAAATAATTTTAAATTTAAAAAAAAATATGGTCAAAATTTTATTTTTGACACAAATTTATTATCTGCAATAGTGCGTGATTCAGGCGTAAATAAAGAAGATGAAGTGCTTGAAATAGGCACGGGCGCTGGAACTCTTACTGAGATTTTAGCGCAAAATTCAAAAAAAGTTGTCTCATATGAAATTGATGAAAATTTAAAGCCTATTTTAACAGAAAAATTTAAAAATTATGACAATGTAAAAATAGTTTTTTCTGATGCACTAAAAGCAAATATTAAAGACATTGAAAATAATTTTGAAAATAATTTTAAAATAGTTGCAAATTTGCCGTATTATATCACCACTCCACTTATTTTTAAATTTATTGAATCAAAAAAAGTCAAGAGCATAACTGTTATGGTTCAAAAAGAAGTTGCACAAAGAATGGTAGCAGATGTCAATACTTCTGACTATGGTGTTTTGACTGTTATGCTAAGTTTCTACGGCGATGTAAAGGTGCTAAGAACTGTGAAAAGGCAATGTTTCACTCCAATGCCAAATGTTGACTCTGCCGTTGTTAGAATTGACCTTAAAGAGTGTGTATGTGATGCGGGCATTTTTTCTGACATAGTCCATAAAAGCTTTGCAATGAGAAGAAAGACAATTTACAACAACTTAAAGTCTGGCTTTGATTTTTCAAAAGATGAGATATTAAAATGGTTAAGAAGCTGTGGTATTTCAGAGAATGCAAGGGCAGAAAATTTGACTGTATGCGACTATATTAACTTAGCCAAAACATTCGACAAAGTTAGATAATATTTGCCATTATTGTAATCACCATAAACACAAAATTTCACTATAATATATAGTGTAATTTTTTTATTTTTAGGAGATGTTTATGTTAAAAAAAACTTTGGTACTGTCATCTGTTGATGGTGGCAACGAAAAAGCGGTAATAAGTTTTGAAAAAGAAAGTGGCGACACGCAGGGACAAGTTAGGTTATATAACTTTCATGATGAGCCAAATGGAATTTTGTCGCTTGGCTTAAAAGAAGGAGAGAGGGTTGTTAAAATTGGTTTAACAAGAGTTGGAAACTTTAAGTATACTTTTGCAACGCAGACCCCTTTGGAGCTTGGCGAATTTTCTTGCGCAGTTGTAAACATTTACAAAGGCGAAGCAAAGCCATTACTTCACGGATGCACACAAAACAGCAAGCTTTCTGACGAATTTTTAGCTCAGGCAGTACTTGAAATGCAAGATGTTAAAGGTTACGAAGAGTGCAAAGATGTGCTTGATAAAAACCATATTGAGCTTGAAGACCAAGAAAAAATTGATAGTGAAATAGATAGTCAGCTTTCAGCGTGTGGTGACAAGTGCACAACTTGCAAATATCGCTATGCATTTTTTAGTGATGAAAATGGCGAAGAAAATAAGAGTGAGAGCTTTTATGATAGCATAAGTGAAGATATAGGCAGTTTGTTTTCAACTCACAGCGAAGAGGAGTTTTTGTCGCAAATAATACCATACTCAAAGTGGGTTAAGGTTGAAAATGAGGACGGTGACAATTACTACGTTTTGGGACTTATCTATGAAAACGATAAAGTCAAATACATATGTTATGGCGTGCCAGGGCTTTACACTGATGCACCACCAAAAGAACTTCGTGGCTATGCTGAGTGGCTTCCACTTGACAGTACAAAGGAAAATGAATATGGATATTGGATAACATATCAAGATGCAGATACCGGTGAAAATGTCAAAGCAAACTTCACTGTGGTGTAAAGATACCGTTGACAATATTTTAATGATATTGTATACTCACTTAATAACGAGGTGAGTATGCTAATTATTATTTCAGGTTCAGCAGGGGTGGGCAAAAATACAATCATAACTCAAATACTAAATAACAATCCAGACATCAAACTTATGAAGACTTGCACAACGCGTATGCCAAGACACACCGACGAGGATATGCTCAGCCCATACATCTATGTATCTCGTGAAGAATTTGAAAATAAGATAAAAAATGGTGAACTGTTTGAGCACGAGGAAATTCATAATAACTTTTATGGAGTTTTGAAAAGTTCACTTGATGAAGTCAAAAAAAGACAATGCCATTATATAAAAGACATAGGAGTTTTGGGGCAAATAAATTTAAAGCGTGCACTTAAAAATAAAGTTGAAGTGCTTTCAATATTCCTGACAGCTCCAAAAGAAGAACTTATCAAACGCTTAAAAGCGCGTGGTGACCACGACATTGACCTAAGAATTTCAAGAATGGAATTTGAACTTAGTTATGCCAAAAACTATGACTATGTCATTGAAAACTTGAATTTAAACAAGACACTGAAAAAAATTGAAAGCATAATAAAAAAACACGAAAAATTAGAGCAAAAAAGATTTGATAAAAAATAAAAATAAAAAACAGTCGTTTGATTAAAACGACTGTTTTTTGTAGACATTTTAAACGATAGAAAGAAGATTTTGTTAGCGTGTCAGGGTCTCATCGTCGTGATTAATTTGTGGAAGATTTTGTTCTATAACGTCATCATTTTGCTGAGCATCATTGATTTCACTAGTCTTATCTTCTTGCTGGTTTTGTGATTGCTCTTCATTTTGTGATAGCTGTTCAACGCGTCTAATAAGCTCTTCTTCGCTTTTCTTTAATGTTTGGTTGTCAATCTCCAAAGAAGGTTGTTCAATGCCCATTGACTCTGCCATTTTTTCAAATGATGTTTCGTCAATATTTAGGTCTTCATTAAGCCAATTGGTTGGCTTTTCTATCAATGATTTTTCAATGTTGCTAATTTTTTCTCTGTTTGATGTTTGAGAAATATTTTCTAATTGGTTAACATTTTCTCTGTATGCCATTAACCTTTTGGTGTCTTCTTTGATTGCTTCTCGTGTTTGCTCTGGAATGGCTTTTTTGCCAAAATCTAAGTATTTATTGCGATACATTATCTCTTTGTCAATTTCTGCAAGCTTTTGCGCTTTTGCAAGTCTGAAAGCATCTTCTTGTTTTTGTGCTGTGGCTTTATATTGATTTAGTGAGAACATAGAAGGTGCATCGTTTTTCTTAAATTGTTTATATTCTGTGTAAGACATGTCATGTTCTTTTCTTGTTTGTAACATCTCAAGCTTGTCTTGCTCACGCTTTGAAAGTCCATTGGCCTGTTTATTTACCAATATATTCATCTTTTTGGTTTTTCTTTTGCTTAGAGAAGTTATCTTTTCTTTTTCTTTCAATAAGGAGTTAAGTTTTCGTTGTTCGCGTCTTGAAAGACCCTCTGATTGTTTACTTAGCAATTTATTCATCTTTCTGGTCTTTCTTTTGCTTAAAGTCTTCGTTTTTGCTATTTCTGCTTTTTCTTTTAAGGCGTTAAGTTTTTTCTGCTGGCGTTTTGAAAGACCATTTGATTGTTTTTCTAAAAGTTTGTTAAGTTTCTTTTCTTCTTTCTTTGTTAGTTCTTTGATTGCGTGTTTAGCTTTGAAATAATCATGAATATCTTTGAAAATACTAAATACTGAACTGAATAAGAATTTTGCATTTTGAGCCCATGCCGAAGCTGCCATACCAGTAATACACACGATTGCAAGAAAGGCAAATAAAGGATTTGCGAGCATAAATCCTGCCATAAAGAAGTTGGCAGCGGCAACCAAAAGAATCAGCCTTAAACCTTTATGGAACATATTAAACTTTTTCTCGTCCATGGTCTTTTTTTGATTATCGTCATTTTGCTTTATTGCTTCTTTCTTGTCTTTATCACTTTTGTCCTTATCACTCTTATCGCTTGGAGCGGGAGCATTCTGCTCGTCGGTAGGGGTTTGCTCGCTGCTAGCCTTTATGTTGCCATTTTCTACGCCATCATCTTTTTTGTCTTTTGGTTGTGTTTGCGCACGCTCTGTTGAGGAAGATGCTGGAGCATTGTTGTCTGGATCAGAGTTGTCATCATTTTGTTTTTTTAATTCTGCATCTTGCTGAGTAGCTTCGGTTTGGTTAGCTTGTTCTTCTTGCGTTTCGTCATTTGTTTGATTTTGAGCGTCGTTTGAACGAATGCCCAAACTTGAATCTGAATCTTTAAGAACATCGTTGCTGTCCACACCTTCGGTTGTGACATAGTCGGTTATTTTACTGTCAACTTTGTCATTAGTGGTGGATATGTTGTCAAGGATATTGGTTTGACTTGAATTTTCATAAGTGTCTACTGTGTCTTTATTAATGCTGTCCTTGCTCATTTGGTCAATGTCAACGTTATATTTTTTATCATTATTGTCGTTAAAGGCAACATTATAAATAGGTTCTTCGTCTTTTTGCTTTTCCTTTTGGTCTTTGCCAAGTCTTGAAGCTGATGAAGATTTTTTAATTTTTACATATGAAGAATCTGATGTTAAGGTAGGAATATCATCAAGACTTTGATTTTTGCCCATAAACTGATTTAGTGCGTTGGCATCTTTCTCGGTTATGTTAATTCCTTTTTTAACTCGATTTTCTTTCATTTTTTTCATCTCCATACTTGGTAAAAATCTCAAAACAAGTCCACTAGGCGCTTTAACTATATCTGTTAGTGTTGAGGTTGCTAATTTTGAGCCATCAGGGAATATGATTTTTCCGTCTGGTGATTTTAATATTGTCATACCATTTTCAAGTTTAAGATAACTATATCCATAAGCTTCAATAAGCATTTGCGTCATTTGGGCAGGGAATGTTGACATATTTATGCTGTTGTTTTGAATTTGAGATGGCAAACTCTCTGGCAATGTGACATCAAGTGGGTGTTCAAAACTCACAACAGGTTGAAAGCTTTTTCCATTTTTCACGCTTAATGCGTTGTGTGAAATTTTGTATGTTTGTTTACCTTTTTCGGTGTCAATTGTAACAACAAAATCGCTGTTATATTCAGCGCTGACATTTTTAATACCACGAAAGATAATAACATCGTTTTTTGAAATTGCGTCAAATCTATGTGACGAATTGTCAATAGAGAATGTTTTACTTAGTGGTTCAACCACCATAATTGCATTGTCTTGATTTTTTTCATAAAGGCAAATTGCATCATCGCCTTTTTCCATTTTAAAATTCTGACTTTCAACATGGTCTTTGTATTTTATGTTAATGTAAAAACCTGACTTGCTATCTGACATGGTAAACCTCCTATTAAAGTTTATATGAATTATATACCAAATAGCACATTTTGTCAACATACAATATTTTGAGTATTGAAGCAGCTCTGAAATATAACACAAAAATCAAAAAAACATATTAAAAATCAAAAAACGCATAACTTTTTTATTTATAATAAAAAAGTTTTTTTATTTTTATTTTTTTATATTTTTTTTTATTTTTTCAATATTTATATAAATTATTTTTTATTTTCATAATTATTTTTTTGAAATATTTTTTATTTCGAGTATATTTTGATTTTAATTTGATTGACTTAAATAGGCGTAAACTATATAATTATTTTGTCTAATAATGTAAATAATAATTTAAAGTCGGTTTTGTTGTGGGAGTAAAGTTATGAAATTTACTACATTTTTAAAAGTTTTTGCAATATCACTTGCGTGCTTTATTGGTGCGATTGGCATTGGCGTCGGTGTTATGGCAATAGCCGGATATTTCAACCAACCAAGTATTATGCCTGAAAACATTGCTTTTGACAGAGATGTCTATAATGTCGATAGCGATTTTTCAATCACAATTACCACAACAACAGAAGATGTGACCGTTACACAACTGACATTAAGTTTGCAAAATGGTGAATTGTACACTGAAAAAAATGGTGAAGTTAGAATTAGTGACGGAGTTATTTCAATTCCTCAAACTGCAACAATAGGTGAGCCTTTTAATGTCACACTTAACAAAACGCTTCATGATGATGAATGTGGTGGGCTAGATTGGATAACAGGTGGGCATAGTGTAATTACTGCAACTTCTCAAAATCAAAAAATCAACCCAATTAATGCTACGGTCAATGTCGATGTCCCAGTTTATAGCGTTACACTTGAAACACGCGTCAGCGCGCAGGAAGAAGATAGCGACGTTTTTGCAGTTGGTTCAACTGTGAATGCAAGTTTGAAATTTTATCCAGAGCGCAGTGCATACAAATATAGTCATGATGGTTCAGACGGTGAAGTGGAATACAAAACTACATATTTTATGCCACAGTCAACAACCGATGAAAATATTACTCAAAATGAGCACACAAATTCATTTTTAACAAATCGCATAGGTTCAAGCACCATTGTTGGATATGTGTTCTCGTCAACCCCAATTGAAGAGAGAATACTTCTTGGTTTGCAAAACCTAGATGATGAAGCAAAATATTCGGCAGTGCTTACAAGACTTGAACAACTTTCAACACAGTCTTCAGAAACATCTTTGCAGGCACATAAAGCTGTAAAAGCATTCAACATTGTTGAAGTCGAAGTTGATAGTATGCGTCTTGAAGGGACTGTGAATAATGTCGATATTGATACAACGCACACCCTTTATGCAAACAAAAATGTGACTCAGTCTGCAAGACAGTCAAATCTTGGAATTAAACTTTATTCAAGTCTTGATGAGTCAATTTCTCTTCAAAATGAACTTAAAAACGTCGGAATAAGATTTTTATATAAAGTTGGTAATGGCTATTATGATGCCGTAAACAATCAAAACAGTGCATATAACATTGTTTCTATGATAGATGATGGCTATGGCGAAACAAGACAAGTTGAGATTGACGGACAAGTTTATACATATTATTTCCCAAAAATCACTCAAAGTGTTGACGATTATTTGTGGGAATTTGCAGTTTCAAAATATGTTGATGCAAATGCTATTCGCATCGAAATTAGATATTTTGGTAAAAACTTTGAACAAATTGAACCATTAACAGTAGATTTTTCTACCAATGCAGTTACAGATGCAGGCATCTATTGGTCAAAAACCAGCGAAACGCTTACAATAATTGACGGTGAAAATCCAATTTTCAAATCTTTTGATGTAAAACCACTAGCTGTTGTGCCACAACAAAATTTATACAAAACACCTAAATACTTTGTTTTGGAATCTTCGCAATACTCAGTGAGTGACTTAATTTACACAAAGGGTGAAGCTGTTGATTATCAACTCGGTGCACAAACAGTTACGCTTTATGAAATTGAAGAAGGTATAATTCAACCAAAATCAACTGAGGCTTATGGCAGAACTTTTGAAATACTGTTTATGACCATTCAAACAGATTATAAAGGTAATCCAAAACTTGATGAACAAGAAAGATATATTGTGCAAAAATACAGTCAAGACAATCTTAATGCGATAAGCACTCTTGATTTGTATGTTGACAAAACACTTTATGGACTTGAAAATCATATTCAAACAGCACTCAGCGACGATAACTTGACATTAAATGACGAAACAAATGATATAGCATATGTTCAAAACACAACTGCTCCATTTGAAGTTGTTGTTAAGCTTGCTTTGCCACAATCAGCGACACAGAGCGAACAAATAAATGAACAACAAATATTTGCGGACGCAGTGAACAACAATGAAATTTATGTCGTTGCAAAAATAGAAGAGTCAAATTCAGAAACATCTCTTATTTATACTGACTCTGTAACGCAACAAAATGATGGCACACAATTTGCATTTTCAATGAATATTGGCGAACTTTCGGACGGAGTGAGTGAACGCAGAATAAAACTCTATGTTGTATACGACAATGACGCATTCAATGCACCTAGAGAATACGAAGTCAACTTATATAACGACGCTCAAACTTTTGATTGCATTGAAGTTTATGACGGCTCTGCAACAGTGTTTGATTTCAACTTGAACATACAAGAAGATGGAATATATGAGTCAAGTGTAGACAATAGAATTTTGGTCAGCACCAACATAGCATCACAAAACGATTACATTAATAGCATCACAACATCATACACACTTGGTGGCAATGATGTAAGCAGTATGCTTTTTGAAACAGATGACCTTGGGGAAATTGACTATTCAACACTTTCTGTTGTGCTTGCTGACAAATATGGCAAATTGCCAATTTCAAGCCAGTACACTTTGGAAAGTTCAAATACATCAATTTTGACTGTCTCAAACGGAACCTTCACGTTTAATGGTACAGGAAATGTCGAAGTTTATCTTCGTGACGCAAAGGGGGCTGTGAAAGATACACTTTACTTTACTTGCGTGCAAGAAGGTTATGTGTCAAAAGTTGAACAGTTGCAAGAAACGCCTTCTGCTCCATACTCAAAATCTATGGTGTCGCAAGAGTATAGCGCTGAAAAATTATATGATTTTGCACAACAATCAATCAAAGTTGTCGGATACGCAGGCTCAATAGTAAACTTTAAATCCACAACGGTAGGCGATGCAAACCTTTTAACATATTATTACACTTCGCCAAGTGGAAGCGGATATCTTACAAGCCTTTTGAATATTTCACTTGTTAACGACCAAGACGCAACGGTTCTTGAAGATTATGTTGGATTCGAGGGAACAACATCAAATCTCAGCGGTTTGACTATACTCAAAGATTTTGGCAAACCATATAGTTTGCAACTTCGCATAACAGTAGCACCTTTGGGAATTTCACAAATAGTTGTGCTTGAAATTCAAAGCAATATCACATTGGCATTAAATTCGTCTGGTAATGATTATCAAGTTGAACCAATTTCAAGTGTTGGCAATGTCCCTTATCTTGGAGCTTATGCTGATTCGCTTTATAAAGTAAGCATACAAGTTCACTATTTGGCAGGAACGGGCTCAGAAGATTTTACTCTTGACCAATCTGCATATTCTCTATTCCTTTATGAATATGACGAAAATGGTGACCTTAGTGACAAAATTTTGTTAGGCAACAATGCAAACGCCAACGCAAATGCATATGTAGCAAGTTTTAAGCTGAGTGGGGATAATGAAGAAATACAAAACAATGCTGGTGTACAAAGACTAGACGGCTCAAAAGATATATACAACTATGATGTTTACATTGTATTCAAATCTTTGACCGAAAACAACGGATACAGAAGAGTGATGCTCGCATTTGAAAAAAATGTAAGCGATGCTCAAATAAATGCAAGTGTCGATGCTTCAAGTCAAATATATCTTTACATCAATCCAAATGTGATGACAACCCAGTCAAGTGATGAGATTTTGCTTGATGTTGCATATGATACAATAAACGGTGGCAGTACTCGTTATTATGGAAGTGCAACACTTCTTGGAACAGTAAATGCACCACTTACCATAAATAGAATATATAATTCAAACATTGAAATTGACGGCATAGCATTTGATATAGACTATTCACAAATAGGATTTAGGTTTGTTGACGAAAATGATAGCAACAATTTCGCTATACAACAAAAGCCTGCAACAAATGAATTTGTTATTTACAGTCTTTCAAATATAAACAACAGTAAAAATGTCAAACTTATTGTTACATACAACGGCATTGATGTTTTGACATCAGACGGAAAGACATATGAAATTACACTCAATGTTCGTCCAAACATAACAAGGAACACTGATAGCACAATGTGGGTGCTTTATGGCGGAGAGTACTACATTAAATTTGTCAATGGCGAGCAATATACATTTGATGATATTTTGCAAGCATTTACTATAACGCATGACCAAAATAGTACTGCTCAAATTACTGCACAGTTAAACATAGAAAGCACTAATAACATTGTGGTTCAAGGTAACATTGTCACAATTCAAGGGGTAAACGACAATATAATTGCAGAAAATTCAGCAGTATTAGCTTTAAGCAGTGGCGACAGCATTATATTCAATATCATACTTTTACCTTTTGATTTACCATATGTTATTTATCCAAACCAAATTCAGGACCAAGAATATGACCTTCTTGACCTGCTTGACATAGATTGGGTGATGGAGAATGGACTTTATTACACAATTTCAGAATATAATGCAGATGGCTACAACATCTTTATTGACGGGCAGACACAAAATTACGGATTGTCAAGCTACTTAAAAGGCTCTATATTATCTGTTAAGAACATAGATGAACAAGACTTGCACTCATATGCAAGATTTGATGGTGACAAACTTATTGTTGAGCCAGTCGGGAAAGAAACATATGTAATTATTGAAGCTAAATTAAATCGTGCAGTAAATAGTTTGATTGTTCCATACCTAGTAAAAATTGAGCAAATGCTAGATGTAAATATTTACTATCCATATGTTTTGGGTAATTCTGAAAATCAAAACATTAGTGGTAGTGAGCTTTATGGCAATGTTCAAGACGTTAAGTACGATATGGAGTATTTGAGTTTTGATGACAAAGGCAGTGCAAAATTAAATCTTCTTGAAAGATTTGACAATCTCACACCAAATTCACAAAACGGGCAGAGAATTGTGGTTGGTATTCTCGTAAATGGACAATTTACGCCACAAGTTGAGCCAGTACCATCATCAAAATTGACATTTAGTATTTCTGAAGTGGCATACTATTTCTATGGTTGGTTCACAGCAAAAAATGTTTCTTTATATGCTCAAGTAACTTCTGACGGAGTTGTGACAATAAACCGTAGCGGTGCACAATATGTCAGAGTTAAAGTTGGTATGACAACCGAAAGTGGACTTACAGCTTACTATTATATAAGTGCAGGTGAAATCCCTGAGTTTAGTTTCACACAACGCACAGAAATGGGAGTTTCATCTCCAGATATTGAGGATATAAACTTAAAAGCTGGCGATGAAGGTTTATCGCTTGATGGGTTATATTCACTTTCAATGTACTTAAATCAGTCAGGTAGTTTAACATCAGCAAATGAGTTGTTGTGTTATTATATCGTTCCAACAGGCGTCGACGGTCAAAGTGCACACATTGATTATGACACGATGAAACTGTATGCAGACGATACGACAGAAAACTGGAACACAAATATGGTATTCTATACCAAATATGGAACTTTAAATGTCGTGACCTTGTTTGTACTTTCAAATTATAGCATCAAACTTATTGATGATTCTGTTTTGACCGAAGCATCATCTGGTGCTTATGAAATTGAGGTAGGCAATGTACTAAATATAGCAGATACCTTCCAAATTGTTAAAGATGACACAGGTGAAACATTTAGTGATTTTGATAATATAACTGCTGAAATTGTGACGCCAAATTCAGCAATACAATATGTTCAAGAAACAAACAGTTTAAAAATTGGCGTTGTTACAGAAGATACAGCTGTTAAAATTAAAATTAAGTTTATATTTACAGATGACACACAAAGTGTCACATACAACTTTGATTTTTCACTTACGATTAAAGCAACATTAAAAGTTGGCACGCTTAATTATCAGCAAATATCTCAAAACAATATGTTGCCAGTTGAGAATATTCAAGCAGGCAAGACACAAGATGTCGACAACATATTATTGTCATTGTTTGATTACACTGGCGTAGACTTTGATAAGTGGTATCAAAATGTTGTTGATAACAACCTTGGTAAATTGAGCGTTGAACTTATAACCCAAAATGCATATGGTGATTTCAAAGGTAGTGTTGTTTTAGATGAAAACAATCATTATGTTGTACAGTTAGACATAAGCGAAGTTGCTGATGAAACAAATTTGTCATTTAGAGTATCATATTATAATACAGTAAGTGGCGATGATATTTTGGTCATGAACTCGTACTTTAACTTTACGGTTACTCCAAACTTCAAAATTGTCACAAACTATCCATCTCCAAATGACGACTTGATTGCAGTTGCCGAGTCATATTGGTTTGATTCGTCGGCTAATGCACAAAATGTTATTTCTTTAACAGAAATGGCAGACCTTGCACAGGGGGTACGTGTTGAAGTTCAAAGCGAAAACACCGAAGAAGCTCAAAGCGATGATATTAATTACGCAAGTCACATTTATGTCAGGGTTGGAAATGGTGCTGAATATGTCTATGCAAACGGCGAAGCTGTTGGTAACCAATATTTGAATTTGAACACAGAATTTAGTATTCAATCCAGCGAACATGTTAGCGTGTATGATGGTCTTAACATTCAATTTGGTCTATATTATGCATTAGACGGACAGACAACATTTATTCCAATTGGGGTTTACAATGTTGTTGTATTTAATAGTGTTTATCAATTTACAGGATACAACTACAACACATCTGTAATGACTAACAGTTCAAATAATCCAGAAAATATATACATTGGCTCAAATGATGATATACTTTCAAAAATCAAAGTGACACTTGCCGTTCCAATGGGTGTAGACCTTTCTACAACAAAATATGTTAAAATTTCTGCAATAAATGGACTAAGTGCAAATTCAGATTATGTGGCACTTGCTCAGGGGAGCCAAGGAACTAATATTTCATTTTATGTGACGCTTTCAGGCTTGACAGTTTCGGATATGACAGGCTTTGTATCAAGCGATATGGGCGTGACTTGGGAAATATATGAACTTTCTGATAATGGAGAATATGAGCGAGTACAGACACTTGATGATGTATGGAACAATCTTGAAATTTCATTTGATTCAAGAATTAGCCTTTCTTACAGAACAGTTACAGCATTAAGTCCAAGTGGTGATGTCCCAACAACTTCATTCACTACTATTGATTTCTTTAAAACATACGGACTTTTAAGTGGAACAGATTGCACACTTGTTCAATCAAGCGAAACTATTACCCAAGAACAAGTGATATCAAAATCAATATATGTGAACACAAGAAATGGTCATGCAATCGCCGACCAAACAGCAGGAACTGCAATCGGTACATATTATGTTAACTACGGCTTTGATATTGTATTTGACAAGACAAGTGACATTGAGTTGTCAGCAGGTCAAAACACTAGCGTATTACACAATGGTGCGGGATATGGCAACGCAAACTATATTAGCCTTTTGAATATGAAGAGGGGCTCAGATAACACTTATTATCTACCTTCTGACTTTTCGAGCACAGGACTAAGTTTGAACATTACTGAAAAGATGTCAAACAGTGCAACAAATTCTGAATATCAAAATCTCATTAAAGATGGTGTTGGATATTTAAGATACACTGCTGCCGAAAGTGATGCTATTAACTACGACTATAACTTTATGGCATATGGCTCACCAAAAGAAACTACTGTTACAGTGACTTTGGTGTTAACTGTTGCCTATGGCGCAATAACAAAAGATTATACTTTCTCATTTATTGTAAGTCATGACTATGTCAATGAAAGTTTAATTAACTCAGATAGAACAATAAACACTTCTTTAAATAGAAATTTGATTCGCGATTACAATTTCATAGATTACATAGTCTTTGCAAAATGGGGTAGCAAATCAATTATTGAAAATTCAAGTATTGCAAACTACATATACATTGAACATAAAAACGAGAATCAAAACGAACCAGGCAACGTCGCCCCTATGTTTAATGTCACTTATGACCAGGGTGGGGAATATGTGGTTAAATATGAACAAAGTTCACAAAACTATGATTTGGCATTCAAATTCTCTGACATCAAGTTTGGTAACAAAAATGTAGATATCACACTCACTGACCCATATGGCTACAAAATGACATATTATGTGACAATAGTTGCTCAATATAACATTAGTTACACAACTAACACTCTGACTGCGTTTGAGTTAGATACGGTGGCTCTAATTGATAAGGACACATCTGTAAATGAATATAACCACACCATACCTGTCACATTTGTAAATCGTGATTCTGGCGACAAAATGACGCTTGCTAGATTCAGTGCAAATTGGACTGCAAGTTTTGAATATGCTGGGAATAATGCTATTACTTTTGATGTTTTGAGTACAGGTGCTAACCAATCACAAGTATTTTATTTCCAAATCGGTTTATTAGATTACAGTGTGTTTGCTGATAGTGATGGCAGAATATATGGAGATTTAACATTAAGTGCCAAAGACGACGAAGGCAATGAAATTGAAATAAAAATTCCAACAGTCATACGTGAAAGATACAGTTTGTCGACGAGCGATACTCCATATGTGAGAGATGGTGTAGAGTTTAGTTTGCTTGATATCATTGACGTTGTGGACAATAGTAAAAATTATACAGTTGGCGAAAGAAGTCTTAAAGATTCGTACACAATATATTTTGATTACACCATATTTGACAATGATGGTCACGAAGTGAAATTTACTGATGTGCAAAATGTACTTTCATTGGAAGTTACTGCAACCAATTTGCAAAACAATCAAAAAATTTCACTTACAATTCCGAGAAGTGACAATTCTGAAGTTTACTTCTCAATAGATAACTTCGGAATAACAGATATAAGCAATTATCGTTTCCAAATAACTTACTCGGTAACGACTTATGTCTATGACGAAAAAGGAGTAAATACAAGTACTTCAATTGTTGCGGGCAATCAATTCACTTATTCAGATGGAGATAGAAGCGTATATTACTATTTGTCTAACGAAACAAGCAGTGCTTACAAAGGTGAATCAGAAGCTTCAGAGTTTAATTATACATATCATGACAATGCTCAAGAAACTGAAAATAAGACATACAAAATAAAGATAAATACCTCTTATATAATAGCAGACCAAACACTATCAATAGGTTTAAGAGAAATTGAAAACGATTCAAAGTTAACAGTTTATTTCGTAAATGAAGCAGGTGAAGTACAAAATGTGAGTTTGACTGCAAATAAGAATGAAGTCGCGACATACTCACTGCGTGAACTTGGTGTAATTCAAGGTTCTCAAAAAGTGTCACTCTACACAAATTCATCAAGAACAATTATTGATGGCTTGAGCGTGAGTCAGTGGGCACAATTAAAAGGCATATCTTTTGCTGAAAGTACCGATAGTGAAGATAGTGATGAGAGTACGCTTATCTACAATATGGTAAAGTATATAAATGACGGCTCAACATTCTTAACAAGCACTGATGGTTTAAATATAAAGTATGCCGAAAGTAGTATTCAAATTAATGTTTCATATGGATTTAGTAATGGTGTTGCAACCAAAAATGTAAAGAACTACACTGCTGACATAAGAATAACCTTAAAATATGTTGATGTTGATTCAACACTTGCATATGGTTCAGAGCAAGCAAGAAATGTTGTTTTGGATTCATACATCTCTGGTGACGACACTGTTGTTGAACTTGACACTTGGGCTGGGACAACAATCAGACCATTTGAGCTCGTGGCAGGATACACATCTGCAACTTCGTTTGTAGATTCTGATAACACCACACTTAGTGGCAACGGTGGTGACTTTGTTTATTCAATAAACACAGCAGAGTCGAGCGGAAGCCAATATGCAAAAATTGATGAGAACGGAAAAATAACATTGTATCCAGGATTTAATATAGAGTCTAATTACCTTATGATTGACATTGCGGTTAAATATGGAGAAAAGAAAGATGTCAGTGAATACATTGACACAGTGAGATTGTATTTCACAGACGCAAGTGCAACAACCTACACAATTACGGCCAACGTGCCAAGATTGCCAAAGGTCGCAAGCAAAACGGAGAATTACTTTGATGTCAAGACCAAAGACATACTTCAAATGCTCTCAATATCAGATGAACATTCAAGGGTATATACAGGCAAAGAAATAACAACTCGTTTCCCTGATATTGTTGTGAGTTTGTACGAAACACAACAAGGTGAAAACTTGGGAAAAATAGTTGACTGGGACGGTGTAAATTCAATTTCAATTCCAAACAAATATGCAAATTCAAGCATTTATATGGTTGTTCAGCTTAAAGGAAGTGATGATGTTGGAGTTAGACTCAATAACATTTCGTTTGTTGACACACGCTATGGCGCAAATAGTCTTGTTTCAAGTTCAATATACGAATGTGTTTCAACAGAAGGGGCAGACGAAATATTCAAGAAGTTGCTTCCTAAAATTCAACTTAGAAATATATATGGAAACATAGATTCTGGACTTGACATATTTAATTTAGATTCTATAGAAGATAGTGAAAAATTGATTAACTCTGATAAAGTTATTTGCTTAACAACGACAAATGGAATTTTGACAACTCTAACTTACACTTTGGGTAATAACTTATCACAAACTGACAACACAGCTTTAACAAAATACGGCACAATTACCGTTTATGTTTACAAAAACGCGGAACAAATAAACGGAGAGGCAAATCTAGCAATGGAGCCAGGAGAAAGTACAATCAACTTTGTAAATAGTAATGTTATTGACTTCTCAGATATTAAAGTTTACGGGTACAATACAATCACAACGCTTGTAGACCCTGAGGGCGAAGAAACACAAACAAATGACTTTATATTTATCTCAAAAGATGACATTGGTACACAATATCCATTTACATCAGGAGTATCAGCTACGATAATTAGCACATATGTAAACGGCACTCAGATTGATAATATGTTCAATGTCACAATTAGCACAGAAGGTATCTTACTTGTCTCATCTGGTTCGCTTTCTGGTTATGATAAAAAGTTAATATCTTTGACTATTGAGTATGGCATCGATAGTAATAGAAAAGCGTTTAATTGTTCATTCTTGTATAGAAATCAAGAGAAAGGCTCGGCAATTGATGCAACTACTGGTGAAGTCGTTACATATTTATCCACAAGAATCGACGAGAACTATAAAAATGTGTTTACCCTTTTGTCTGGTATGTACGGGGTGAATGTGGATGATATTTATGTTCGCGTAAAAAGTTCAGATGTCACACTTAAAAACAATAATGGCAGTTATTCACTAGTATTAAATTCAACTAATTTGTCATCTAATTCAATAAGTGTAGATGTTGAATTTTATATAACAGTTTATGACAATTTAAGTGGTGAAGAAAAACAAGGAGCCCAAGACATCGTACTATATACAAATACTTTAAATATCACAGTGCAATAATAAAAAGCAAAGTTCAAATAATATTTCAAAAGGTGGAAGTATTTTCCACCTTTTGATTAAAAGGAGAAATTATGCCAGTTGGTACAATAGTTTTGATAGTTTCATATGTAATAAACTTGTTACTTTTGCTTGTAATGATATTTGTTGAAAGAAAACAGCCACAAAGCGTGTTTGGGTGGTTTGCAATAATGGCAGTTTTTCCTTACGTTGGGTTTTTCTTATATATTTTGTTTGGTGGCGGACTTAGCATACGAACGAGGGTATATATACGCCGAAAAAGAAGATACACACAAGACTATTTGCAGTTTATTTCTTGGCAACGCATAAATTTTGATAAACTTCGTGCAAAAAATGAAAAATATGACTATGCTTATAAACTCATAAAGTTTGTCAAGTCAAATGATAACAATGTTTTTTCAATAGGGAACAAGGTGCAGGTATTTACCGATGGACCGTCAAAACTTGAAAGCTTAAAAAAAGACTTGAAAAACGCAAAAAACAATATAAACATTGAGTATTATATTTTTGATGATGACCAAACGGGAAAAGAAATAATGCAAATTTTGTGCCAAAAGGCACGTGAGGGCGTCAAAGTTAAACTTATATATGACAGTGTTGGTTCACTCAAAGCCCCACGAAGATTTTTTAGAAAACTAAAAAAGGCGGGTGGCGAAGTTGCAGAGTTTTTTCCACCATTTATGGGCATAAGGTTAATCAATTTCAAAGTAAACTACCGCAATCACAGAAAAATTGTTATAATAGATGGCAAAATTGGCTACACAGGTGGCATAAATTTGAGAAATGACCATATGGGCAAAAAGAAGCGACTTTCGCCATGGCGAGATACTCATATTAGAATTGAGGGACCAGCAGTGTGGGATTTGCAAAATGTTTTTTTTAATGATTTTAGGTGCGTGAAAAAACAAAGACTAAACGCTCAAAAGCTTGTCAAAGAGGGCTATTTTTTGGAGTCTTCATTAAAAGAAGTTGGGCAAATTGGTGCTCAGGTTGTCACAAGTGGACCAGAGAGCAGTCAAAGGTTCATTGAAGACGCATATCTTAGAATGATATCTTTTGCACAAAAAAGAATATACTTGCAAACTCCATACTTTATCCCTGATGAAATGTTTTTGAAGTCGCTAATAATAGCAAAAAAGACGGGCGTTGATGTCAAGGTTATGATACCAGGGAAACCCGACAAAAGAACAGTTTATTATGTTACGCTTTCGTATGTGAAACAGCTACTAGATGCTGGAATTGAAGTGTATTTTTATAACGGATTTTTACATTCAAAAACGCTACTTGTCGATGACCTTTGTGTGTCAATAGGTACTTGCAATGCAGATAATCGCTCGTTTGAACTTAATTTTGAATTAACAACGCTTTTGTATGACAAGCAGTTTGTAGATTATAATGCACAAATTTTTGAAAATGATATAAAAAACAGTAAACTCGTCACGCTCAAAGACTTCAATCGAAAGTTTTTCGCTAGCAAATTATTCCAAGCAATTCTTAGACTTTTCTCGCCATTGTTATGACAAAAACAATTGACAATGTATCAATAATTTGATACACTCAATTTGTTTGCTAACGTGGCGCAGTAGGTAGCGCACGCGCTTGGTAAGCGCGAGGTCGGCAGTTCGAATCTGCTCGTTAGCTCCAAACACAAAAATCCTTTAAAGTGAAATTTTTTGTCTGCTTTATTGGATTTTTTTTATTTTAATTTTTTTATTTACTAAATTTATTCTTTGTTTCACAGAACAAAAAAGTCAGACAAAAAAAGTCTGACTTTTTAAGTTTTTTTATTGCTCTATTTTGTACTTTTGAATTTCTACTTTTATCCAGCTTATGATTATTGAACAAATGTAAGCTATTTCTTTTTCACTTAAAATATGAGTTTTCTCTATTTTATGCCATTTACATAAACACCCTCGACAACAAGTTGCAGTTGCATGCTGGGCAATAAAGACAGGATGACCTTTAAATGGTGTTTGTTTGCCATCTGCAAATTGACTAGGGTCTTTTAGACGCTTTGTCACAAAGTCAAGACAATGCTCTTTGATTTTATCAATGCCAACTTTATTTATGTAATCAAAATCTTTTTGCTTTAAACTAAATGAATTTCTGAATTTTGAATTTTTTAATCTATTAAAAATATCTTTTATATTTTCATTCATTTTTATCTTCTTGTAAGTATTATAACATATTCTTTTAAAAAATATATTTATTCATATTTTTTATTGTTTATTTTATCAAATATTAAATGAGAAATATGTTTTGAACCTTTGATATCATAAATAAATTCTGGCAATATTTTGTAATTATGCAAATCTTTCTTTTTTATCCAAACGCAAGTTTCGTCAGTGTTGTCTTTGTTTTGAATTTCATTTGCTTTGCATAGTCTATGGTCATCTTTAAGTTTTATGTAATAAACAAAATCAATTTCGTGATAAGTAGTATCGGCAAATGTAAAGAACTCTTCGGCAACTTTCAAAAGATGCAAATTGTAATTGCTAAAATCAACATCTAATTCTTCTCTTAATTCTCGAATAACTGCATCATGCGTATTTTCTCCAGCATGGACTCTGCCCCCAGGCATATTGAAAAAGTCATCATTTTTGTTTTTTGAAAGTAAATATCGCCCCTTGTTTTCAATTAAAGCACAAACTCTGAAGTTGAATTTGTAATCGTCAATTTTAATAGCTAAATCTTTCATAACATTTCTCCTTTTAAATTATTTTCACGTTTTGCAGTTTAAACGAAGTTTAACAATATGTCAATATTTTTCATAAATAAAAATCAAGGAGCAAAAATGGAGTTTGCTATTATAGACAAAAGTGTGGTGATTGGTAAAAATGTGATAATACACCCATTCAATGTCATAAAAGGGAATACTGTGATTGGTGACAACACAATAATTTATCCTTTTAACTACATAGAAGATTCGATTATTGGAAAAAATTGCGAAATAAGTAACAGTAACTTACAAAAATGTGAAATTGGCGAAAATGTTAAGGTTGGCCCATTTGCAAGACTAAGACCAAAGGCAAAAGTTTGTGATAATTGCAAGGTGGGAAATTTTGTTGAGATAAAAAACGCAATATTGCACAGTGGTACAAAGGCAAGCCATTTGGCATACATAGGCGATGCACAAGTAGGGGAAAATACAAATGTGGGTTGCGGAGTTATTTTTGCGAACTATGACGGCAAAAAGAAATATACCACAAAAGTTGGGAAAAATTGTTTTATTGGTAGCAACACAAACTTAATAGCACCAGTTGAAGTTGCTGACGAAACATATATTTGCGCTGGTAGTACTTTGACAAAAAATACAGAAAAAGGTGATTTTGTCATCGCTCGTGAAAAAGAGACGATAAAACCAAAAAGGGCATACAAATACTTAAAGGAGGACATATGAAGTATTTTGGCACTGACGGAATCAGAGGAGAAGTGTTTAAAAATATTGACCACAAAGTTGCCTTTGATTGCGGGAATGCACTTTGCAGGTTAAAAGATAGTCCAAAAATAATTTTGGGAAAAGATACAAGAGTGAGTGGAGATTATATCACACTTGCATTTTGTTTGGGGGCAATTTTGGGCGGTGCAACAGTTGTTGATGTGGACATATGTCCATCAGCGACAGTTGCATATCTTGCAAAAAGTTTGCGTTATGACTTTGGTATTGTTATCACTGCTTCGCACAATCCACCAACTCACAACGGAATAAAAATCTTTAATGGAAATGGTCAAAAGCTTGGCGACGAGTATGAAGAGCGTCTTGAAAATTATATTGGTGATTATATTCGCAAAGATGTTATGCAACTTGGGAAATATAAAAAATTGCCAAAATTGAAGCAAAAATACATAAATTTTTTGAAAAAAAGCATAAAATGCGACCTAAGTAAGCTTAAAATAGTACTTGATTGTTGTCATGGGGCAAGCACAGATATTGCACCAAAAATATTTAAGCGTCTTGGAGCAAAGGTATTGATAATAAATGGCTCACCTGATGGGAGCAAAATAAATGTCAGGTGCGGAGCAACAGATGTGACCAAATTAAAAATAACAGTAAAAAACAACAAAGCAGATGTAGGCTTTGCTTTTGATGGTGATAGCGATAGAATTATTGCAGTTGATGAAAATGGCGAAGAAGTTGATGGTGATAAAATCATTTATGTTATTGCAAATTATTTCAAACAGTATAATATTTTGAGAAACAATTTGGTTGTTGGCACAAAGCTCACAAACCTTGGCATTCAAAACGCATTGAAGGACAATAAAATCGATATAAAACTTGCAGACATTGGTGATAAATATGTCATTGAAGAAATGTTAAAAAGTGGTGCAGTTTTGGGTGGAGAGAAGTCAGGGCATATAATAATGTCAGACTATTTACAAACTGGCGACGGTATTTTGTGTGCTGTGAAACTTGCTGAAATATTGAAATTGTCTCAAAAAAAGTTTTCTGAGCTTGCTAATGTTGAAATTTATCCTCAAATTTGCATAAATTGTCCCGTTAAAGACAAATACGCAGTCATAAACGATAAAAATTTAGCTAATTTTATAAAAGATATAGAAACGCTTTGTGGTGATAAACTAAGCATACTTGTGCGAAAATCTGGTACAGAAAATGTCATCAGAATTATGGTTATGGGCAAAGACGAAATTTTGGCAAAAAAGTACGCACAACTGCTTGAACAAAAAGTCAATGAGATAGACCAAAATTTATAAATTGCAGTTTAAAAGTTTTCCAAACTTATTCATCATTGTTCGCTTGTGTGACATTAGTGAGTGAGTGTATCTTTTTAGCGTTATAGTCGCATCTTTGTGTCCCAAAATTTCCGAAACGGTTTTGACATCAATGCCAAATTCAAGAGCACGAGTTGCGAAGGTGTGCCTTAATGAATGAAAGTTTTTTTTAGCAATATTTAGTTTTTTTAATATACTTTCAAAAGTTTTTTGATATGAGCGTGTTCCAACCATTGTGTTAAACTTTGTTGAAATAACATAATTAGATGTACTTTTTTTCTTTTTTTTCTTTAAAATTGACGCAAGTTGCTTTGAAATTGGAATTACTCTATTTGATGTTTTTGTTTTGGGCGTGTCGACCATTATCTTTGTTTTGCCGTCAACTTTTGCTTGATATGCCGATTTTGATATGCACATGATGTTGTTTTCAAAGTCAATATCTTTCCAAGTCAGCGCCAAAAGTTCGCCAATTCTAAGGCCAGTATAAAGACAAATTATTATTCCTACATAATTAGTTCTTTTGTTTTCTAGGCAATATTTTTCAATTTTTTGTTGTTCCCATTTTTCAAATGCAGAAATATGTCCATCATCAATTGATGGTAATTTTATTAAATTTGTACAGTTTTTTGATGTTATTTCATATAAATTTGCATCTTTTATTGCTTGTTTTAGTATTGTAACAATCAAGATGACACTATTTGGCGATAGTGGTCCATGGGTTTTATTATTTCCATTTTCTTGCAAATAAAAAACAAACTGTTGCAAAATTTTTGGTGATAACTCTTCAAGCTCGTATTTGCCAAGACAAGGGCGTATATGATTGTTTATTATGTCCTGGTATGAATTAAAGCTCCTTTGTTTTATGTTGTGTTTTAATTGTTTTGTCCAAATTTCAAGCCAATTATTTAATTTCATATTTTTTTACCTCCGCTTTTAATATACGAAAGATAAAACAATATTTAAAGATACAAATAAAAAAATCATGGGCAAGCCCATGACCATGGCGCCACGTGTCTGGCTCGAACAGACGACCTACCGGTTAACAGCCGGTTGCTCTACCACTGAGCTAACGAGGCAAATTTCGTAAACAATATAATACTATCAAAACACATTTTTTTTGTCAACACTTTTTTCGTATTAGTTTAAAATTTTCAAAAATCTTATTTTAGTGAAAAAGTAGTCAGACAGTGCTTTGTCGTGTGCGTCGTTTGTGTGGCAGGTGACAAATATTGTTTCTAGTGTCGGCGTCTTTTCAATCTTTGTTATAAGTAGGCAGTGGTTGAATACTGGCTTTCGTTGACACAGCTGAACAATGTCGCCAACTTCAAGTTCGTCAATTGTCACAGGCTTGCCCCTTGGGCCAACATCTTTTTTGTTTGATACACAATAGTTGAATAGTTGTTCAACTCCGCTAAAAGCAGGCGAGCGACTGTTTAAACTGTTATAGTACCAGCCAAGTGGCGAAAAGTCCATTTGAACACCACCTGCATAAAGGCATTGAGAAACAAAGTTCGTGCAGTCGCCACCAAGTTCGTCAAAATTATAAAATTTTGGATTTCTTTTATTCCACCATTTTTTTGCATACATAGTGGCACTTAGTCTATCATACATATAAAAATTATATGATTTTAAAATATATTTTGCCAACTTGTGCCCATAATTTTGTGATAGTCGTCGGCAAGGTGATAAATGACTTTCAAACTTGCAGTAAAATCTTCGTATTGATTGACTTCAATGTTTCCTTCAAGTTTTTGGATTTCTATGCACAAATCACGCATATCTTTATGGTTTGCAAAAGTGCAAAGTACATTTTCGTGATGTATCCAAGTTTTTTTGAGAATTGACACTTTTTCGGCAATTTCTTCTGTTTGGATGTTTTCACTTCCTTTGGTTAGTGTCATAAGCTCATAAGTCATATCTTGAATTTCATCAAGATAGTTGTTTATTGTTATTTGTTCAAACACCGCTCCAAAAGCTAAAATCAATACAACAATAACAATTGTAATAAATTTTTTCATATTTATCCTTTTAAATTAGTATTTATTGTCTTTGCTCTTTTATGCATTTCTTGAAAATACACTTTGCCATTGTTATCAAGTGTTAAAATGAGTATTTTTTTTTGCTTTACACCAAGCGAGTTTACAAATTCCATAATTTTATTTTGGCTGATTTTTATTTGCTGAAAGTTATCTTTTATTATTTTTCCTTCACTTATTATAGTGACAGGCATTGAATTTTCTTCACTTTTAATGTTCATATCTTCACGAGTTACTGGCGAAGCGCTTGCCTTTGGTAAAACGCTGATTTTCCCGTTTGTTTCCATAATTGCAAAAAGCACTTCGTCAGGACTGAAATATCCTGCGCCACGAAGTGACTCCATAATATCATCTATTGACAAGTTGAGTTTTTGCACTGCTTTGTAGTCTATGCCATTTTGGTTGATGACAATCACAGGCTTGCCACTAAAAACTTCACTAAATTTTGGAAAGTGTTTTGAAAGTATGGTGATAATGTAGTGAATGACCAAAAGTGCGAGAAGAGGAACAATGCCGTGAAGAAGTGGTACACTCATCTCTGCCATAGGTATTGTTGCAAGGTCTGCAAGTATGAGTGTCAGCACAAGTTCAAAAGGTTGCATTTGTCCAAGTTGTCTTTTGCCCATAAGTCTAAACACAACAAGCACAACAAAATATATGATTATTGACCTAATAATTAGAGTTAGCATACAAAAATTATTGCATTTTTTTGAATTTTTAAACTTTTTTATTGCGTTTAGTTAGTTTTATTGGATTGTTTCTCTTAACCCAAACAAGTACTGTGTGAAATTCAAATATGTTAAACACAAGGCACAAAAGCACAAAGAATGTTGCTCCTATAATGCAGGTTATTGCGAGATTGAAAAACAACGGCAAAACATAGTTTAAAAGCCCACCAACAAAGCTACATAGTGCAATTACAGGAATTGTTATTAAAGTGAATTTAATAAAATATTTTCCAATTCTGAGCGATGGACAAACTTGTTTTTTTAGCATTCTGATGTTTAGTATTGCAGATGTGGTGAAACAGCCACCCATTGCCCAAATCAAAGAGTTTATGCCAACATATTTTGGTAAAAACCATATGCAAACTAGCATAATGATTGCACCGAGTATGTAATTTTTGAAAGATTTGAGTTCAAGCCCAACAGCGTTTAATATTGATGAAGATATGTTTGTCAAGCATAGTGGAATTATTATCCATGCCGCAGTGCTTAAAAGTATTCCACTTGTTGCATTGTCATAAAAGAACACGCCTATTTGTTCGCCAACTCCAATAAATAGTGGAGTAATTAAAAAGGCGACGAACATAGAAAACACTATTGAAGTTGTTACTCTTGAAGAGATATATTTTTCGTCGTGCTTTGCCTTTGCGCTTGCAAGGTCTGGGACAAGAGCAAACGAAAGTGAACCAATGATTGCCATTGGAATAAACAGAAGTGGCAAAGTCATACCTGATGCAATTCCATAAAGGCTAAGTGCTTGCGCATTTGTGTAACCAGCAGAAACAAGGCGAAGTGGGATGATAAGGGCAATGACAGGTTGAATCAAACTTGACGCCACACGCATAAATGTGATTGGCGAACTTGTCTTCAAAACTTCAACATATTGAGCTTTTTCTGGCTTATTAAACCTTCCACCACTTTTAAGATACCACACAAGCACAAATGTGCATGATAGCACGCAAGCAATTGTTAAAGAAAGTGCAGCGCCAATTTCTCCTGTTATTGCTGGGAACAGTCCAGAGAGCAAAATCATACAAACCACAATTCTCATAACTTGTTCAAATAGTTCGCTTGAACAACAGGCAAGATAGTTGTTTTTACCCCAAAGGTTGCCCCTTAGTGTGCTGTAAATACTTGAAAACACAAGTGCAGGCAAAAGTACGAGTAGTATTATTATGCAGTTTTCGTCAGCAAAGATGTGAGATATTGGCTTGTTTAAAATAATGACAAGAACAGAGATGATAACACTAATAAAAAGTGCAAGCAAAAGCGCAGTTGTCACAATTTTGTTTTCAGTTTTTTTGTCTTTGTTTGTTGTGAACTTTGCCGTCAAACGCGACACTATGAGTGGTAACCCGCTTGAAACCAAAGTCAAAAGTACCATAAACACAGAAAAACTTATCTGGTAGACGCCTAGCGCCTCAGCTCCAATTGTTCTTGAAAGCCAAATGCGAAATATGAATCCAAGTAGTCGTGTTAGACCACTAAATATCATGATGATAAAAACAGTTTTGAATAATGATTTCATATCATATCTTATTTTATGGAGGCGATAATTATGCAAATTACGACAAAATCTAATTTATTTTATAAAGTCAAAAAAAATGAAGACATATCAGATATTTGCAGAAAATTTAAAGTTGACGAATATAGTTTAAAAACGCTAAATCAGATTTCACAAATACAAGCAAATGATGTTATTTTAATACCAAAGCCCTATGAGCATGTGTATGTTGTCAAACCTCTCGACACTTATGAAAAAATTGCTAATACACTTGGCGTTAGCGTGGACAAAATCAAAGAGGTGACAAAGGGCAAAAAAATGTATATAGGACAGAGAATTGTTTTTTGAAAATAGTTGACTTGGTCAACAAAAAGTAATATATTTAGGGTATGATAGAAATTAAAGAAGTAAAAACAGCAAAACAGAGAAAGCTTTTTGTAGACTTTCCAACAAAATTATATAAAGGCGTTAAGCAATATGTTCACCCACTAAGAACAAGTGAACTTGAACTTTTTAATCCTAAGAAAAATGTGTCGTTTGAAGATTGTGAAGCAATATATTTTTTGGCATATAAAGACGGCGAACTTGTGGGCAGAATTGCTGGCATTATTCAAAGGCTTTACAATCAAAAGGTCAATGAAAAGCGTGTGAGATTTACTCGCTTTGACGCAATAAATGACAAAGATGTTGCAAAAGCACTATTTGACAGTGTTGAAGCATGGGCAAGACAAAAAGGTATGAATATTGTCCATGGTCCACTTGGCTTTAATGACCTTGACCGTGAAGGTATGCTCGTTGAGGGGTTTGACGAAATTGCAACATTTGAAGAGGCGTATAATTTTGAATATTACAAAGACCTCATGGAGTATTGTGGCTATCAAAAAGACACCGACTGGGTTGAGTTCAAACTAACTATTCCAAAACAATTAGATCCAAAGATAAACGCCGTTGCCGATGCAGTGATGAAAAAATATCATTTAAAAACTGTTGAAAAACATTCAAAAGGTGCCTTTATTAGACGTTATCAAAAAGGAATATTCCATTTGCTTGACGAAGCGTATGGTCCACTTTATGGAGTTGTGCCATACACAGACAAGGTGAGAAAGCAAATCATCGACCAATTTAGGCTTTTTATAAGTCTTGACTTTATCAGCGTCATTGTTGATGAAAATGATGAAATAGTTGCCTTTGGCTTTGGAATACCATCTTTGAGTGAAGTTATCAATAAATATGAAGGAAGATTAAATTTAAAGAGCATATTCCCACTATTAAAAGCAGTTAAACATCCTACCGAACTTGACCTTGCTCTTATTGCAGTCAAACCACAATGGCAATCTCGTGGTGTTCCTGCACTTATTATTAGAGAGATGCTTTCAAGTTTCATAAAGGCAGGAATAAAAACTTGTGAAACAAACTTAAACCTTGAATATAATATACATATCATTCAACTATGGAAACACTTTGAACATCGTCAACATAAGCGTCGTAGAGCATGGATAAAGTATCTTGACCAAAAACCTGAGCAAAATGTAGACCAAGAAAAAAATACCGAACAAAAATAAAAAAATAGTTAAAAATTAGACTGTCAAAAAAACAAGTGAGGCGAGGCTCGCAAAATGCCCCAAAGCAGGAGTTTAGTTACCTAAATGACTGTTTTGGGGCGTTT